>RECN01000140.1 GCA_007694005.1 Spirochaetaceae bacterium
TATCCATCTTCCAGGGAACGGCGATCCTCGTAGTTGAGCCAGATCAGGTAGGGGGCGACGACGGCGGCGTCACTCCAGCACGCGTAGGGTGGATCCCCCTCATCGGCCACCTTCGTGAGCGTCGGCGGACACACGCCATGAGAGTTCAGGGCATCGTGCATGACGCGCACTTCGTTCGCGCCGAAGGCGGCGAAATCGTACATGGAGCACATCGACTGCACTTCGACGGTGAAGCAGTCTCCCAGCCATGGGAGCCTCTCGTCGCGGCCGGCGCAGTCGGTAGCGATACCCGGCATGTTCGACCGGTAGGCTTTGTCGATGATGGAGACGAGCGTGTTCAGTCGCCCGTCGGAACTGGAGAAGGTGAGATTGCTCTCCAGATCGCTCCCGATCTCGAGGGCCGTCAGCTCCTCGATATGGTCGGCAGAGAGAGCGCCGGTCACCTCGACGTATCGGAACCCATGGTAGGTGAACAGCGGAGTATGCGACCGCACACCCTGGCCGTCCAGCACGAACACGTCCTGGTTGTCGTAGCTGCCCATGAGGTTCGCAACGTAGAGCGATCCGTCCTCGTCGAGCGCCTGCGCGAATCGGAGCTTCACTTCGCTGTCGCGCGGACCGCGCACCCGGATCCTGCAGACACCGGCAATCTGTTCGCCGAAGTCGTAGACGAACGTTCCGGGTCTGAGCTCGATGCAGGAAGCCGGCTCGATCTCCCTTCCCGTGCGCACCGGCGGGATCGATTGCGACGACAGGACGGGTACGGCAGCCGGTGACCCTTCCACGGCGTTCATCCACCCCTGCAGGCCGGTGAACCCCGGCTTGTCCCAACCCGGGAGTTCCTTGCGTTCGTCGTAGAGCACGCCGTCGTACATGGACGCGTACCGGAAGGGGCCGTCACCGTGGGTCTGCCACGTCCGATCGGTAGCGACGGTCATCCGGTCTCCGTCGGTGAACTCGACTTCGAGCTGTCCGAGAAGCCATCGCTCGTCGGCGTTGTAGAATCCCGCGAATCGCTTGTTGCTCCCGAAGTAGTCCCAGCCCCGCATGCGGAACCAGCCGTCGCCGAGCATCGCGGCGAGGGTATTGGCGCCCGGTTTCAGCATCGCGGTCACATCGAGCGTCTGATAGAGCACCCGTTTCGAGAAGACCGTCCATGGGGGAGCGAGAACATGATCCCCGATCTTCTCGCCGTTCAGGCTGAACTCGTACGATCCGAGGGCCGTCGCGTAGAGCGTGGCCCTCCGGACGGCCTTCTCGACGACGAACTCCTTTCGCAGCGAGGAGACGGGCGCGAGTCGAAAGCGGCTGCCGAGGTCCGGCTGCGTCCGTCCATCCGTCAGATAGTCGGGCGACCACCCGCCGTGGATGCACGGCGCGATCAGGCTGTCCACGGGCGGGTTGAAGCACTCCTGCTCGTTGGCATCCGAAGCCGTCACCGGCTTTCCGTGCGCGAGGTTTCGCCCGTTGCCGAGGACCTCCATCTCGGCAAGCGCCAGGTAGCTCGATGTCTGCGCTCCCGCGCGCCACTTCGCGCCCGCCGGATCCCAGACCGCATCATGCTCGCCGGAGAGCTTCGTGGCGGTCAGTCGTATCACCCGCGCCTCGTGGGAGCCGAGCTCGAGAAGCACCGGCTCCAGACCCGGGAGAGGATAGTCGCTCGCGGTATGGTCGAAGACGGTCCGGGCGTGCGAAAAGCCGGGGTCGTCGGATATCTCGACCCTGAACCGCAGCGGAAACCCTCCGCCCGGTAGCGAGAAGCGGCCGGTCATCCACGTTCCCCACAGCCGCACGCCGTCGATCCGCTCGGCACGACCCAGATCGATCTGCACCCACGTGGTCAGGTCGGGCGTATCGGCGAATCGGCTCAGGAAGCCGAAGTGCGCCGCGGTCTCGGGCCGCTGCGGGCGACACGTGATCCACGCCGCCTTCCAGTCGTCGCGCCGCAGGAGGGCCATCGTGAACCGCGACGCCGGCGACCACTCGGATGGCCGGTCGTGCTCGTCCCAGGTGCGTACCTTCCAGTAGCACCGCTGGCGGCTGGTCAGCGGTGTGCCGTCGTACGCGATACCCGCCGTGGCGCCGGACGGCACCTTGCCGCTGTCCCACAGGTCTCCGCGGTTCTCTTCGAGAACACCGAGGGAGGACCCCACGAGCACGCGGTAGGCGCTCTGCACGAGGCATCGCTCAGCCGTCGCGGCGGTTCGCAGTTCCCAGCTCAGCCGCGGCACAGCCGTATCGACGGCTACCGGATCGCGAAGGTACTCGCATCGGAGATTGCCCGGATCCGCCGGGGATCCGGGGCTCGTCCCGCTCACCGGCGGTCTTGAGTTTGTTCTCCATGTGCTTCTGTCGAGACTCCCAGCTGCCATCTTGATCACTCCTCAGTGTTCATGTATACGTCCGCTTGGCGCTCTCAGGTCGAGGCGATAGCAGAGCCCGAATCTGCTTCCCATCGGAAGCTGGGAGTCGCCGGGGGGTCATCCCCGACGACTCGCTTCCCGGCCCCACATACCTTGTTCTGCTACCGGACACTGTCGTACACTTTCTGGTGTAACTCTACGAAGCGTTGTAAGTTCGCCCGTTGCAGTCTGTCTTGAAACAGATTCCACTCCCTGTCAGTCAAGCCTTCCATCACCGACCGCGCGACGAAGCTCGACACCAGCGTATCCAAATCTGTCTGTATTTCGCTGATCTCCCGCGTCACGTCAGGCGCCATGATCGTGACGGGCATCACCTCCTCGACCAGATACGGGGAGTACGCTTCGATGAAGTCGAGCTTGTCTCGAGTCTGCCCAGTCACCAGTCGGTGGTTCAAGTTGTCCTCGAGCGTGATAATCACCGGTGGAAAGCTGCCCCATCCTGCCGACAGCCAAAACTCCCCAAAAGACGATCCTTCGGGCGTATTCTCTGTGAGTAGCCTCATCCTTCCGTCTTCGAACGCGATGGTCCCGTCCTCCGGCATTCCGAAAAACGCCATGAACCTATGTTTGTAGTCACTGTGGAGGTGGTCTACCCAGCGCATCGTCGCTTCGGGGTATTTGTTCGTTCTCGATATCACGGCACCGGGTTGTGGTGTGGGAACGCCGCGCATGTGCTCCCGGTGGCCATCCGGCCCTTCCAATGGTAACACCAACTCAAAGTCGTTCCAGCGTTCTTCTCCTACGACGTTGTGGATAAGGAAATCGAAATATGCTCCGACTATGTGTGGATCAGCCTTCCCCTTTGCGTTCAGTTGATGACGATTCTGGCTGAACGTTTCTTGATCGAGCAGGCCCTCGTTCCATAGCACGTGGTAATCTTCGAGGGCCTTCCGGAACCCCAACAGAGTGGGCGCATAGATTACCTCCCCCGAATCGACCCGAATCCAGTTGTTGTTGGATGCCGCACCATACGCACCCAACACGCCGATGAAATTCGTACTCCCCAGTAGGGAAAGTGGGATCTCGTCGGTAGGATCACCGTTTCCATTCATGTCGCCGCTCTTAAAAGCCCGCAGAAGGTCATAGAACTCGTCTGTCGTTCGTGGCATGGCAAGCCCGGTCTGCTCCCGCCAGGAACGGTTAATGAAAAGGTGGTTACCAACCGTAAGCCATGGAGCCATCTCGCGCGACGGCGTTCCATAGATCCTCCCGTCAGGAGCGGTCACGGCAGTTCTATAGTTCGAGTTCTCCTTCTCCAGGATCCTCTTGAGGTTCGGCGCCCACTCGTCGAGCAAGTCGTCGAGCGGTATGAACATCCCCGATTCGTAGTTTGATGCGAGTTGGCTCATCGTTAGCACTCCCATGATCACATCAGGCAGATCGCCACTTGCAAGCATGATGTTCACCCGCGTTGTTGCATCCTCCTCCGGGATCGACTGCCACTCGTAGCGGATGCCCGTCAGCTTTTCGAGGTATTGAGTGAACGACTTCGCCTCCATCGGTGTCTTGTCGAGCGGTCTTCGGATTCGTGCAGCCGTGAGTGTGATCGGCTGGCTAACGATCGGCATACCCGTCCTGGACACCACCGCCGTCGCGGATTCAGCTTCCCTCTGGCCACCAGCGTATGCAAACGAGGATAGAACAAGAACCAGCAGCAACACCGTAATTGTCTTCTTCATATCGACTTCCTCCTACGAAAGGTCAATCGTGAGCCAAACTGGCTCAGTGGTTTCCTGCCCGCCAAAGCCGGGTCATGCGACATCGAATGCTGCCGCCTGCATTTAGATCGACTTCCGGTTGATCTCCTTGCGATCCGAAGAGTGTCGGGTCGACGGCTGTTTGCCTCACATTCCGAATCACCCATACCGTTCGACTCGTAACTCCCCGGTCTTATGCATTTCTCATGGGACGACCCCTCCTTATGTGCTTCAGTAGATTTCAGCCCCCTCTACCCCTTAATCGCTCCAATCATGACGCCCTGCACGAAGTACCGTTGCAGGAATGGGTACAGGACGAGCATCGGGACTGACGCAACGAAGATGACACCGTACCGCACGAGATCCGCCGCCCTGTCCCTGTCAGCGATAGACGAAAGATCAGCCATGTCCGCCTCGACTTGCTCGCTTTGGACCAGTATTTCCCGCAGCACCAGTTGAAGTGGGTAGTACTTCGGTTCGCGAAGATATACCAGCCCTTTGAAGAACGAGTTCCATTCCATGATCACGTAGTACAGCAAGATAACCGCGACTATGGCTTTGGATAGAGGCAGCGCGATCCTGAAATAAAAACCGGCAATCGAACACCCGTCGATGCGCGCCGCGTCGTATAGCTCCTCGGGTATTGTGTGTTCATAGAATGTACGAGCTATGATCACGTAGAACACGACGAAGGAGTTGAACAACACCATCACGGCTCTGGTATTGACGAGGCCGAGCGTGCGGATCACTAAGTACGTCGGAATGAGCCCGCCTTGGAAGTACATCGTGATGACGAAGAACACCATGATCCCGGTGCGTCCCGGTAGGTCCCTTCTGGATAGGGCGAAGGCTGCAAGCAGCGTCATGGCCGACCCGAGGAGGCCGAGACCGGCAGCATAGATGATCGTGTTGCCGTAGCCGGTCCAGATACGGGCGTCGGCAAATATCAGTTGGTATCCCAACAGCGTGACGTCTCTCGGCACGACCGTCACAAGACCAGCATTAACATAGTCAGGATTGCTGAACGACGCTATCACGACGAAATATAGCGGGTAGAGGATGATCAAGATCACAATGGCCAGGAACAGGTGATTGAGTACGTCAAACACAATGTCGGTCCGGGTTTGAGTGGTGAACTTAACGTGCTTCATGAGTCATATAATCCCAGTCTTGGCGAAGCGCCGGGCCAACGAGTTCACTCCGAGCAGCAGCGCAAAATTGATAACGTTGTTGAAAAGACCAATCGCAGACGTATAGCTGAACTGCGCATTGAGGATGCCGAGCTTGTAGACATAGGTCGCGATTATCTCAGACGACATGATGTTGATGTCGTTCTGCATCAGGTAAGCTTTTTCGAAGCCGATTGCGAGCAGCTGACCGGTGTTCATGACAAGCAAAATTACAGCCGTTGGGATCAGCACTGGAATGTCAATGTGCCGAATACGCTGTGGTTTCGTGGCTCCATCGATAATCGCTGCCTCGTGCAGGTCAGGATCAGAGTTGGACAGTACTGCGAGGTAGATAATCGAGGCCCATCCGCTGTTCTGCCAGATTCCCGACCAGACATAGATGTGTCTGAAGAGCCCTTCCTTTCCCATGAAGAAGACAGGCGTACCGCCGAGGGCTCTTACAAACACGTTCACGACCCCGGTGCGTGGCGACAGCATTAGCAGCAGCATACCCACTAGGACTACTTGCGAGATGAAGTAGGGCGCGTACGTTACGGTCTGGGTGAAGCGGCGTAGACCGCTGCGTGCTGCGTAGTGAATTGCAATCGATAGGATGATGGGTATTGGAAATCCCGCCAAGATCTGGTAGCCGCTCAGTAGGAGGGTGTTCCTGATCAGGACAGGAAACATGTATGAACGGAAGAACCGGTCGAAGTGAGTCAAGCCAACCCACGGGCTTCCGAGTATGCCAAGCCCGGAACGGAAGTCCTTGAAAGCGATCTGCAGACCGTACATGGGCCAGTAGTTGAACACGACGACGTAGAGCACCGCGGGCAAGAGGAACAGATACAGAGGTGAGACGGCCCATACCCTCGCTGTGAGGCTCTTTCGATTCCGCCTCAGGGCTGTCGGAACGCCCGAAATGGAGCCAGAGGCACCGGCTTGTTTGGCGCCGGAACTGCCGAATCGGAACACAAGGCCTCCCTTCTTATCAAGCCTACTACCATTCTGAGACGTGACGTAGTCCCTGTAAATAGCTAAGTGTTGAGAGAATAGCCAAGAAGTGAAGCCGGCTGTCGACGGAACCCTTCGAAGCGGCTGTTCGCGAATGGTCTTGCCATCCACCGTTGCGTTACGACGTTCCCGGCCCGCGGTGGATTCGCCGGTAGTATCCCGGGGTTACGTCGGTATGGGCCTTGAACATTCGGATGAAGGAGGACGTCGTCGAGTAGCCGGTGGCCTCGGCGATATCCTCGACTGTTCTTCCGGACTCGGTCAGCAGCTGCTTGGCCGCGCTGATCTTGGTTCTCCGTACGTAGGTGGAAAGGGAGTCACCGCTATGCGACCGAAAGAAGTGGCTGAGAGCGGAAACCGATGTGCCGAAGCGCTCGGCGAGGTGCGCAACGCAGAAGCTTGGATCACTATAGTGCTCGCGCACATACGACCTTACCTGGTCCACCAGACTGTGATCCATCACGTTTCGCTCGCTCCGCATGTGAGTGACTACCGTCTCCTTCAGGTTCTCGATCTCCCTGACGGCAGCCATCTGGCTGAGTGTGCGCGTCTTTTCGTGTGTGCTATCCGTGGAGACGGCGTGCTCGACCGCGCGCCCTGCCGGTATGCTCCAATCCATCACCGCGGCAGACACGTGACTGTGAATGGTAGCCGAAAGCTTCGGATTCTTGGGGTCCGCTTGGATCAGCTCTATCAGTCCATCCATTACAACGGAAAATCGTTCGGGGTCGTAGTCATCGAGAGCGGTGCGCAGATCCTGGAGTTGCTGATTCAGGCAGACCTGTGGGTCTCCGCCGCCGCCGCTCCGGTAGTAGACGACGCGGTCCGGACCATCGGAACGCGCTTCTCCAGAAACAATGCTCGCCTCGACATACGAACGGTACAGCTCTACGGGCGTCGTGCACATCGAGCCGACTCCAATGGCTATCGGATGGCCCGTTTGGTCCGCCAGGGCCCGACGCACCCCTCCGACCATCCTTCTGATGGCCTTCTTGCTGTTCGTAGCCGTTGAGAGAATCAAGATCACGAGATTCTGATGAATGCCTTCCAACGAGTAGCAGAAGTGTCCTGGTTCCCGCGTCTCCACGACGGCGCCGCTTGCTAGGACCCCTGAGACAATGTGCGAGTCAGCCGCTACAAACCGCACGACGGCGACTGCAAGCGTCCCTTCGGAGATCCTCAAATCTAAGTCTGCGCCTGCTGCGTTGAACTCGTCGGCTGACCCTAATGAACCGCGAAGCAAGCGGAGCAGCAGTGACTCACGTATCAGGTGCGCCGTAGATCGGATACGCTCTTCCCGCAGGTAGTTGGACTGAAGCATCTGACTGAGTACGTCCACGGCTTGTTCGAGATCCCCGCCTGACGGCGTCCCGGCCGAACTGGCCGTGAGTATGGTCTGCACAAGGTTGCGAGTAGGACGATAGTTCATCCGCATGAACGCGAATATGAGTAGTCCCCCGATCGCTAACACACTGGCGACCGCGGCCAGGAGCCGCATCTGGACGAGCCTTACCTTTCCCATTATCGATTCCAGCGAATCCACGCGGATGTAGGTCCACGGAAGCCGTGCCGACGCCGCAGTCGACACGAGTACATCATCATCGAGGATCACGCTTCTCGGCGCGCCGCCATCACGGCCCTGAATCTGCAAAGCGGCGGTTCTCGCGTCGGAACCGCACCGCGGACCGTCTGCGATTATCTCGCTGCCATCACTGTCCACGACCACAAGACAGAGTAGGGATGAGGACGTTTTTTCGGATACTATCGTAGAGAGGAAGGCCGTCCGGCTCACCTGGAACAGCACAACTGCGAAGGGATCGCTCGCGCCGCGGAAAACCGGGATCGCCAAGCTGAGGCGGTTGTCAACCATACCTTGCACAGTGACATTCTCAAACGAGCGCCATTGCGGTCTGGTCGTCTCGACGAGTATCCTCAACAGTTCGTCTGCCGGCCACGTTTCGTGGTCGCCCAAGACGCCATGCAGGTACTTGGCTTCGTGCGATCCGATAGATGAAACATAGAGATCCGTACCCCGGATGCTATAGACGATCTCCGCAATGAAGTCATTCGTCATCCGAAGGATTCGCAGCTTCGAGATCGTCCGAAGCTGCTCGTACCTATCGAGAACAACCGTCGCCGTGAAGTCCGGGTCGATCGACAGTTGTACGGCTATGTTCTCCAACTGCTCCAGCTGGAAATCGACCGTGTGCCGCATGGTTGCTATTTCGTTGTGGGCGTTATCAAGAACCTCCTGTCGGTACAGCCCGACAAGGTGACTGCTGAGGAAACCCACCAAGAGCCCGGTCGGCACGCATAGTAGAACGACGTAAGAGACGGCAAACCGTACCAGGGTACTCTGACATGTTCTCGACCATTTCGACACTATTCGCACTGCAGACCTCCGACCCCGAATCCGAAACGTCGGGCTGTCACGCCGCC
>RECN01000141.1 GCA_007694005.1 Spirochaetaceae bacterium
GACTCGCACTGGTCGAAGGCGACCTCCGGTTTTTGCTGGTCACGCCGAGTCTATCGCTGATAATACTACGCGTTCACCAGATGCTTTGCGGGTATGCACGGACATGCTAAACTCCCGGCATCAAATAGCAAGGAAACAGCATGCCGAATTCAGCGAATCCCCGGCCGAATATCATTTTCATTCTCAGCGATGACCAGGGGTACTGGGCTTCAGGAGCATACGGGAATCGCGAGGTACGC
This sequence comes from Spirochaetaceae bacterium, assembly GCA_007694005.1. GTDB lineage: Bacteria > Spirochaetota > Spirochaetia > DSM-27196 > SKKC01 > SKKC01. The sequence continues at coordinate 240 of RECN01000141.1, forward strand.
ACTCCGGGAATAGACGCTCTCTCCGAGTCCGGTGTGACGTTCGACAGGATGTATTGCGTCTCACCGGTCTGCTCGCCGGCGCGGGCGTCGATACTCACCGGAGTTATCCCGTCGGCGCATGGGGTGTATGACTGGATTCGGCACGGTAACACGCATCTCGAGGAAGGCGGTACGCAGCCGATCTCATACCTCGACGGGCTTACCTCCTCGGTATCGCTACTCGCTTCGGCGGGGTATCGGTGCGGCTGTTTCGGGAAGTGGCATCTCGGGAATGTGCATCTTCCCCAGCAGGGCTTCACCGATTGGTTCGTATACCCGCACGGCGCCGGAACCTACAACGACTCGCACTTCGTCGACCGCGACGGGGTTGCGACGGTCCATCCCGGCTACGTTTCCGATGTCATCACGGACCATGCGCTCGAGTTTCTCGAGTCGGCTTCCGCCGCCGATCAACCCTTTTACCTTTCGCTGCACTATACCGCGCCACACAGCCCGTGGGACCGCGAGGAGCACCCGGCCGAGATTTACGACCGATACTTTGCCGACTGTCCCTTTGAGTCGGTCCCGAACCTGAGCACGAATGCACTGCAAATCAACAGCGCCCCGGTTCCGCGGACCGCTCGTGAACGCCGTGCCATACTTTCCGGATACTACGCGGCAATAGAACGCATGGACGACAACATCCGGCGGGTGGAGCAGGCGCTGCGGGATCATGGACAACGCGAGAATACGCTTATCGTATTCACGAGCGACAACGGAATGAACATGGGCCATCACGGACTGTACGGCAAGGGCAACGCCACATTTCCACAAAACATGTTCGAGACATCGGTTCGAGTGCCGGCCGTCTTCTCGCATCCGGGAACACTACCGCAGGGAGTACGATCGGATGCCCTGGTCAGCCACTACGATATCTTCCCGACGATTCTCGAGTACACAGGACACTCCGTTCCCGACACGACCCGACGCCCGGGTATCAGTCTGCTTCCGGTGCTTCGTGAGCCCGGTTCGGATCGACCTGATGATGCCGACCGCGGCGTTGTCGTGTTCAGCGAATACGGGCCGGTACACATGATTCTCACGAGCCGCTGGAAGTACGTTCACCGATACCCATACGGACCCCACGAGCTCTATGACCTCGCCGAAGACCCTGAGGAGTCGCACAATCTCTTCGGTCTTTCGGAATTCAAAGCTATCGCGGAAGAACTCCGGCACGCCCTATCGGAATGGTTCGCGCTATATGCGGATCCGCTGTACGACGGGAGGACGCTTCCCGTAACCGGCCGCGGACAGATGGACACGGTGAAACCGGGCGCCGCTTGCGAAAGTGCTTTCGCCGACGACTGGCGATATCTTACTCGCGACGGCGAGCGGTAGAGCGGGGACTTTGCGATGTTTGCGTCTGGAGACAGCCGCTTCACTTCGGGTCTGCACTCAACAGCATACTTTCTATATTCGATTGATACTTGCTAAACATTTTTGTTGACACCTCACAGAAATGGCGGCTCGATAGAATGGTACGGGAACTTCTCGGATAGATCGGGTGTACGCTTCTGCCCGAGCCGTGGCACGGAACATACCGTTTCATCCCAACGGCGTTCGCGAGAGTATCCCAATCCGTAGGTTCGCAGCAGGAGGTTTCGCTATGCGAAAAAGTGGTGTGGTGTTGTTGGTCGTGGTGGGACTTATCCTTCCCGTTTTACTGTTTGCCGGTGGTTCAGCTGAGGAGGCTGACGAGACTGTCGAGCTCGATCTCTGGATTCCGGGTTCCGGCGAGGATGGGGAAGCGTACGAGAAAATAATCGAACGCTTCGAAGCAAGGGTCGAGAACGCCACGGTTTCGCTTCGTGTTATTCCCTGGGCGGAGTACTTCACCGTCCTCAACACCTCGTTTGCCGGGAGAGTCGGTCCGGATGTATTCGGACTTGGTTTCGGTCAATTGGGCCCGGTACTCGCCGACGGCAACCTTTTGCCGCTTAATGAATATCTGGAAGGTTGGGACGGCTGGGATGACATATCTCCCGCGATGCTTGAAGCAGGTACGTCCGATGGGACACTGTACGCAGCCCTTGCACCGGAAATTCGGGCGCTGGCTATTCGCCGGGACCTATTCGAGGAGGCGGGACTTGATCCAGACGTTCCACCGAGAAGCCTGGATGAGCTTCGTGAATATGCAGAAGCCCTCACTATTCGTGACGGTGAGCGTATCGAAATACAAGGACTCGACCTGAAATCCGGTTTTAACGCGGAGCAAGAACTGCTGCAGTTCATGGCACACGTCGGCCAGGATCGATTATGGACTGACGAGCTCGAGCCGCTTTTCGAGACCGATGCAGCGGTGGAAGCACTTACAATTATGCAGTCCTATTTCCTTGACAATATTTCGACGTACTCAGACGACCTTGAGTTCGGCGACGGACTTGGTGCAATGGGTTTCATGAGTTCGAACGCAGCACCGGAACTTGAGGCTGCGTTCGGTGACGATGTCGTATGGCATCCGATGCCGAACGGACGGGCGGGAGCGTGGGGTACCTTCTTCGCAGTCGGAAACGATACACGCCATCCGGAGGTAGCCGTGGAGCTGTTCAAGGAAATAATGAGCGCCGAAGGCCAGATGGTAATCCTCGAGAAACAGGGGCTTCTGCCGACCCGGCGATCCGTAGAAGAGGAGTTTCTCAGTCTGCATCCTCGTAATGAAGTGTTTTTTGAAGGAGTCCAGAACGGTTACACGCTCGGTTCGATCAACCCGCACTTCTTCCAGGTTATCGATGCCATTCGACCGGCAATCGAAGAAGCCGTATTCGGGATGAAGAGCCCTGAACAGGCTCTCTCCGATGCTGCGGAAAATTACCGTCAGGCAGTCGGTCGCTAAACACTAGAGGCAACATGAGTTATGAAGGCGGCAAAATGAAACGTAATCGGTTGATGTATGACTATGAAGCATACGTTCTCATCCTGCCCAATGTCATTCTATATGCCGCCTTCATACTTATACCCGCGATCGGAACGATCGGGTTAAGTTTCACAGATTTCAACATCTTTCAGTCCAATTTCGTAGGGTTGCGCAATTACACGCGCCTTCTTGACGATGCGCGATTCCTGCGGTCGCTTGGCAATACACTTTACTACACTGTCGGAACGATCGTTCCGTCGCTCGTTTTGGGACTTCTGATCGCCGTAGTTTTGAACAACCCTGTTCGGGGCCGTGCTGGTTTCCGAATGGTCATTTTCCTCCCTCATGTATTATCGGTGGTTGCGGTTTCCCTGGCGTGGATGTATCTCTACAATCCATCAGCCGGTGTCTTTAACCAGCTGCTGCGGCAAATGGGACTTCCACGGTTTGATTGGCTCCGTGACCCGGATATGGCCATGCCCAGTATCATCGCAATGCAAATCTGGAACGGATTGGGTTACTACATGGTTGTGTATCTTGCAGGCCTGCAGACCATTCCCGATTATCTGTATGAGGTCGCTGATATGGACGGAGCGAGCCGTCCAAGGAAGTTCTTCAGTATTACGCTTCCGATGCTGGCGGCCACTACGTTTTTCCTGATCGTCACGGGCGTCATATTCTCATTTCAGGTCTTCGGGCAGGTCTATATCATGACCCGTGGCGGGCCGCTGAACCGTACCACAACGATAGTGCACCAGATCTATTATCGCGGATTCGAGGGATACCAGATGGGCTACGCATCGGCAATGGCAGTGTTCCTGCTCTTACTCACTGTTACGGTTACCCTGGTGAATATTCGAGTCGGTCGTGGACGGGGGGCGGATGATGCTGCATAGTTTGAAACCTCGAGCCGTATCGCGCTCGCTCAAGCAGTCTATCGCACGAGAAGTTCGATTTGTTGTCCTTGCCGCGGTAACGTTTCTTATGGCGTTTCCGTTGTTGATCATTATCTTTACCGCTGTCAAATCGGATCCGGAAATGGTCCTTCAGCAATTTCGTCTGTTACCCCGCGAGTGGCGTTTCGATAACTTCAGCGCAGCGTTTCAGTACGGGGACTGGGGTCGCTATTACTTCAACTCACTGTACATTACCGTTGTTACGGTTGTGGGCAGTCTGCTCTTGAACTCACTGGCAGGGTTCAGCTTTGCCCGTCTTCGATTCCCGGGGCGTGAAGCGATATTCTTCCTCTTCCTCGTTGGTATGATGGTTCCGTACCAATCGATTGTGATTCCCCAATTCGTTGTCCTGCGTAGTATTCCACTCGCCGGCGGTAACGATCTTCTCGGGCAGGGAGGACGCGGATGGCTTAACACATATTGGGCCTTGATAGTTCCATTTCTCTCAGGGTCGTTCGGCATATTTCTGTGCCGGCAATTCTTCTTCTCAATTCCTAAATCACTTGACGAAGCGGCGCGAATCGACGGAGCCCGACCGTTCTATATCTATTGGCGCATTTTCTTGCCGCTGGCGAAACCGGTGCTCGCGACCCTGGCGATCCTGAAAACCGCACACACCTGGAATAACTTCTTCTATCCGCTCGTGATGATATCCTCTCGGGATATGTACACCGTGCAGCTGGCGCTCCAGCAATTTCAAGGACAGTTTACCGTTCAGTGGAATCTCTTAATGGCGGCGACGCTCGTCTCGATTCTTCCGATGGTAGCGGTCTTCCTGTTGGCGCAGAAGCACTTTGTCGCCGGCATTGTAACTTCCGGAATCAAGGGCTGAGCGTATTGTAGTGTCTTTCTATGGTATATTGAGCGTGTGCTTATGACCTTGGATCGCCGTCTATCTGCAGTTCTTCTGCTCTCGGTATCGCTCGCTGTCTTGCTGGGTTGGGTGATAACCCTCAGAGAGGTGCGCGATCGATACGACGAACAGCGAGTCCGTATAGCGATGACTGCATCCAACGCGTTGCGACTCGGACACGAGGCACAGCGCGCGCTCAGCATTGATTGGAAGCCCGGTCGATTGACCGGGTCGTGGCGCACAACCCACCATCGATTGTCACTGTCCATCGCCGAGCTCGTGGACGAGAGCCGTCGTCTTCCGCATTCAACGAGGACCCGGGCCCTGGTTGAGAACACAGGTCGGGCATGGACGGTGGTCGAGCGGAAGATCGACCGGGCCGACCGAGCGTTGTCGTTACTAGCTGCGAGTCCAATATCTCACCTTGTTGACGACCGGAGCATTCGCCGAATTCACCATCGCTCGTGGGAATATCCGCATAATCTCAACGGTCAGCTCGTGTACTACACCGGCCTCGTCGTACGATCCTTCGAGGAGCTGGCAATCAGCAGCGAGATATTCGAGATTGCCACCAGTGAATTGCTCGTTGCCGTCGCCACTGAAGCGTCGGTTGTTGAAGGCCGGATTCGTGCGGCGATCTGGATGGTCACGATCCTTGCCGGATCGCTAACTCTGCTGATTTCCCTGATACTTATCCGGGCGTTGCGTTACAGCGACCCCAACGCCCACCGCCTCGATTCGACATCACGAGTTACTGAAAACAGTTCGAGTTCGACGATGGCGCATGTCGACGAAGTGTCGCAGGCACTTCCACACTGGCTTTCTCACGCGATTGAACGTTATCGGTTGCTCCCGTGCCTGGATGAAGGGAAGGATCAGTTCATTGTGCTGAGCGGCCGTAGCTGCGAGCATGTCGGAAGGATCGTCAAACAGAGATTGGGCATGTCGCTTTCGGACCTATTGACTCACGAGCGATTGCGGCGAGCGGTTGATATGCTGCAGAACGGCGACGAGACGGTGTCCGCGATATCGAAGAGTGTCGGTTTTCACAACGAGAGCTATTTCTATAGATGCTTTCGTAACGCCTATGGTGTCACACCGGCACAGTATAGAAACCTGAACGCCGCCGGACGTTACGGTAGGATCAGCGCCGATACTGAAACTACAGGCTCGTCCTCAAACGGCAACGCTTGCGGGGTAAACCCTGTTATTACGGAGGTAGTCAATTAATATGCGAGCCATTGTTCTGTTGTTCGACAGTCTCAATAAACGATATCTTCCGCCTTACGGCGCCACCGGTATACATGCGCCCAATTTTCAGCGCCTCGCCGATCGAACCGCAATGTTCACTAATGCGTATGTCGGCAGTATGCCGTGTATGCCGGCGCGGAGAGAGCTTCACACCGGGCGTTACAACTTTCTCCACCGCAGCTGGGGACCGCTCGAGCCGTTCGATGATTCTATGCCGGAAATTTTGAAGCAGAACGGCGTCTACACCCACTTAACTACAGATCACCAACACTACTGGGAGGACGGCGGGGCAACCTATCACTCTCGCTACAACTCCTTCGAGTTTCAGCGCGGCCAGGAAGGCGATCCGTGGAAGGCGAAGGTCGGAGATGTTGATGAGATCGACGGTCTCGGCAGGCACAAAAACCCGCGCTTGGCAAGACAGGATACGGTCAATCGATCCCATATTCCAAGAGATGACGAGACTGCGTTTCCGCAGCATCAAACCGTGTCCGGCGGTCTGGAGTTTCTGCGCACCAACTGCGACAGCGACAACTGGATGCTGCAGGTAGAAACATTTGATCCACATGAGCCGTTTTATGCACCCCAAAAGTATCGCGACTTATACCCCGAAGCGTACGACGGACCGCACTTCGACTGGCCAGACTATCGTAGGGTCAGCGAGAGCACCGAAGAGGTCGAACACTGCAGGCGGGAGTACAAGGCGCTACTCAGCTTCTGCGACGCGCAGCTTGGGCGAGTGCTGGATACGATGGATGAGCTCGACATGTGGAACGATACCATGCTCATTGTCACGACCGACCACGGGTTTTTTCTCGGAGAGCGCCAGTGGTGGGCGAAGATGGTTCAGCCGTTCTTCAACGAGGTGGCCACCATCCCGCTGTTTATCTGGGATCCGCGGTCGAGGGTTTCCGGCGAAAGCCGTACCGCCCTGACCCAGTGGATCGACTACGCGCCGACACTTTATGACTTCTTCGGAGTCGACATACCTGAGCACGTTCAGGGCAGGGCACTCGGTCCGATTGTCGCCCAGGACGACGTTTCCCGGCGCGATGTGCTGTTCGGTCAGCACGGCGGCCACATAAATATGACTGACGGATGCTACGTCTATATGAGAGCGCCCGGCGGACGATCGCTCGCAGGGACAGAAGACGCGGATGACGGCGGATCCGGCGGGCCTGGCGCAAGCGGCTCTCCGACAGAGCGTGACAGAAGCGCCTCCTCCGAACATCGCGCCGTAGGTCCGTTCAACTACACGCTCATGCCCACACATATGCGAAGCCGTTTTTCGGTCGAAGAGCTTTCCGGTGTCGAGCTCGCGGGGCCGTTCACCTTCACCAAGGGGCTTCAGACGCTGCGGGTACCGGCACGACGACATCCTATGATCGAGGAGCAGGTGACCATGCTCTTTGATCTCCAGAACGATCCGGGACAGCTCAATCCTATCGAGGACGAGAAACTAGAGGAGGAGATGGAGCGGCGACTGGTGGCGGCTATGAAAGCCTCCGATGCGCCGACAGAGCTCTTCGAACGTTATTCCTTGGGCTTTTCGTCGCAGGGCTGAGCTGCTTCCGATCGCGCGTAGTGGGGTGGGGTGGGTACAGAGTTACGGGTAAACTTCGCGGGCACGGAGAGCTCCTTCGCTCTTCAGGTAGCACGCCCCGCCCACGCAGCGCCGGTCTTCCTCTTTACGCTTTCTACCGGTCGCGCCGGCGCTTCGGATCGAGCCAATCTGCGCGGGGTAGAGGCAGTGAAGTACGGGATGTAATCTTCGAGTCAGATCAAAAAGGGTAAGACTGATATATCTGCGGCAGATTGGACTTGAACCAACACGGGCCATCGGCTTACTATCCCCTCAATCAAGTTACCGCATTCCCTGGATTCCCCTACAATTCCCTAATTACCGATCAAATAAAAAGTTATATTCCCATCCCTTCCCTCTCAATACCAGGGTATCCCAGAAAATCGTTCACACTTTTTTCGTGTGTTTTGCTGCTTTGCCTTCTTAAATTGGTAGGTGCTTCGGGAAAGGAAAGGTAGCATGGGGGCAAAAGTGTATAAGCGGCAGTTTCGCCCCACCTTTTGCGGAGAGTCGGTGACAATCAAACTTTCGGATACAGGAGGAAATTGAAGCATAAATACAGAAGAACGAGCTCAGCACACCGACGTGAGACACTTAGTGATTACCATCAAAGCAAGCTGACACAGAAAGAGTTCCGCCGCTCCCGGGGCGGAGCCTAATAGTAGGAAAAGTTATCCGCGAGCGCAACTGCGAAACGGCAATCAAGGGCAAAAATTCGCGAAAGCGCAGCACCGACCGAGGTTCGCAGGCTCATAACCGCGCCGAAGGCCGCTATTTGAGTGGACAGACGAACCGATAGGACGAATCTGAGCTGTTTCGCAGGTGTTTGTGCCGGGAAACGGACACACGTCTCCGGCGGAGCGTGCCGGAGGATAATGTCAATTGAGGCGATCGGAATCGAATCCCGGTGGAGACCGCCCGATCTTGATCAG
>RECN01000066.1 GCA_007694005.1 Spirochaetaceae bacterium
AGCTGCTCATATCTCCCCGGTACCATGCGCGGGCAAACTCTATGCACCGACCGCTTTCCAGATACACCTGCGTCTCGATGTACTGAAGCGGCGCGCCTACCTGCACGTCGAGAACCCATGCCCGCGACTCACTCGCTGCGACGGCTTCGATCTTCCGTCGAGCACGGTGGAGCCGATACCCGTACACGTGTTCGAGCATATGGTGAAGCGCCTGCAGTTCGTGTTTGTGCTTCAGGAGATCGGGAAGAAGATCGGCAGGAAGGTAGTTCGTGACCGCGACGAGTGGGGTATCGTCGAGAAAGCGCACTCGCTTGATCTCATACACCTGAACCCCGGTACCGATACCAAGCGCCGCGGCAACCCTGTCGTTTGCGCTGTCTGTCTCAACGGAGCGAATATGCGTGGCGGGGCGCCGACCAGCGGCCTGCATCTCATAGTCGAAACGTTCGAAGGTCAGCAGAAAATCACGATGGACCTTGCCTTTCGTAACGAAGGTACCCTGTCGTTTATTGCGTTGCAGTAGACCTTCACTGACGAGTTCGGTCACCGCCTGACGGACTGTCGGTCGGCTGACCTCGAAATGTCTGCAGAGCTCGAGCTCCGTCGGTATGAGATCGCCGTCGGAGCACCTGCTGATGTAGCTGCGCAGGTGTTCCTTCAACTGATGGTACAGAGGTACGGCAATGTCTTTGTTCAGTTGTCGCGCACTGAGGTCATCGGTCATAGGGAGCCCGCCTTGTCCGGTTTTCTTACACGAGAAGCGCCGCGCAGGGCAACAGGGATAGCCCGATCACCGGTTCAGATACACGATTACTCCGAGCGAAAGCACGTGAACACGATAGTCCACCGTATAATTGCCATGCGAAGGGCCTACATACGGGTATATCAATCACTGGTATCAGGTGCGAGTAATTCTCGACTTTTTGATTTTTACCATGTTATGCAGTATAGTATGAAAAAGAAATCTAAAAATATGAGAGGTCATATATATGAGAAAGTTAGTTACTGGACTTTTTGCTGTTCTGTTTGTTTTTTCGTTTTCCGTACATAACCTGTCGGCCCAGGCATCCGACAGCGCTCAGCTGAATCTGACAGGTCAGGTGCCGTCGTTCGGATCGGGTTCGGCAGTCTGGTCGCTGACACCGAAAGCCACGACTTCGGCGATCTGACAGAACCGAGCAGCTTCTCGACAACCCTGAACTATCTTGCAAACGTGAGCTTCAGCATAACTGCGGCGTCTGCAAACAACGGCGTCCTTGCCCTCGACGGCGACGGCGAAGGATTTGGAGATACGGTCGGCTACAGCCTGAGCTGGGAAACTGGCACCGTGGATCTCTCGTCGGGATCGGCTAATGTCGTAACCGGAGTCGGTCGTGGCATCGGTTCGTTTTCCCTCGGGGTGGTCGTAGACGCGGTTTCGCTTGACGGATTCGACGACGATACGACAATAGACGAAGTTCCGGCGCAGGGTACCTACACCGACAGCATCACCTTCACGATCACGGCAGACGAGTAGAGGCGTTACCATGAAGGCCCGCTCGACGGCCGGAGGTGCGCTCGGGTACAAGTCCCGGGCGCTGATAGTTTGTCTGGTGCTGCTCCTGTACGGGGCAGCATCGGTGCAGGCGTTCAGCTTCACGCCCATGGTCTCGCACATCGACGCGGATCGCAGGCCCGCCCGCGTTACCTACACGCTTCAGAACGATACTCCGCGGGCCATAGCCGTACAAGTCAGCGCACATGTCCGCGAAATAGACGAAATGGGTAACGAGGTCATGCAGCCGACCGACGAGCTCATGGTCTATCCCTCGCAGATTGTCCTTGCAGCCGGTCGATCCCAGGAAATCTCTGTTGACTGGACCGGTGGCAGCGTCGACCGCGAACGCGCCTTCCGCGTAGTGGCAGAACAGGTACCGGTCAATCTCGGTTCCAGCCAGGATTCCCGGGCACAGCTCCGTGTCAATCTGGAATACGTGACCTCGCTCTATGTGCGACCGGCGCAGGCTCGCGCCCGAACCGAGGTTTCCGGTATTGCGTTTGACGATGCTGAGCAGATGCTCGTCTTCAGACTCGAGAATACCGGTACACGACACATCCTCCTGCGAGATCTGAGCGTCCTGATCCATCCTCCCCGGGAAGGTGAGTCCCTGCAGATTCCCGGAGGCGAGCTGAACGCCGGGAGCAACGTACTTCCTGCCGGGGGATCACGCGTCGTGCGTATACCCTGGGACTCGAGTGATATAAACGCCTCGAACGCGCATGAGTATCGCATCGAGGTCCGCCACTAGTTTTCGCGACGCCGCAGCGTATCGGCGGGTTTACCTATGCACCTCATGAAGACAATGTCCACGCGACCGGCATCAACGGTTTTTCTCCTCATCCTTTTCCTGTGTGCAGGACAGGTCTTGCGTGCCGGTGACGAGGATCTTGACCGTCTGTTCGAGGAAGCGTTTGGAGGTCGACCGGAACCGCAGATCACGTGGGTCGAACTGGTCATGCTCCGGCGCACGGTCACCGAAGCGCGAGCGCTGGTCACACCGACCGGAACCATGCACGCAGTATCGGCGAACGATCTTCTCGCGCTTCTGGAGGGGCAGGTCGACCCCGCCGTCGACGACCGGCTTCGGCAGCTCCAGGACGAGGACGGCTGGATACGGAAAGAAGACCTTACGGCCGAACGCGTCGCGATCGATTTCGACGGAAGCCGCGTGAGGGCCACCGTCTCGCTGCCGGCTGAACTCAGGTCGGTGGAGCGCATCGATCTGCACGCTACGATTCCGACACGGGACTTTACGATACCGCAGGCGGATGTAGCGCCTGCTTCCGTTAGCGGAGGCGTCCCGATCCGGATGTTTCTGCAGACGAATATGTCGCAGGGCTCATCGCCGTCGTGGTCCGTGTCGACGAGCATCGAACCCTTCGTCTCTACGGTGTGGGGAACGCTTCAAAGCGGCGTAACCATGGCCATCAGTCCGCCTGGTCCGGTGTTCACCCGGGAACCGACGTTTTTTCGCAGCTACGCACTCGACGGACAGACCCTGGTAACCCTGGGCGACGTGACGCCGACCGGTAACCGCTACCAGTCGCGGGGAGCGATACTCGGATTATCGCTGGAACGCAGACGGCTTCAGGGCGGCGGTGCCGGAAACCCCTTTGCAGCGTTTTCGGTTTCGGAGCCAGGCACCGTTGAGGTGCGCGTCAACAACGACGTGGTATTTCGCGAACGCCTCGAGGCGGGACGATATGAGGTCGGTCAGGCTCCGGTTACACGCGGAATTAACGAAGTGACTATTTCGTTTCCGGACAGCGGTAGTGATCCCCAAACCCTGTGGATCCCGCACGAATCAGGGCTGGTAGAGGCTGAAGAGCACGACTTCTATCATGCCCTCGGAATCAGATCAGAAAGCGACTACGAGCTGTCTGATCTGAGACTAACGTCGGTGCACCTCTACGGTTTCAGCGAGTACATTACCGGCGGAATCGGTGTACAGCTGTCCACTGCCGTGCAGCAGACCTCAGGCACTGTCACCGCAGCGCTCCCCTTCGGTACGATCGATGCAGGAACAGCGGTATCGGTCAGCGAAATCACCGGTCCCGGTTTCGCCCTTGATCTCGGGTACTCACTCTCGCAACCGTCGCGAACGGGTACACCCGGTTTTCGCGTATCGGCAGGCTGGACGGGGAACAGTTTTGCACGCGCCGACCGGCCCGAAGGCAGCACGGCGCTCCCCCTGTCGTTTTCCGCGGGCTACGCCCGTACGGTCGCGGGTTTTACCGCAAACGCGCGGGGAACGCTGCGGCATGCACCGGAACGTGGCGACACCTCCTACGCGCTCTCTCTCGGGGTCGGCTCCCCGAGCGTTGAATCAACACGGGTGTCGGGCCGGCTCGAGATAGCTGATGGTTCTTTCAGCGGGTCTGTTCTGCTCCGCGTAACAGGGCCCTGGCAGCTGCAGTATCGGCAGAATCTGCATACACCGAGCGCGCGCATATCTGCTCAGACGGCAGGTCCGACTGAAGCTCTCGGTCGCTACAGCGCCGGAATCTCATCGGATCTGACCGTCAACGATGCGGTAGCGATTCGGCGTGTAGACGGACGCGTCGGTCTGGCCGGTGGGCGCGGGAGACTCTCCGCGGGTGTAACGACGACGCTCTCTGAAGAAGCGGAGGGATCACTTCAACTCGAAGCCCAAAGCGGAATACTCTTCGCCGATACCGCTGTTGCCTGGAGCGAGATTCCCGGTGACGCTGCGTTTATCATTGTTCAGATTCCTTCGGGGTCGTCTCTGGAACAGGTTCGCGCGCGAGGCGACGGTCGGCGGCTCGACGTACGGCCAGGCCTCACAGGATCGCGGGCATTCTTTTTCCGGCAGCCCTTCTCGACCGTCAATCTTACGCTTCGTCCCGAAGGCCTGCCGCTCGGATACGAGATCGAACAGCCCGGCGTTCGTGTATCTGCCGGGCTTCGCACCGGCGCGGTGGTCCGTCCACAGATTTCCGGCAGCGTGTTCGTGCGGGGCACGCTGGTTCAGCCTGACGGAGAGCCGCTGCGCCTGACAGCAGTGCAGGCCTTTGACGATACACGAAACGAGGCGCTCGCACTGACCTTCACAAACCGCGAGGGCCGATTCGAACTCGGCGACCTGTCGGCGGGAACGTTCAGGCTTGAGTCGCTCGACGGGGAGTGGACTGCGAGGTTCACGGTACCCGAAGGGATCGTCGGCATGCACGATTCCGGCACACTGCCTGTGGAGGCTACACCATGAAGACAATACTCGTTCTTGGCCTGCTTGTGCTTACGTCGTCTATATCTGCACAACCTGCAACATCGATACGCAGTTTTGAGGATGCTGAGCTGTCGTTTGCCTACATCCCGAACCGGGATTTCACGATAACCGGGAGACTCGATATCGAGCAGTCGGGGGGAGAAACAAGGGACTTCTTTATCGTAATAGACGGAGGTCAGTCAGGATCGGTGAACGACCGCGCTGCGATCAATCCGGTTGATCCCGGTGACGCGGTCTCGTACCGGCTGGTCGTACCGTCAACAGGAATGACTGTCCGGGACTTCAGCTCGGGGCAGCCGTCTGCGTCGGAAGTGCTCTCGGGAACGATTCCCGGAGCAACATCGGGGCCGTGGCGATCCTACGTCTCCGTAGACCTGCGACTTGAAGTTGATGCAGGTCAGCTCGAAGACTCTGAACCCGAGTACGCAGATGACCTGGTGATGCGACTGTACTACGGCCGTGTGAACGACCCGTCGAGTTACAACCCGAATAACCCACAGGCGACTGCCACGCTCTCGATCCGCGGCAATGTTGATCCCTTCGTGCAGGTTGCTCTCGTTGAAGCCGGTGCGAGTTTTCCGCCCGGGCGCCCGGGACCAGTGCGTGTGACTGAACGAACGATGGACTTCGGCGAGCTGACGGCAGGGTCACAGCAGCGCTATGACCTGCTTGTGGACGCGAATGCGCTTTTCACAATCTCGGTCAGCAGCGAGAACTCCGGGGTCATGCGTGTTGTCTCCGGTGATGATGATCCGGATGTTCCGACGACAGTCCCGTATCGTCTGCGCCTCAACGGACAGAGCGTCGACCTGAGTGGCGGTGCTTCGGTCGTCGGTGTGTCTCTTTCCGGTTTCAGGTGGGCAATCGAAGCCGAAATTCTGCCCTTCGGGGTTGCCGCCGCAGGCGACTACGAAGACGTCGTGCTGATTACGGTCTCAGCGGATCAGTGAACGTCGTAGTAGTCGCGGTACCAGGAGATGAATCGGGCAACACCATCGGCCACATCGACCGATGGCTTGTACCCGAAGTCCTTTTCCAGGTCACCGACATCCGCCCAGGTCGCCTTCACATCGCCGGGCTGCATGGGAAGGAACTTGAGACGGGCGGTTCGTCCTGTTTCGGATTCTATTGCCGCGATGTAGTCCATGAGAGCCACCGACCTGCCACGTCCGATATTATAGATGCGATAGGGAGCACTTGAAATCGCGGGGTCCGGTCTCTGCGCATCCCATTTCGCAGACGGTTGCGCCGGCGACGCGAGAACCCGGACGATGCCTTCGACAATATCATCGACATAGGTGAAATCCCGCTTCATGTGACCATCGTTGTAGACGTCGATTGCCTTGCCCTGCAGAATGCGCTCGGTAAACAGGAACAGAGCCATATCGGGTCTGCCCCAGGGGCCGTAGACGGTGAAGAAACGAAGCCCGGTTACCGGAACCTTGAACAGGTGCGCATAACTGTGCGCGATGGCTTCGTTAGCCTTCTTGCTCGCCGCGTAGAGGCTCACGGGATGTGCGACGCTATCGTGAGGACTGAAGGGCAGCTGTTCGTTGAGTCCATACACACTCGAGGTCGACGCAAAGACCAGGTGCTCCACCTGGGCGAGTCTGGCGGCCTCGACAATATTCAGGAAACCGCTGAGATTACTGTCGAGATACGCGTGCGGATTAACCGTACTGTACCTGACTCCGGCCTGAGCCGCGAGGTTCACAATGCGCCTGATCTGGAATCGCGAGAACAGCGTCTCAACACAGGATCGGTCCCCGATGTCGCCGTGTATGAAGGTGTAATTTCCGCCCGAAGGCGCCCTTCCCGCTTCAAATACCGAAAGCTCATTGCCCTGCCCAGGCTCGTTGCCGGCTGGAACGTGTATGCCGCATTCCTTCAGCCTCGCGAGCTTGAGGCTGCGATCGTAGTAGTCATTGATGTTGTCGATGCCTACGACCGCGTGCCCCTCACCGAGCAGGCGACGCACGAGGTGAAAACCGATAAAACCAGCCGATCCTGTAACCAGGGTAAGTCCGTCGTGTTTCATGTCCTTATGAGTCTAACAGATTCCGGCGCGGTTTTCACCACTCTGCACATGCCTCTGCCTTTTTGAGTATATTCACAGCTGTGCACGGCTTATGAACATCATCGTCCTGTATCTGCTTCGAAGCATAGCGGAGAAACGTCTCCGCACCTCGCTCATCGTGCTCGCCGTCTCGCTGTCCACGGCCCTGTTTTTCGCAACGTCGGGGCTTGGTACGACGATAGAGGCATCGTATACCCGGGTGCTCGAGTCCGAGTTCGGCTCATCGCACATTCTTGTTCGCGCAGACCGCAACTCGCCTTCGGCTCATGTAAGTCCCAGAAACGCGCGTACACTCGCCGCACGAACGGAGTGGATCAGCCAGGCGGTCACCGCTTCGGGCCGTGTGTTCGGACGGCCAGATACCGACACGGTACAGCTACGCGGCATGACCCTGACAGACATGAACAGCATGGGCCCGTTCGTGACGGATCGACCGATCGGGGATGATGCATTTCGCGGCCGGTCGATTATTCTATCGCGGCAGGATGCCTCCGTCCTTGGTCTCGAAGTCGGGGACTGGCTGCAACTCGAGCTCGGCGGTGGTTCCCGCCCTGTTGCCATGCAGCTCGCCGCAACTGCCGTCGCCGTCGGATACTTCCAGGACGTCTCGGGGGTGATCCCCGCTCTTATCCCCTTCGACACCGCTGCATCGCTCTTTGAAACCGCAGGTAGAGCGAGTGTCGTCTACCTTCGCGCGAGATCTGAAGCCGACCGTTACCAGCTCGAGAATGACCTGCAGGAGCTATATCCCCGCTATCGGGTCCAACAGACCATAACGCCGGAAGAGCGCACCGAGTTCGCCAATACGGTCGTAATCCCCTTCAGGATCATGCTCTTTCTCGTGATAGCCGTCAGTGTTTTTATTATCTACTCGACCTTTCAGGTCATTACCGCTGAACGTCTCCCGACGGTCGGGACCTTTCGCAGTATCGGAGCAACCAGACGCATGGTAACCCGGGTCCTGTACGGCGAAGCGCTCGCCTACGGCGTCCTTGGTGCGCTGTTCGGGCTGATTCTCGGGGTCTTCATTCTCAACGGAATGACGGCAGTTGCCGCGCGGGGCTTCGGTCGGGCAGCAGCAGGAACGCGCGCTGCGTTCGGATTAAGGGATATAGCGAGTGCTTCGGCAATGGCGATTCTTTTACCGCTTTTCAGTGCGGCAATTCCGATTTCGCGAGTCTCCCGCATCCCGGTAAAGGACGTAATCCTGCAGTTGTATTCGCTCGCGTCACATAAACGCGACCGCACCGTCGCGGGTGCGGGCCTGCTCGCACTCGGTGCGATTCTACCGACCGCTGCTCCCCCGGAAAGTCTGCTTCTGTGGTACTTTCTCGGGCTCGTATGCACCTTCTTCGGTGGCGTCTTTGTCATTCCGTTTTTCACGAGGAGTTTTGTCCGCCTGCTGCAGGTTGCCTACCACCACGCATTCGGGAACATCGGTCGGCTCGCTGCGATGAACCTCCGCGACAACGCGGGAATCATCAACAACATCGTGCTGCTCTGTATCGGGATCGCGGGGGTTTTTCTGATAACGACAATCTCAAACAGCGTTGCCGAACAGGCCGGCAACCTGTATCGCACCGCGCAGTTCGATCTGGAGATTTACGGTGGCAATCGCAGCGTGACCTTCGAGCGCAGGTTGCGGCGCATACCCGAGGTAGAGGACACCTACGGTCATTTTATTGCGTCACACGTCCCGGTGAGCGGGCACGCCCGTCGCATCCGC
>RECN01000143.1 GCA_007694005.1 Spirochaetaceae bacterium
GCGGAGAATGCCAAGAAAGAGCTCTCCACGGCTCAGGCGAGTGACATCAATCTGCCCTTCATTACCGCGGACCAGAACGGACCGAAGCATCTGCAGTACAGCCTCAGCCGCAGCAAGTTCGAACAGCTCATAGGCGACCTTGTCGAAAGAACGCGCACCCCCTGTGAGCAGGCACTCAAGGACGCCGGTGTCAGTCCAAAAGACATTAACGCGGTCCTGCTTGTTGGCGGATCGACCCGCATACCCATGGTGCAGAAGCTCGTCTCCGACCTTTTCGGACGCGAACCTCACAAGGGCGTCAATCCGGACGAAGTAGTCGGCATGGGTGCAGCGGTACAGGCAGGCGTACTCAGTGGCGGTGTAAACGACGTGCTGTTACTCGACGTGACGCCCCTGTCGCTTGGAATTGAGACGCTCGGCGGTGTGTTCACCAGGCTCATTGAGCGGAATACGACCATCCCGACGCGGAAGAGCCAGATATTCTCGACGGCCGAAGACAACCAGCCCGCAGTAGGCGTGCACGTGCTGCAGGGCGAACGTGAAATAGCGAGGGAGAATCGCACCCTCGGCCGCTTCGAGCTCGTCGGCATTCCTCCGGCACCACGCGGAGTTCCGCAGATTGAGGTCAGTTTCGATATAGACGCCAACGGAATCGTCCACGTGTCGGCAAAGGACCTCGGGACCGGTAAGGAACAGAAGATAAGAATAGAGAGCTCGTCGGGACTCAGCGAGCAGGACATAGACAAGATGGTCCGGGATGCGGAAGCCCACGCCACCGAGGACAAGAAAGCGAGGGAACGCGCTGAGCTCTTCAACCAGGCCGACAGTCTTGCCTACACCGCCGAGAAGGCGCTTTCCGACAGCGGGGAGAAACTCTCTGAGGCCGACCGCGAGACGGTACAGAACGCGGTGCAGGCGCTCCGGACGGCGAAAGACGCAGGCGACGAAGACGCGGTTCGAAAAGCTCTTGCCGATCTCGAGTCCGCTCAGAGCGTATTCGCGAAGATCTACGAGCAGGCGGCACCGTCCGACAACGGGCAGGCTCACGGGCAGACCGATCAGGAAGGCCCGACGGAAGACGTAGAGGAAGCAGAGTACGAAGTCGTGAACGATTAAGCGGAACGGCCGGCAGGAACGCCGGCCGTTTTTTTATCTTGTCAGGAAGCGATGAACCGTCTGATGCCGATACTCGTCTCGAGACCGTAAAATGCACGAAGGAAAAGCCGGCTCGTTAACCGCATTCGGATGGAACTGAGTCTCCAGACAGATTCCGTAATGCTTCTTGAAAATCAGGCCGTTTCGTCCTGGTATACCGTTGAGCTTGTTCGCGGTGTATACCTGAACGGCGGGCATGGTCGAAAGCACCTCCATGGCCCGTCCGGATTTCCGGTCCCAGAGCATTGCGACCGGTGCGAGGGGCTCGCGTCGTTCGTTTACCACAAAACAATGATCATAGCCGCCGGGAACGCTCTGTATTTCCGCGCCGACACGCTTTGACTTCCGGAAATCCATGGGAGTCCCGGCGACGTCGATGATTTCTCCCGTCGGAATGCTGTCTTCCCGGACCGGAAGAAACTGGTCGCAACTCAGCTGCAGATCATGATTCAGCACCGAGCCGTTTTCCGGACCGGCCAGATTCCAGTAGGTATGATTCGTAAGATTGACCGGTGTAGCCCGATTCGTCTTCGCATAATAATCGATGATCACTTCGTTCTGGTCTGTCAGCGTGTAGGTCACAGAAACCTGCAGCTTCCCGGGATATCCCTCTTCGTTGTGTCCGCTGAGCCGCGAAAAACGTACCCCGGCCCCTCCGTACAGTGCGAAGGCTTCGGCACTCCAGACGTAGCGGTTAAATCCCTTCACACCGCCGTGCAGGTGATTCGGCGGCTCGTTCTTCTGCAGGTTCACTTTCCGTGGCCCCAGGCCGAACTGACCGTTTTCTATGCGATTCGCGACCCGTCCGACCGTCGAGCCGAAATACGGATGCTCTCCGAGATAGGACTCCAGATTCCCGAAGCCGAGAGTAACCTCACCCGGCTTCTTGTCGCGGTCCGGTACCTTGAGTGACAGCAGGGTCGCACCGTAGGAAATGACATCCATCACGATGCGGTTATTATTGGTGATCGTGAACTTTTCTACCGTTTCGTTTTCCGGCGTCGTGCCGAACTCAGTCTTCGTGATAGTCATGGTTTCGTACCGGTAGAGTAGTCGATGAAGTGCAAATCCTGCAACGGCCCGTGCCACCTCCGCGAGAATTTGCTACACTCCAGGTATCATGCACACCACAGACGAAACAGCCGTAGAGTTCGAAGAGGTCACGTTTTTCTATCCTGATGAGGAGGATGAAAACCCCGGCGACCCAACCCGCGTTTTCACCGATCTTTCGATACGTGTACCCGCGGGTATGACAGCCCTCGTCGGCGAAAACGGCATAGGCAAGAGCAGTTTTCTCCTGCTCGCCGGAGCACGCCTTATGCCCATGTCGGGTACCATACGCCTCTTCGGTCGCGATACCCGGGACTTTGCCGATGCGCCTATTGACCCTTCGCTCGAAGAAGAGCGAAACCAGCTCGCATCGTTCATTTATCAGAATATGGAGTTCGAGACCGATGAAGCCATAGGCGGACTCATGGAAGCGGTATACAGCATGGGACGCCTCGAAACCCGGGAATCATCCTTTCTCGAAGAACTTGTCGAAGTCCTCGAGCTCAAGGACGCACGGATGAAACGAATGCAGGAGCTCAGTAAGGGGCAGCTGCAGCGAGCAGTCATCGCCTTCAGCCTCCTCTACGGATCACCCATAGTCATGATGGATGAGCCGGTATTCGCCCTTGAAGAAGCGCAGAAAGAACGCGTATTCGAGTATCTGCTCGCCTACTGCCGGAAAAACGGGACATCCATAATGTACTCGGCTCACAATCTTGAGCTGAGCAGGAAGTACAGCGACTCGACCCTCTTGTTCCGCAAAGAGGCTGACCCAATCGTTGGTCCCACGAGCGAAATCTTCACACGGGACAACATCGAAAAAGCCTACCAGGCACCCATGGACACCCTCTACCGGCGCGACAGCCTGTACCGGCAGATGCTGCTCGGAGCGGCCAACTCATGAAACATCTATTTATTGGCGGCACAGGAAACATCTCGACCGACTGCACACGCGAAGCGCTTCGCAGTGGGCACGAGGTATGGCACATCAACCGAGGAAGTCGCCCGTCGGTTCCGGGTGTGCAGACCGTTCAGGTCGACGCAAAGGACGAGGCAGCGGTCGCGGCAGCGCTCGGTGACGAGACCTTCGATACGGTGACCGACTTTATCGCGTTCACCCCGAATGACATCGACCGTGATATTCGACTGTATAGCGGCCGCACCCGGCAGTTCGTCTTTATCTCAAGCGCCTCGGCCTACCATAAACCGGTGAGACACTATCGCATCGTGGAGTCTACGCCGCTGCACAATCCGTTCTGGGACTACGCGCGCAACAAGATTGCGTGCGAGGACAGGCTCGTTGCAGAGTACCGGACAAACGGCTTCCCGGTGACGATTGTGCGTCCCTCACACACCTACTCCGACGGCTGGCTTCCCTCGTCATTCGGGTCGCGCGACTATACCGTAGCTGCACGGATCCTGGCCGATAAACCGATTATCGTCCACGGCGACGGCCGCTCGCTGTGGACGCTGACGCATACCGAAGACTTCGCCCGCGCGTTCGTTCCGCTTCTCGGACACCCCAGAGCTGTCGGCGAGGCCTATCACATTACCTCCGACGAAGTGCTCGACTGGGATGCGATTCACCAGACGATTGCCGGAGCACTCGGTCGCGAGGCTCGGCTTGTTCATATTCCGTCCGACTTTATTGCAGAAAGGGACCCGGCCCGTGGCGCAGGCCTCCTTGGGGACAAGTCGCACAGCGTCGTGTTTGACAACACCAAGATCAAGTCTCTCGTGCCCGGCTGGACCGCGCGTATACCCTTCCACGTAGGCGTCGCGCGTTCGCTCGCCTGGTGGGCCGCCCGCCCGGATGCACAGAAGAGTGATCCGACGCTGGACGCCGAGATCGAAGGTATTCTCGCTGCGTGGAAGCGGTAAGCACGGGAGATTCGCGCTATTTCTTGACATATAATATGTGCAGTGTTAAGGCTACTGGTACACGATTACGAGCTTCAGGAGGTTTGCGTGCGTCAGAAATATACTATGTGGGTTCTCACGCTTCTTTTGTTTTCCGTAACAGCCGCTGGTGCGAACGAGCCTCCGGATTTTTTTCGACGGTTGAATCTGGAACTCGGCGTACACGTCGCGTTTCTTCCGGGTTTTGAGCTCGCGAGCGGTGGTGCGTTTCCGCTGAGCGCCGGTTACTTTGTGTTTGACCTCCCGACAGGCGAAGACAGCTTCGGCACGGTGAACGTACGGGGTATCTACGAGCCGGGCTTTGCTGTTGCGTATAATCTTGACGGCGCTACGCAGCAGGGCGCTGCCATCACCCTGTTCAGTTCCATACGGGCCGGTGTCGACTACTTCCAGGTCTTCACACAACCATTTAACATTGCGGTGTTCGGCGGACTATCCTTCGGTCGCTATTCAGTTGATGGTCAGGGCGTAACCGAAGATCCCGACGGTGAACCGGAGTACATCGAGGTCGACGGGCAGTACTTCGGTTTTTCCCCTCGCGTCGGTGTTCACATCCCTGCACTCGACTGGTTCAGCCGCCTGTTTGTGACCTACCACATTATTCCGGTAGATGATGATGAGCTGAACCCCAGCTACGTATCAATCGGAGGAGCGGTCAGCCTGTTCGGCAACCTCCTGACCGGCCGGTGATCCGTCCGTAAGACTCCGTACGTCGAGCAGCCAGGCGGCGAGCGCCGCTTTGAACGCTTCCGGGGCATCGAGGTTCGCAAGGTGTCCGGCTCCCGGTAGATCAACAACCCGGCTGCCGGGAGCTGCATCATCAGCCTGTTCCTGAAGAGCCGATAGCGTGCCTTTCAGGAAGCGGTTAATGTCCTTGTCGTACTCGCCTCGAAGAATGAGGTACGGGACCGGAAGACTTCGAATGACCGGCAGGTAGTCATACGCGGCAAGCGCCTGCCGGAACCAGGGAATGCTTTCCGTCGCCTGCAGAAACATCGCAAACGCCCGCTCCTGAACTTCCGTCTTCCGGCTCGTATACCGCGCAATGGACCTGAGCGACTTTTCCGGCGTTTTCGAAACGAGCCGTCGGTCGTACCAGTGGGTGACCGCTTTCAGGAGACGCGGAATGGCCATGCGGCCGGTTGTCCCGAAGGTCACGAGGCTTCTCAGCAGATCCGGTCGCGTCCGTGCGATCTCGTACCCGACAACACCACCGGCGGAGTTTCCTACGAAATGGACACTCGAAAGCCCACGAACATCGAGAAACTGTATGACGTCCCCGGCGACCGCCGGTATCGTGTAATCAGACATTTCAGGTGACTCAGGTCGCCACGAGTCACCGTGCCCGCGAAGCGAAAGCGCGAATGCGTGATAGTCCCGTGAGAACCATGAGACCTGCTCGGTGAACTGCCCGGCAGACGCGCCGGCGCCGTGTACAAACACAAGCACCTCGGCATCAGCACTGCCGGCTTCGAGAAAAGATAATCCAGTCGACTCGTCTTGATGCTGTTCCATGCCCAGATCCTGACCTGACTGTTACCGTTTATCAAGACGCCCGCCCCCACGGGGCCGGCTATAACGCTGGAGATTTCCTAAAGCGTTTGCCGGTCTTGACCTTGCCACCGCTGCGTGATAGCGTTCGGGCTCGTTAGCCTTCGGGCCTCGGGCTGTAGCGCAGTGGTTTAGCGTACTTGTCTGGGGGACAAGGGGTCGGCGGTTCAAATCCGCCCAGCCCGACATTTGGAAAGCCGATCGGATTCATCCGGTCGGCTTTTTTAATGTCAGACGGGCTGGGGAACCCAAGTGTTTTCGAAGAAAACACGGGGGCGGCAAGGATTACGCAGTAATCCTGAGAGCCCAGCCCGGACGCATGGCCGAGCAGCAGCGGGACGCTCTGATCTCGACCCTCTTAGCGAATAAAGATGCAAGGGTCCCGGTAGATCCGGCGTTCATACTCGCGCTGGATACACGGTAAAAAGGCCTCCAGAAAATGGACAGTCTCTCCCTGTGCGGAGTACGCGATTCCCCGTTCGGCATACACCAAAAGATGAGCCGTTTTTCCGGCGCATGAGCGCAGCCGGACTGCACCGTCGCCGAGATGCGTTCGAAACGCTTCAGGGCTAACGTCCGCGAGCCCTCGGCGATTTACTCGTACAAGCACGACGGAATCGTCCTCGACGTATACAGTTCCGGGAAACCTCTGAGGGCTTTCCATGGAAGTAAGATTGCTCATGTTTCCATACTCGTCACCCGACACCGTGTAAGCGTCGTCGCCGAGGGTCTGTTGCACCGCATCGAGACTCAAATTGAGAAACGCACGGGCACGATCGATCAGTGTAATCAGTGGGGATGCGCCTTCCATTCGATCTCCTCAAGGGCAAGCGTAGCACAGATCGATTGCGCGTGAGCTGTTCATCGACCGGGAGACAGCCGTGGAGGCGAGAACATAGAGATTATTCCGACGGACATTTTGACGTGAACTCGAGTGGATTATTGATAGTTTCGTAACAAGAATAATCTTTGAATTGTTATTTCAATATTGCGGTGCACAATAATCGCATATTACGATAACTTTTCGGTCATGAGATGTCGGCTCTGTTTGTCACCATGACTCAATAAGGTAGCTCCGAAGGTAAGCCGATTCATGGAAGACAACAGAACGAAGACGATACTTCTCGTCGAAGACGAGGCAATCATTGCCATAACCGAAACGCAGATACTCAGAAAACACGGTTATGAGGTCGTTACCGCGAACAGCGGCGAGAAAGCAATCGAAGCGGTCGACATCCATCCGGATATCTCTCTCATTCTCATGGATATTGATCTCGGACCGGGAATCGATGGAACCGAGACTGCCGAGAGAATACTTGCAACACGCGACCTGCCTGTTGCATTTCTCTCCTCGCACACCGAACCTGAGGTGGTAGAAAAAACAGAAGGCATTACCTCATACGGCTACATAGTAAAAAACTCCGGCGAGACTGTGCTGATCGCGTCGATCAAGATGGCCTTCCGACTCTACGAAGCACGCGAAGAACTGGAGCGCTACTTCACATCGAGTCTTGATCTTCTCTGCATTGCGAACACAGCCGGCGAGTTTGAACGCCTGAATCCGGAGTGGGAACGGGTGCTCGGGTACCCGGTTGCGGAACTTGAGGGACGCTCCTTTCTCGAGTTTGTTCACCCGGAGGACAGGGACGCAACTCTCAAGGCCGTAACAGAGCTCGACGCCGGGGAAGACGTGACCAGCTTCGTTAACCGTCTTCGACGAATCGATGGCTCGTACCGCCACATAGAATGGCGCTCAAGACCGATCGGTTCGGAGATCTATGCCGCAGCCCGGGATGTAACCGATCGGAAACAAGCCGAGGCAACCCTTCTGGAACAGGAAGCCCTGTACCGAAACCTCATGGAAAACAGCTCGGACGGGATAGAACTCCTCGACGAGGCGGGCAATATCCTGAACGTCAATCAGAAAAAGTGCGAAATGCTCGGCTACAGCCGCGAAGAGCTTCTCGGCATGACAATCGCAGATATAGACCCCAATTATCCCGCAGACGGGTTCTACCGTTTCTGGAAGGAGCAACCGAAAGGATCCTCGATTCTATTTGAGACGATCCACAGGCACAAGGACGGCACCCTTATTCCGGTGGAGGTAAACGGGATCTTTTTCACGGTACAGGAGAAACGCTACCTCTTCGGTGTCGCGCGGGACATTCGGGATCGTAAGCAGGCCGAGTACGAGATACAAACGAGAGAAGAGAACCTCCGTATTACCCTCAACTCAATCGGAGACGCAGTCATAACTACAGATATCAATGGCAGGGTCACGCGAATGAACCCCGTAGCCGAGCGGTTGAGCGGCTGGAGCGCCGATACCGCGAGCGGACAAGCGTTAGAGGACGTCCTTCGCATCGTACACGCCGACAGCGGGGATACGGTGGAGAATCCCGTCGCCAGGGTTCTCGCGACCGGGCGCACGATTGGTCTTGCGAACCACACGGTGCTTATCTCCAGAGACGGGACAAAGTATCAGATTGCGGACAGCGCGGCCCCGATACGGGACGACAACGGCCAGACGACCGGAGTGGTCCTCGTGTTCCGCGATGTTACCGAGGAGTATCGCATCGCACAGGCGCTATCGGACAGCGAGCACGACATGGCGCGTGCGCAGGCGCTTGGAAAGCTGGGCTCATGGCGGTTTGACTTGAAAAACCGAAAGGTGACCGGATCGGATCAGGCCAGGCGAATTTACGGCATCGGTGAAAATGAGTTATCGATGGAGTTTGTTCAGTCTCTGCCCCTGCCCGAGTTTCGGCCGATACTTGACGAAGCGCTCAGGGCACTCATCGAGGACGGCATGCCATATGAAATCGAGTTTCGAATACGCCGCCCATCCGACAACTCAGTGCGGTGTATACACTCCGTTGCCGAGT
>RECN01000144.1 GCA_007694005.1 Spirochaetaceae bacterium
GCGACTCATATACCTTTACCCGCAGGAGATGCACGTTGATTGTCGAAAATGATGAGAAAATCACCACGGTCGCGGACAGTAAAGAAGGTTTGCCACAGGCTGCTGCAATCTCGTATTGTTTACCCAGGAGACCCGCATGATGTCGACCAAGTCACTCTTTCTGTGTTTTCTTCTCTGCCTCGCTGCTGCTCCGCTCCGGTCGGACGTACTCTGGGACAGGGCTGTACAGATTTATGAAGCCAACAGTAATCTGCTTCCGGGACGGATCGAAATCCGCCTCACCGAATACGGTGGACGTAACCGACGCGTGCGTAACGAGGAACACGGAGTTTACCGTACACTACTCGGAGACGACGGCAGCCCCGAAGTCGAGATTCTGCGTGTTATTCGAAACGGAGAAGACATTACCGATGAGCGACGATCGGATAACGGTGGCGGAGGCGGGTTTGCATCGCTATTCGGTCCACCTCAGGGAAGCGATGTGCCGGACGACGATGATGAGGGCGGCGGGTTCGGTGGTCCCGGTGAATCAAGCCCCTTTGACCCTGACCTGCAACACCTCGTCAGCTACTCGAGAAACAGCGAATCCCGCCTGATCAATGGCCGTAGGACCGCTGCGTTCAGCTTTCGGCAGCAGAGTGCGGATGACCCGGACCAGTTTGTTACAGGCACGGCCTGGCTGGACATGACAAGTGGTGCGCCGCTTCTCGTCGAGAGTACCCTCGATCCGCTTCCGAGCCGTTTTCTGAACACATTTCTGTTCCGCAGTCATTTCGCTGAACGCTCCGACGGATGGTATCTCACAAGACTCGACGTAGACGTCGTGGCACAGATACTGCTCGTGCGCAGGGAGTTCGAAAGCGTGATTACTTTTTCGGAGCACTTCCGGAACTGAGGCGTCCCCCGTACAATGGCTACACGAGGAGAGACTGCACATGAAACACACACACATTGATGGACTCGATACGCCTCTGCCACGACTGATCGTCGGATTATGGGGAATAACCGGTGGCGCCATGTGGGGTGACCAGGACGAATCAGACAGCATACACGCGATCCAGTCGGCTATTGATCACGGAATGTACGCGTTCGATACCGCGGAAGGCTACGGAAACGGATACTCCGAGGAGGTACTCGGTAAGGCTATCGCGGATATGCCGCGCGAGTCCGCGGTAATTCTTTCCAAGGCCTCTCCAGAGAACCTCTCGGCAGAAAAGCTGATCGCCTCCTGCGAAGCGAGCCTCAAACGCCTCGGGAGCGACTACATCGACGTGTATCAGCTCCACTGGCCGAATACCGACGTCCCGATAGCAGAAACCGTCGCCGGTCTTGAGAAACTCAAAGCTCAGGGAAAGATACGCAGCTACGGCGTCAGTAACTTCGGGCCGAAAGAGCTTGAAGAACTGTATGCGACAGACGCAAAGCCGGTCACAAATCAGCTTTCCTACAGCCTTATGTTCCGGGCCATTGAGCTTGAGATTCTGCCGCTTCTTCAGGCACACGGAACCGGGGTCATTGCCTACAGCGCGCTGTTGCACGGCATCCTGACCGGTAAATACCGCCACCTCGATGACATCCCGGAAGGCCGGACGCGCACCCGGCATTTCTCTTCTGACCGTCCCGGAACCCGTCACGGGACCGCCGGTCATGAGAAAACAACCGCGGCAGTCCTTGAGGACATTCGAGTCGTATGCGATGACGCCGGTGTTTCGATGCGCGAAGCAGCACTGCAGTGGATACTGTCACAGGACGGAATCACCGCGGCGCTCGTCGGAGTCCGAAACGAACAGCAGGCAGCTGAAAATGCCCGTCTTTTCGACACAACCATACCCTCTGCGGTGCTCGAGAAACTTTCGGAAGCAAGCAGGCCTCTGAGAGAAGAAATGGGTCCACACGCGGACATGTGGACCATCAAAGCGCGTATCAGATAGGGACGGTCAGATCAGCTGCGCTTGAGTAGAACCTCGGTCTCGTAGCGCCTGACCGCATCAAGCCACTCCCCACCCAAGGGGGTACCCTGCTCAAGGCAGAACTTGTCCCATACCGCCGAAATCGGCATGGTACGGGCGTCCTCGAGCAGAGCCAGGCGTTCGCCGAGTCTGCCAGCCTCCTCTGCCTCGCGTATCATCGCGTTCGGCTCGAGCATGGCAGCGAGAAGCGACTTGGTCGTCGAACGAAGCCCCACAACCCACGCGATGATGCGGTTGATACTCGCGTCAAAGAAGTCAACGGCGAGTATGACCCGGTCGAGCGCGTCGGCGCGTATGATTTCGCGGCCAACCGCACGCGTTGCATCGTCGAAGAGAACGACGTGGTCGCTGTCCCAGCGCACCGGCCGTGACACGTGCAGAAGCACCTTGTCCATAAACGGCAGGAGCGCGGAAAGTTTTTCGGCTATGCCCTCGGTCGGATGATAGTGTCCGGCGTCCATGGTAAGAACGAGCTTTCGCGTCAGGGCGTATGCGAGGTAGAACTCGTGTGATCCGGCAACGAATGACTCAGATCCTATGCCGAAGAGCTTGCTTTCAACCGCGTCGAGGGTCTCCTCGGCCGGAAACTTCGCCGCGAAAACCTCATCAAGAGACTCCACGAGCAGCTCGCGTCGGCGTAGACGGTCGGTGGTGTCGTCCTTGGATCCGTCAGGAATCCAGAGATTGTTTACACAGGAGCTTCCGAGCTTCCGTCCCATGTCGGCCGCGATCTCCCGGCAGCGTTTCCCGTGCTCTATCCAGAACCGCCTGATATCACCGTCGTAGGACGCGAGCGTATACCCTTCTGCCGCTTTGTCGTGCGAGAAAAACGTAGGGTTGAAATCGAGACCTATACCGAGCTTCTTCGCCCAGTCTATCCACGACGCGAAATGCTCGGGTGCGATCTCGTCCCGATCGACGGCTTTCTGCGAATCAAGATAGATCGCGTGCAGATTGAAGCGCTGTTTTCCGGGGATGAGCGAAAAAGCGAGTTCTGCGTCCTGTCTGAGTTCTGCGACGTTTCGCGCCCGACCGGGATAATTCCCCGTCGCGAGGATTCCGCCTCCGGTGATCGAATCGGCCCCTTCGAAACCTGCTACATCATCACCCTGCCAGCAGTTCATCGAAACTTCGACGCCGGACAGGCGCGAAAGCACCTCGTCGGTGTCTATTCCGTACGCGCTATAGCGCTCTTTCGCATCCTGATACGCGCGTTCGACCTGTGCTTCGCTTCGGTCTTTCATGATTTTCTTCCTCCTGTTTTCTGCTATATTCTTGAAACCACGGGCACGTACACTCTACTCTGCCTGCACGGTACCTTTTGGTATCATAGACTACCATGGAGTTTTTTCAATGCCGCACGTCGACAAAACCGATCGAAACACCCTCATTGAGCTTTCACACGCCTACGGACGCGACCCCCGCTGGGTCATAGCAGGTGGTGGTAACACGTCCTGCAAGACCGAACGCACGCTGACTATCAAGGCATCGGGGACCTCGCTCGGGACACTCGGCGAATCCGGGCTTGTTGACCTGAATCGGGACAGACTGCAGCTGCTTTTCGAGAAGACCTATGCTGATGATGAAGCACAGCGCGAACGTGAAGCCCTCGACGATCTCATGAACGCGCGCGCAGACGGCCAGGCAGACCGGCGCCCGAGCGTGGAAACACTCATGCACGAAGTCCTGCCCCAGAAATTTGTCGTACACACCCACCCGACGCTCGTGAACGGACTCACCTGCGCGGCCAACGGGGAACGCGTGGCGCGTGAGCTCTTCGGAGACGATCTTCTCTGGGTACCGGTCGTCAAACCGGGATACATCCTCGGTATCGAAATACACAATCGCGTCGCGGCATTCCGTTCGGCCCACGATAAGGCCCCTTGGCTCATACTGCTTGCAAACCACGGCCTTGTCGTCGCTGGTGATACGGCCGACGAGATACACGAAAGACAGAAAGCGGTTATAGAAGCCATTGCGTCGCGTATACCCGTCGAGATCGGTACCTCTCCCCTGCGTGATACGACCGCTGATCTCGTGGTGCAGAACAGCTCGCAGGCGCGTCGCGTAGCCGACTGGACGACGGTCGTACAACGGGCACTGCAAAGCAGCGAACTGAAGAACCCGGTGATAGCCTTCGATACGGACGCAAACTTCCAGCAGTTCGGCGACAGCTCTGATCCTCTATCGGAAGCTCTGAGACTGCCGTTCACACCCGATCACCTTGTATACGCGTTGCGGACGCCGATCATCGCCCGTCAGACGGCGTCAGACCACCTGCCGACCATGGTGAAGCGCTTCCGCAGCGAGCACGGCAAGCTGCCTCGGGTGGTTATCGTGCCCGGGCTCGGGGCATTCGGTGTATCCGCGAGTGAAGCGGTCTCGAAAGCCGCCGCTGCCCTCGCCCTCGATGCCCTGCTCATACACCGCTACGCCCAGTCAGCTGGCGGCCCTGTGTTCATGCCCGATGAACAGATACGGTTTATCGAAGGATGGGAAGTCGAACGCTTCAGGCTCAAGGCGTCGGAGGAGGCGACGAAATGAAAGCACGGCGCGGTAAGCTACGAGCTTGCCTTACCTGTTCGTGTGTAGATTTTGTCTGACGCGGAACGATTGCGATACCGAGCGCGTCCCGATCATGCATGCGCGAGGTAGCCGGTGATCCACCCGGCTATGAACGCTGCCTGCCGACGACGTATTTCTTCGGTGAAGTGAACGTGGTCAATGTACACGCTGTTCCCGGATTCATCCCCGATCTGATCAGTGAAACGCGTAAGATCGATGCTCGGAACACCCGCAGCATCCATGATCGC
Source organism: Spirochaetaceae bacterium (assembly GCA_007694005.1). Taxonomy (GTDB): domain Bacteria; phylum Spirochaetota; class Spirochaetia; order DSM-27196; family SKKC01; genus SKKC01. The sequence continues at coordinate 4,784 of RECN01000144.1, forward strand.
ATCCGCGATCGTGTTGTACTCTTCGCAGTCGCGTCCGAATCGGTGGAACGTTGACTGGGGGCGATTGTGTATTTTTTCGTCGACCGGAGTTGTGCGAATCCAGCACAGAGTTGTGCAAAGCTTTCGCCCTGTCTCGACAATGCTGTGAAGATTATCTGCGTAGGCTTGAGCGTCTACCTGAATGCTACCCGTTTTGAGATCACGTTTGATGTCGTGCAGTCCACAGTTGACCAGAAGGAGCGTTGGAGACCCGATTTCGCCATGGGACTCATGGGATCTGAGATACCGCAGTACCATGGACGAGTCTCCGCCGTTTGCTCCCGTCGGAACATCGAGATTCAACGTATCGGAGACAGACCCATGCTTGCGCGAATACGCGACCGACGGTGTGAGGTAGTTCTCTAACCATGGTCCGTAGTGCATCGATATGCTGTCGCCAATGACGAAAACCGAATGTCGGTCCACCTACAGGATACCGTACTTCTTGAAGGCATCGGTAGAGCTCATGCCCGCCTCGATTTCTTTCCGAACAAGCTTCTCTCCACGGGCTTTCTCGAGCGCCTTCATGATCGTTTCTTCGAGCACGGATTCGGGTACGATTAAGACACCGTCGACGTCGCCGAACACCAGATCACCCGGTTGTATACGCACCGCTCCGATCTCGATAGGAACGCGAAAGTCGGCGACCTTCATTCGTGGTCCGGAGTCCTGGGCGTAATTACCCCGGCTGAAGACGGGAAAATTCTGGCTTAGCACCTGCGGGGTATCGCGGTGGTAGCCGTCTACCACCGCTCCAACCGCGCCGCGTACGCGCGCGGTAGCGGTCATGATTTCTCCCCAGTTTGCGCTGCGATTGTACGCTCCGGAGGCAATGTACACTTCCCCCGGCTTGAGATCGTCCAGGGCCTGCGTCATGAGCCCGAAGGGTTCCTCCTGGGGACCGTAGACGTCCATCATAAGCACCGGCATAGCCCGACCCACGACTTTCATGTCGTTCTGTATTGGTCCGATCGGCTGGGGAAGGAACTGGTGTTCGTAGCCGAGCGTATCGAGTATGTCTCCAACAACGGGGGTGTAAAGCTCCCGCAGTACCAGTTCGCGCAGTTCCTGATCATTTGTCCATTCAGTCATTATTGCCTCCGTTCGGTCGAGCTTTGCATTCTATCAAACAACCCGGTTTCCCACACGGCATGATACTTGAGCTCGAGCGTATCTTTCGTGGGGAACTCCAACGGAAGCCATATGTGGGCGCACAGCTTCATGTTGTTCAGGTTCCACCGATCTCCCATAAACACCAATGACCCAGGTTTGTCCTGCAACTCAAAGACATAGGTGCTCTGCGAATTGTAGGTAATTTCGGCGTTCTCGCCGGAGCAGGGGTCGCCGAGATCGTCGTAAGGTCCCCAGATGTTCGTTGCGCGGTGGCACCGTGCGGGGTTCGGATCCCAACCTGTCAGCCCTGAAGTGAGCAGAAAATAGAAGCCGTCCCGCTTAATCATGGCCGGAGCTTCCCGCCGTATGAGCTCGGGGATCTTTCGCACGTGGACTGACGTCAGATAATCCTCAGAAAGTTCTGAAATATGCAGGCAGCGCTCATCGCGTCGCCCTTCCTGAAGGCTGTCATAGATAAAGTAGGCCTTGCCGTCATCGTCCTGGAAGAGGGTGCTGTCGGCTACCCTCATATCGGGTCCAGCCGGACGCTGGTACCCGTGGAAGGTGTAGGTACCGTTTATCGTGTCGCAGGTGGCAACACCGGCATCACCCATCCCGATTTCGTACCCATGCCTGCCGGGCGTCGTGACGTGGTGGTACCACATCACAAACTGCTTTGTTTTTGCGTTATAGATGATTTTCGGACGCTCAAACCTCATCGGGCCCTTGAGAGCACCGGACGGCTCACAAGCCAGAATGACACCCTCGTACGTCCACTCGCGGAGATCAGGCGAGCTGTACATTACCACGCCTTCGCGGGTGGTCGCGCCTGCCGGCTTGGACGGATCACTCTCAGGCTTCTCCTGGTTCGCCTGTCCGTACCACCAGTACTTTCCGTTCACGAACAGTATGCCCCCGTGATGGGCGTTTATGTGATTACCGTTCGTGTCCGGACGGAGGACAAAGTCGTTGAAGTCGCCGTTTTCAAAACGCACTTCGGAACCCGTAGAGTTCATAACGAGATGAGCGCTCCACCGTCGACCGGCAGAATGACTCCGTTGATGTACCGGGCAGCAGGCGAACTCAGGAATACTGCTGCGTTTCCGATATCGCGAGGCAATCCGAACTGACCTCCCGGAATACGCCCGGTAATCTTCTGTTTCCTGGGCGGATCAGCATTCAGCGCTTGATTGAGCATGTCCGACTCGATCCACCCGGGCGCGATTCCGTTTACCCTGATGTTGTCTGATCCCAGTTCGACCGCGAGAGAACGAACCATACCGGTCTGTGCTGACTTCGCGGCAGAGTACGCGATGATTTTCGGCATCCCGATAAACGACGCCATAGAAGCAATAAACAGTATGTGTCCATGGCCATTCTTCCTCATAACCGGTACCGCTTCGCGGGAGAGAAGAAACGCCGCATTAACGTGGGTATGCATCAACCTGGCGAACTCATCTTCACTCGTGTCTTCAATGAGTTCTTTGAGGTGTATGCCCGCGTTGTTCACGAGTATTGAGAGCGTTTTGTGCCGAGCCACAACCTCGGCGGTCAGTCGTTCAGCAGCCCCCGACTCGGTCACGTCAGCGACGATATAGGAGGCATTGCTCCCAAGACGACCGACCGCGTCCTTGAGCACCGACTCACGCCGTCCGGTGATCACCACGTGTGCACCCGAACGCACCATCGCTTCTGCCATGCCCAGTCCGAGGCCGGTTCCTCCGCCGGTGATCAGGGCAACCTCGCCTTCGAGTCGGAAATCGTTTGCTTCAGACACGACAACCGGCCTGTAATGACGGGGTGTTCTGGTGTTTATACATAATAAAATACTCCTTGTGTCCGAGACGTTCGGGTTTCGTCTGCTCGCCCGACGCAACCTGCGTCACAAGCCCGAGCAGCTCGGTTCCTGCGTCGTGCAGACTCACGCTTCCCGACAGGACCCGACCGGCATCGAAGTCCATATCTCCTTCAAGCTTCTTAAAAGTTCTACTGTTGCCGGTTACTTTTACCGTTGGTGCAATCGGACTCCCCGTGCAGGAGCCGCGACCGGTGGTGTAGATCAGCACCTGGCAGCCCACCGAAAGAAGGTCCATAAGTCCTTCGGTATCATTCGGGTTTGTGTACCCGAACTGCATGAAATGCGGATCGGGGACGCTGTCGAGTAGCCAGAGACCGGGGATAGCGGGTTTTTCTCCGACACGAATGACACCCTGAATCTCTTTGCTTCCGCTTTTCGCGTACGACCCGAGACTCTTTTCTTCTATAGTGGTCAATCCGCCGGCGAAGTTACCCGGTGAAACCGAGTACTGTCTGACCTCACGGCAGTAATCTTCCATTTTATCGTATGTGGACGCGATCGCTTCCCGTGCGGATCCACACGCGGCGCGGGCGAGCAGATGTTCGCGCAGACCGATCATCTCGACAGTTTCTTCCCACACCGCGGTTCCCCCGGCGT
>RECN01000111.1 GCA_007694005.1 Spirochaetaceae bacterium
TGTATCTTCTGTGGCACAACATTGAGAAGCCGTATCGGATCTCACCGCAGTCATCAATCACGCACGCAGAGGCTGCAGGGATTGAGGCGTGGCGCGTAGCCCGGCAGCGGAGACGGATGCTTCGGCAGCGGTCGTTTTTCACCCGCAGCGCGCTCTCCGAGACCCAGAGACGGGACTGGTTGCAGCTTCTGTGGACCCCGGAACGGGAGAATCGGAGAAACCTCCGGATAACTCCATGCTATGCAGCGGCTTAGGCGATCTAAATCACCACAGTCGCGGACAGTAATTACAGGTTGCCTTGACGGGGCTCAGTCTCTACAATCCCTTTCATGCACGACGACGCCGCTGTCTCAAAAACGATTTTCGCAGCCTTCGATTTCGAGACCACGGGCCTGCACGCCGGGCTTGATCGTATTGTTGAGGTCGGCATCGTCCGCTTTCGAGGGGATCAGATTCTCGGTGAACTGGGTACACTCGTAAATCCTGGCATGGAAATACCCGATGATGCGGCGGCTGTATCGGGAATTACCACCGATATGGTCACTGGTGCCGATCCCATCGATGTCGTATTACCGGATTTCATGGCTCTCTGCGATAACGCTGTTCTGATCGCGCACAATGCGTCGTTCGATATGGGTTTTCTCAGAGCGGCGCTGCAGAGCGCCGGGTTACCGGACGTCACTAATCGGGTTATCGACACACAGGTTCTTGCGCAGCGTGCATTTCCCCGACAGAGAAGCTACGCCCTGCAGTCTCTCGTCGAACTGGTCGGGCTTCCGGAGAATAGCGCGCACAGAGCACTCGATGACGCGGTGACGTGCATGAGACTGTTCCATGCGTGCGCGGATGCTCTGAGCTTTATGGGTGAGGTTCAGCTGCGCGACGTGTACACTTGATACGTCGCGCTGCTCAGAGTCGCCCGAGCAGTTTCAGCATGTACAGTTCAATATAGCGACGCAGCGACTCTTTTCGCCGTATCTGCGCGAAGCTGTCCTTATCGGAGAGCTCCTGGGCCATTTTCCGTATTCTGTCTGCTCCCGGCGGGGCCGAGCGAAATCCACTTCTCATCTTTCTGAGAAAGTCTCTGACAAGTGAGTTTATGTCTTCTCTCAGATTCGATTTGGCAGGTTCGGCGATCAGGGGATTCCATTTTTCGTGCAGGTCTCCGAGCACTTTGTCTATGGATGACGGGTCGGGTATGAACTCCTGCACCACATCTTTGACTTGTTGTCGATACGCTGCGTTCGGTGCCTTGCTGCCAGCGCTTTTCGGACGGGTAGGGCCGCTGCTCACACCCGTGCCGCGGCTTGTGTCCGACTTCATGCCGGTGTCTACTGCCGACATTGGAGGTGCTTCGTCGGTATCAATCCCCTCGTCGTCGCCGATTGTGGATGATGTTGACGTTCTCCCCGACGAGGTGGTGGAGCTTCTGCTGTCCCGTTCGTCCGCCACGTCGTGTTCGACGCGATCAGATGGGCGCACACGCCCGGAAAACAGTGCGCGGACGTAGCGAGTAATTGCGCGCAGGAAAGGGGTCCCCAGATAAAACGGTAACAGGAGTTCGGCATCCTTGATGATCCTGTTCCGGTCGAGTTCAAACACCACATCAAGCGGCTGTAGTCTGCCTTTTTCCGGCGCGAAAATGATTCGCAGATCCTCCCGGTAGTCAGCATTTCCTTTTGTCGATTGCGCGAGTAGAAAGAGGATTTCGTACTTCAACAGACCGGCGAGATAGGGCGAGCGTGTTCGAACTTCCTGAAGGATGTGCTTCTGAAACAACTCGTCATTCTTCATGGACATCAGTACTCGGTCCTGTTTGAATGCGGCAGAGCAGCGCTCGATATAATACCGCCTCAGCTCGTCCGATAAGGCCTCGCGGTGCTGAAGAAAGTGCGCAAACGCGTGCGCTGACGGTACATAATAATCCACCTGATCCGCACCGCGTATGCGCAGGAGTGGAGCGAGTGAATCACCAGACCCCGGCTTGATTCGCTTTTCGATTGTTTCGGCAACCCGGTCGGTGGGCAGTTTTCGGGAGATTGGATTACCCCTGTCGTCCGGCAGGGTAATCACATCGCGGAAGGTAAACGGTACCCGGCTGTCTTCGAGATGTTTTTCTACGACCTTGAGGGCAAATTCTTCTTCACGCTGTTTTTGATCAAGACCCCGATAATACGCGTTGTAATACCCGATCAGATACGCCGCCTGAGCGCTCGAAGAGTCGTGTTCGAGCAGTTCGTTGCGTGAACGGATGTCCTTGATCATCGACGTGCACATGTGTGTCCACAGATTGTACGTGAAATCGGTCGGTCTTCGTATAGTGCTTACCGCATCGTGCGGGGTGGTGAGCACCTGTCTGATGGCATCACTCAAGGCGGCCTCACGTGTCGGGAAATGGCTCAGCAGTTTGTGGTGTATATACGAGGCGTTTTTGGTGGAGCGCAGGTAAAGACGGACCTTCTGCATGCACATCGACAGGAGCTCGGTCGCGACGCTTTCGGAGACGACGATGATACTCGGTATCTTATCCGGAAACTGAAGGCGCAAAATCTCCGGTGCTACTTCATCAGACTTCTGTATCCACTCGACGTACTCGCTTGTAACGTCGACGGGCCGCACGAGATCTGCCGGTATTACGCTTTCAAGCGATGCATCATCGGGGAATGGAACCGAAGGACGGTTTTCAATCTGTTTATACTTGTCCCGGATGAGACCGAGAAAGTAGAGCGGAAAGAAGACGCTGATAACCGAACCGCCTGAGTATTGCAGACTCAGGAGCCCGTCTTTCTCCATGGCCGTGAGAGATTCTACCAGGGTACCTTCCGCCCGATCGTCAGTAAGGGCGGACAGTTCTGGTTGTTCATCCGCACGGCGGTTTGCGTACTGCGTAACGAACTCTCGGACATAGCGGAACGGCAGACGCGCCGACGAAGACTGTTTCGCGCAGGCATGCAGTATAGGTGTAAGATTCAGTTTTTCGGCCATTTCGTAACCACCCGGAATCCTACCGCTACAACACCGGAGTCGGCAATATGGTTTCCAAACTATTATATACCTTTCGCATACGACGGTGCACCGTAGCGGTGCGTCCCATTGACAGCGTAAACGCACGCACGTAGCCTCAACGCATCGATGTGCGAACGATTTCGAATCACACTGTTCTGTATCCTTGTCTTGCCCGTGATTCTGGGCTGTGCCTCGGCTGATAGCGAGTCTCCCGAGGATCAGGCTCACGTGCGAGAACCGGTTCAACCTGCGGCGCGACCGGACGAAAATGCTACCGTTACGGCAGCGCCGGACCCGACGTCTGAAGAAACCTATGACGATGTAGAGCAGCTCGTCGATCGTTTAAACCGTATCATTGCTGATCGCAACTATGGGAGCTGGCGCGAGCAGCTATCTGAAACGTATATCGAGACATTCTCGGATCCGGAGGTACTCGGTGAGTTTGAACGGGCAGCGGTGTTACGAAGGTCCGGGATACGATTAAGAACACTGTCTGATTTTTTTCACCACGTCGTCGTACCGAGTCGGCAGGACGCACGATTGGAAGAGCTTCAGCCCGATGGTGAACGTACTGTACTCGCGTTATCGGAGATTCAGGGGCGAACGGTCGTACTATATCGCTTTATTTGGGAAGAACAGGAGTGGAAAGTTGCGCCATTCTGATTATAATGAAGGGATAAGGAGACTTATGTTTATGCGACGTCGACTTGGCTTGGCAGCGGCACTTCTGCTGGTGGCTTGTACCGCGATTGCTCAGAACGGCAATGATCGTGGTCTCATGACAATAGAAGAGCTGTATCTGCAGGATGATCTGACAATCCGGGTGCTGCGCACGCAGGCCCTCTCGGTAGAACGCGAGCATAAGCTTGCGGCGCTTGAGCAGGCCACGGATCTGATTGGAACGGTAGACGAGCGGGCGCTTCTGAGCATACTGCGCGTTCTTGCCACAGACGGGTCGTCCTGGCAGGTTCGTGTCGGAGGTCGGCGCATGTACGACTATCCCGATGTCCGCCGTGAAGCAGTACGAGTGATAGGTGAGGTCGGTGGCAGGTCTGCCGAAGTCATACTCAGAGAGGTTATTCAGTACGATCGTAATCCCCTCGTCCTCTCGGAGGCAGTGTATGCGCTTCGATCAACCGGCATCTCTGCAGACACCGGCACCGCGACCGTGCTCGCGAACCTCATGAATCGTGAGCTGTCCCGTGTGAACCCGGATAATAATCTCATGTACGCATCCCTGCTCACGCTTGAGAGTCTCGCCTCCGACGGGAATGAGGCGATCTCCAACACAACCCTCATAAACAACTTGCTGAGGATCACCACGGGGCCGTATACTCGGCTCGTGCGAGAGAAAGCACTTGATGTTTTAAACGTAATGCGCGGTATGTGACGGTGTGATGCCATCCGACATGCAGAATATGTCTGGTGGGGTTAAAACCACTCCGCCGCGCAGGCGGCGGAGCTGGAGGCCTGGAATTGGATCACCCTCGTCCATTGTATGCATACATCGTGAAATATGCCGTTCTCCTTGGTTTGATTGTCGTTTTTTTTGCGTGGAGTGGAGTGCATAACGCCGCGAGAAGCCGACAGTATAACGATCTCTCGGAAATACCACACAACAGAATTGCGCTTCTGCTCGGTACAAGCCAGTTCACGCGTTCTGGCGGGGCGAACCGTTTCTTCTGGCACCGAATCGAAGCGGCGGCCAGTCTCTATCACGCAGGCAAAGCCGACTACATTATCGCAAGCGGCGACAACCGCTTTGCGAGCTACAACGAGCCGGAAAGCATGCGGCGCGCGTTGATTTCCTTTGACGTTCCGGATCATGTCATCGTGCTTGATTCCGCCGGTTTCAATACCTTTGATTCAGTCATTCGCAGTAAGCTCGTATTCGGCGCGGAGCGCATCACAATCGTGTCTCAGCCTTTCCACAACGCGCGGGCCATATTCATCGCTCGTAACAAAGGCATAGATGCGATCGGTTTCAACGCGGAAGACGTCCCACGGCAGGACGCATTCTCCGTGTACCTCAGGGAGTATTTCGCCCGCATAAAGGCCATGATCGACGTATACATTCTGCAGCGTGAACCGCGGGTCATGGATGAACCGATCGATGTCGACGAGCTCGTACGCCAGCAGGAAGCCCTGGGACCAAGATAAGCGGTGATTACCCGGGAGAAAGGGCCGGTGTGGCGCCCCCGGGGACGAAGGCGCCCCCCGAGACCAAGCGCCCCCGGGACTAACCGGAGAACTCGCCCGGTTTTGGTATATCGCGTTTTGTTATGGTGCAGAGTATTTCATCGGTCAGTGGTGAGATTTTGGAAATGCGGTTCGCCTGCCGTTCCATGATATTTTCAAACAGGTTTCGTACCATGCGGCCGTTTCCGAAGCTTCGCCCTCTCTTTTCGTAGAGCGACGTAATCAGTGACAGAACCGATCTGCGTGCGTTCGGTGTCAGTCGAAAACTGGAACCTTCTGCAAACACGTCAAAGATCTGAAGCAGCTCCTGTGGCGTGTAGTGCTCGAAGTAGAAGTATCGGCTGAAACGGCTCTTCAGGCCCGGGTTACTGTCGATGAACTCGTTCATCTCGTCAGGATAGCCGGCTGCGATCACGACAAGGCGTTCGCGGTTGTCTTCCATGCGTTTCAGCAGGGTGTCGATCACTTCCTGTCCAAAATCCTTATCTCCGCTGCGGGGATTAAGGGCGTAGGCCTCGTCGATGAACAGCACGCCGTCGAGCGCTTTCTGTACGACTTCCTCAACCTTGATCGCGGTCTGGCCGACGTATCCGGCGACAAGACCCGCGCGGTCTGTCTCGACCATGTGTCCCTTGTCGAGAAGGCCGAGACATCGATATACCCGGCCGAGATACCTGGCGATGGTCGTTTTTCCCGTTCCCGGCGGACCGTAGAATACCGCATGCATGGAGAAGGGTTTGACCGGAAAGTTTCGTTTCTCGCGTTCTCTGTGCACGCGTATCAGATTCACGAAAGTATCGATCTGTGCCTTGACGTTGTCCATGCCGATGAGCTGGTGTATCTCTTCAAGCACATCCTCAAGCGTTTCCTCACGGTCATCGACCCGGACAGAGGTATCTTCATCTTTCTCCGCATCGGTTTCCGCGTCATCCCCGTAGAGGAGTTTTTCGACTCTGGCGAGGCGTTTCTTGCGCAGCTGTGTGTGCATGCCCGAAGCCTTGAGGATACGGTCGGCGAAACCCCGGAACGCTTCAGCGACGGTCGTTCCGTCGTCGCTAAGGTCTTCTTCATCCTTCTGCTTCAGAATGTCGAGGCTTCGCAGACTCTCGGGTTTCGAGAACCGGTGCTTTCTCATTTCGTTCAGGATGACATCCCAGTGGCCCAACAGGTCCTTTGCCTGCCGGTAGGAGACCGTGTCGTAGCGAAAAAGGTCGACCAGGAGCTCCCGATCTCGTGTCAAGGTCTGGCGCATCGGCAGGAACACGACAATTATGAACAGTCGTGCCGCATCGGAGAGCTGATCCCGGTCGCCGATACACATATCGGCAAGCTGGAACAGATCTGCTACGAGCGTATTGAAAAAACCCGGTTCACCGGGAACCTGTTTGAACTCGTTCAGGGTCATGAACATTTCGCGTGCAGCGAGAAACTGTCCGGTAAGGACACTGAGTCTGTTTTCTCCAGATGATGAGCGTACCGTCCCGTCCCTGCTTTCGTGATCTTCGTCGTTGTAAGGCGGGTGGGCCGGGCCGGATTCGGGCCGTGGCGGACGTACGGTTGGTGTCACCGGTGGTTTGGGAGCAGCCGGCGGGATCATGTCGGCGCTTCCGGGCAGGTCGTCTGAGACCATGTGCACGGTGATTCCCGATACAACATCGTTAATCTGCGTCTCTGAAGCCGTTGTATTGAGAAAACAGGTGCCTGCCGAGTGTTCAATGCAGAGCTTGTAGCCGCCGCGACTGCCGCGGGACTCTGCAGAGAGCAGATCTACAAACTCCAGGATCTCGGGCTGTGACTGTGAACCGGCATTTGAGACGAACATGACGCGGCTATCGGTCAGGCAGAGTATGCCCGAGACTCCGGAACCGGTCCCCGAAAGCCGTATTCCCCGCCAGAATCCCTCAAGCACGTTCTCTATCCGTTCTCCGTTCCGAAGAATGGAAGATAGGCTTGAGAGCAGGTTCGGTTTGAAGCTGACCGAGGCCCAGGCGGGGATCTGACTCAGCTGTTGTTGTATGTCGTCAAGCTGTTCTTCCATGATCCGTCAATGCTGCACAGGTTTCCGGACTGTCCCGGTTCAAGGCGAGTATATCAGACCCGATAGCGCCCTGCCACCATGATACGACGACATGTTGTCGATACGGTGGAGTGGAGATATAGTCTGCGTAGTTTACAGTGAAAAAAATAAAGAAAAGGTGGTTGTTGTGAAAAAGGATGCGAAACTGTTTGCGCGTGCGTTGAAGTACCTGGGGCTGGTGTTCATAGTCGGGATTGTCCTTGCCTCGTGTGCCTCAAGCGAGGTAAGAGCCGCACGCAGGGGGGATGTTTCGGCGCTGCGGGAGTTTGTCGAGGATGGGGGTGACGTTAACGAGGTTCAGCGCGACGGACGTACCCTTCTCATGGTCTCTGCCGAAGGCGGATTTGTACCGGCGGTTCAGTATCTGCTCAGCGTCGGAGCCGATCCTCAGATACGCGATTCCCGGGGCAGAACGGCGCTTCATTTCGCAGCCGGCCAGACGAACGTTGCGGTGGCGGACGAACTGCTGGGATCAGGCGCGCAGGTTGATGTCGTCGATAACGACGGACGTACGCCTGCCATGACCGCTGCGCAATCCGGTGGTCTTTCCATGCTTCGTCTGCTCGAAGATCGGGGTGCTGATCTCTCCCGGACCGATAACTCCGGGCGGACGCTGCTGCACCTCGCCCTCGAAGGCGGAAGAACCGACACGACCGAGTATCTGCTCTCTTCAGGGGCCGATCCGAACCGCCCCGACGGCAGCGGACGAACGCCGATCTTTTACGCGGTCGATTCGGGAAACTCACAAACCGTCAGGATTCTCCTCTCAGCAGGCGCCGATCCGAACCGGACCGACCGGGAGGGGCTGACCCCCATGATCCGTGCCTCGGCTGCCGACCGCACCGACATTGTGAGGTTGCTGCTTGAGTCAGGCGCCGATCCCGATGTCGCCACCTCCGATGATCGTACGGCCTTCTCTGTAGCACTCGTACGCAGCGCCGAACGTGCCCGTGGCCTCAACGAGACCGCGGTCGTCCTTCGGAATGCGGGAGCACGGTTTAATGCCGGCGCTTCACACATCGCAGACGCTGCATTCACCGCCGCCGGACGGGCAAACGTGGACGTGCTCGATCTTCTGCTCTCTTCGGGTCTGAACGCCGGTATACGAAACCGGAATGAACAGACGCTGCTGCTCGCAGGTGTTGAGCACGCACCGGTTGTCCGCATACTGACCCGCTACAACGTGCCGATCGACGCGCGGGACCGCAGAGGAAACACCGCACTCATGAACGCTGCCTCCGCAGGCTACGATGAGTCGTTCAGGTTGCTGCTCACCGCAGGAGCGGACACCTCGATCGTCAACAGCGAGGGGCAGACCATCCTGATGCTCGCCGTCATTGGAAACCGGGAAGACACCGTCAGGCGTCTGCTCGTCGCCGATGCGGCGACCTGGACGAGGGACAGGGGCGGGAACACCGTCCTGCACCTCGGCGCAGCGTCGGCCTCACCCGCGATCGTACGTCTCCTGCTGACCGCAGGTGCACCGGTGAACGCGGTAAATGACGCGGGACAGCGGGCGATAGACCGTGCCCGGGAAAACGATAATGCCGATGAGATCAGGAATATTCTGCTGTCAGGAGGTTCCGAACCGCCTGCCGAATAGCGACAGCGGGCCCGATACAGCCGTGCGACCAGACACCACATGCAGGCAGATACACTTCTGATTCGGTTTACGCGTGATTATTGCATTTTTATGTAAAAATATGTATTAATTATACCGTGAACATCAAAAAGAAGAGACCATCAGCGGCAGGGCTGTACCGCCCCGACTACGAACACGATGCCTGCGGCGTGGGGTTCGTCGCCCACATAAAGAAGAAGGCAAGTCACAGCATCGTTGAAGACGCAAAGCAGCTTCTCGTCAACATGACGCACCGTGGTGCGGTGGGAAGCGACAAGAACTCAGGCGATGGCGCCGGGGTTCTCACGGTTTTGCCGGAACGCTTTATCGAAAAAGTTGTGTCCGAGGAACTCGGTCTGAAACTGCCGGAACGCGGGCGATTTTCCGCCGGTGTGGTGTTTCTTCCGACCGATGACGCCGAGCGCGAAGGCTGCAAGAACGCCTTCGAAGCGATCGTAGAGGCCGAAGGCCAGCAGGTTGTCGGCTGGCGCACCGTCCCGCGTGATAACTCGATGATCGGACCGACTGCTCTTGCGAGCGAGCCGGTCATGGAGCAGATCTTTATCGCGGCATCGAGCACGGTCGACGAAGCGGCGTTCGAGCGCAGTCTGTTTCTCATACGAAAACAGGCCCAGTCTACGATCCGGGCCGGTGGGCACGATCCCGATCATTTCTTTTATATATGCAGTCTTTCCACCCGGGTTATGGTCTATAAGGGCATGCTCATGCCCGAGCAGCTGTTTGAGTATTTTACCGATCTGAAAGACCCGGACTACGAGACGCATCTCGCACTGGTTCACTCTCGTTTCTCGACAAATACATTCCCGAGCTGGGACCGGGCACAGCCGCTTCGTTTTATGAGCCACAACGGTGAAATCAATACCCTCAGGGGTAACGTCAACAAAATGAAGGCACGCGAAGGCGTGCTTGCAAGCCCCCTGTTCGGAGACAGTCTCAAGCGCGCCTTTCCCATTATCGAGCCTGATCTCAGCGACTCGGGAACCTTCGACAACGTGCTCGAGCTTCTGATCATGTCGGGGTTTTCGCTTCCTGAAGCAGTCATGATGATGATTCCCGAGGCGTGGCAGAACCATGCGCTCATGCCCAACCACGGCAAGGCGATGTACGAGTACTTCTCAACCTTCATGGAACCCTGGGACGGGCCGGCTTCAATCGCCTTCACCGACGGGCACGTGATCGGCGCGGTACTCGACCGTAACGGACTGCGGCCAAGCCGCTACTACGTAACAGAAGACGATCGAGTCATTATGGCGAGTGAGGTCGGCGTGCTGCCGGTCGATCCCTCAACGGTCGTGCGCAAGGGCAGGCTACAGCCGGGGCGTATGTTCCTCGTTGACTTTGAGCAGGGAAGGCTCGTTCCCGACGAGGAAATAAAGGACAAGATCGCATTTTCCAAGCCCTATCGCACCTGGCTCGAAGAGCAGCGCATCCGCCTCGAAGACCTCGAGGAGGTCAGTTCGCCGACCCCGACGCCGTCCGCGCCAGAGCTGCGTGGCAGTCACGCGTCCACCGCAGGAGGAAACGCAAACCTGTTCGCGATGATGCGCGCCTTCGGATACACCGTGGAGCACCTGAACCTGATTCTCGGACCCATGGCGGAAACGGGTAAGGAGCAGTTAGGTTCCATGGGCAACGACGCGCCGCTCGCGTGTCTGAGTCCGCATCCGCGCCTCCTGTACGAGTACTTCAAACAGCTTTTTGCGCAGGTCACAAACCCGCCGATAGACTCTATTCGCGAAACCATCATCATGAGTCTGTCCTCGTATATAGGGCCTCAGGGAAACATCCTTGATCTCGGGGAAGGGCACGCGCACATGCTGCAGCTCGACCATCCCGTCCTGCGCAATCGTGAACTCGCGCTTCTGAAGAACATGGAGTTCAGGGGATGGTCGGCAAAAACCATCGATATAACCTACGAAAAAGCAGCGGGACACGACGGGTTCATGGCGGCCCTCGATCGCATCGCCGCAGAGTCCGAGGCCGCAATTGCAGACGGCTACCAGCTCGTGATCCTGTCGGACAGGGCGGTTTCCGAAAAGAGGATCCCGCTGAGCGCACTGCTCGCAACCGGCACGGTTCATCATCATCTCGTGAAGCAGGCCAAGCGGACGCAGATCGGTCTGGTCGTGGAGTCCGGCGAACCGCGTGAGGTGCATCACTTCTGCTGCCTTGTCGGATACGGGGCAGACGCGATCAACCCCTACCTTGCCTTTGAGACCATGTGGTATCTCCGTGATTCCGGTCAGTACGCGAAAGACGAGACCTACAAGGAAATCGAAGACCGCTACCTCGGCGCGCTCGCCTACGGTATGCGCAAGGTATTCGGCAAGATGGGTATATCGACGCTCGACAGCTACAAGGGCGCGCAGATCTTTGAAGCCATCGGTCTGAAGTCCGAAGTCGTAGACCGCTCCTTCGCAGGCACGGCAACGCGCATCGAGGGTGTCGGCTACGATATACTCGCGAAAGAAGCGGCGATGCGCCACGAGATCGGGTATCTCGACGGGAATGCACCCATAGGAAGCGAGTTCTACAACCCCGGCGACTATCAGTGGCGCGTCGGCGGCGAGAAGCACATGTGGAACGCCGAATCCATTGCCTTCATGCAGCGGGCCGCCCGACAGAACGATCTCGACTCCTATCGCATGTTCAGCGCGAAGCAGGACGCCCGCGAGAAGGACCAGGCAACGCTCAGAGGACTGCTCGAGTTCCGCTGGGCCGATACCCCCATCCCTCTTGAAGAAGTGGAGTCTGCAAAGAGCATCGCGCGGCGTTTCGCCTCGGGAGCCATGAGCTTCGGTTCGATCAGTCAGGAAGCGCACGAGACGCTTGCCATCGCCATGAACCGCCTCGGGGCCAAGTCAAACACCGGCGAGGGCGGGGAAATGCGGGAGCGCTACAAACCGCTTCCCAACGGTGACAGCAAGCGCAGCGCGATCAAACAGGTCGCATCGGGCCGCTTCGGTGTCACCATCGAGTACCTGACCGAGAGCAACGAAATACAGATCAAAATGGCGCAGGGCGCGAAACCCGGTGAGGGTGGGGAGCTACCCGGACACAAGGTGTTCGATGTCATCGCGAAGACGCGGTATTCGACCCCTGGTGTCGGACTGATCAGTCCACCACCACACCACGATATCTACTCGATTGAGGATCTCGCTCAGCTGATCTTTGATCTGAAGAACGCCAACCCCGATGCACGCATCAGCGTAAAGCTCGTCAGCGAAGTCGGTGTCGGGACCATCGCAGCCGGTGTTGCAAAGGCACACGCTGACCACATCCTCATTTCCGGACACGACGGCGGCACCGGTGCATCAGCCCTGACCGGTATCAAGCACGCGGGGCTTCCCTGGGAACTCGGACTCGCCGAGACGCATCAGACGCTGGTCATGAACGGTCTTAGAAGCAGGGTCGTTCTTCAGACAGACGGACAGATCAAGACAGGACGCGACGTTGCGATCGCCGCGATGCTCGGTGCCGAGGAAGTCGGCATAGCGACGAGCGCGCTCATCGCTATGGGCTGCATAATGATGCGCGTCTGCCACAAGAATACCTGTCCGGTCGGTATCGCGACACAGGATGAGCGTCTGAGAAAGAAGTTCTCCGGAACGCCGGAGGACATCATCAACTACGTGCTCTTCCTCTGCGAAGACTTGAGGAACATCATGGCAAAACTCGGCCTGCGCACCTTCGACGAACTCGTGGGACGCAACGATCTGCTGCGGGTCGATGAGTCTGTACGCAACTGGAAGAGCCGCGATGTAGACCTCAGCGCGCTGCTCTATCGTCCTGAACCGGGGGGAGACGATGACCGGGTCATCTGCTGCATCCCGCAGGATCACGGCATAGACCGGGTGCTCGACCGGACCTTTATCGAGGAAGCCGCGGCGAAGTTCGTTCCCCGGACAAAACTGCGCCTGGAGTATCCCATACACAACACCGACCGTTGCGTCGGCGGCATGCTCAGCCACTATCTCGTAAAGCAGTACGGCTTCGGTGAACTGCTCGATGACGCGATCAATATTCGCCTCACCGGGAGCGCCGGACAGAGTTTCGGCGCGTGGCTGTCGGGCGGAGTGACCCTCGAACTCGAAGGCGACGCGAACGACTACGTCGGCAAGGGGCTATCAGGCGGTCGTATCATCATCTATCCGCCGAAGAATTCCCGCTTCGTCGCTGAGAAAAACATCCTCATCGGCAACGTGGCGCTCTACGGGGCGACCTCCGGCGAGGGGTATTTTCGCGGCGTAGCGGCCGAACGCTTCTGCGTTCGCAACTCCGGCGCGCGGGTCGTCGTTGAGGGCATCGGGGACCACGGCTGCGAATACATGACCGGCGGGCGGACCGTCATTCTCGGCGAGGTGGGCCGTAACTTCGGCGCCGGTATGTCCGGTGGCATCGCCTACATCTGGGACCGGCACGAACGGCTGCGAAGCAGAATCAACCCTGGCATGGTCGAAGTCTTTCCGCTGGATGAAGACGATGAGGCGGAACTTGTCGAGCTGGTGCAGCGCCACCTTGAGTTCACCGGAAGCTCGGTCGCCGAGCACCTGCTCGCCGGCTGGAAGGACCGGGTGGACGAGTTCGTGAAGGTCAGTTCACCGCGATTCCTCGATATACTTCGACTGCAGAAGTCGCAGGACAAGGAGCTTGTGCATGGGTAAGCCTACCGGTTTCATAGAAATACAACGTCGCAAGGTCGTCGATCGCGACCCGGTCGCGCGCATACAGGACTTCAGGGAGTTTCACAGCCACCTCAACGAGCAGGACCGCATGGATCAGGGTGCCCGATGCATGGACTGTGGGGTCCCGTTCTGTCAGAGCGAGTTCGGGTGTCCGGTCGATAACCTGATACCCGAATGGAACGATCTGGTCTATCACGGGCGCTGGGAAGAAGCCTGGCGCCGGCTCATGAAGACGAACAACTTCCCGGAGTACACCGGGCGGGTGTGTCCTGCTCCCTGTGAGCACGCCTGTGTGCTCGGCATCAACGAGCCGCCGGTCACGATCAAGGACAATGAGTGCCACATTATCGACCGCGCCTACGACGAAGGTCTCATGACCCCGCGCATTCCAAAAATTCGCACGGGTAAACGCGTGGCTGTCGTCGGCAGTGGCCCCGCAGGGCTTGCCGCCGCCGATCAGCTCAATCAGGCAGGGCATGCGGTCACCGTCTTCGAGCGCGAAGATAAACCCGGCGGGCTTCTCATGTACGGAATACCGAACATGAAACTCGACAAGGAAGACGTCGTTGAACGGCGCAACCGCCTCATGGAGACCGAAGGGGTGGAGTTCCGCACCGGTGTGGAAGTCGGCGTGGATGTGCAGCTCAAGGATCTGTCGGAGGAGTACGACGCGGTCCTTCTGTCCACCGGCGCCACCAAACCACGCGATCTTCCGGTTCCCGGCCGCGACCTCAAAGGCGTGTATTACGCCATGGAGTTTCTCACCGCGAGTCAGAAGCGACTCTTTGGCGTTGAGGGGTACACCGGTGAGAATCCCGACATTCCTTTTGCGAAGGGAAAGCACGTGGTGGTGATCGGGGGTGGAGACACCGGAACCGACTGCCTCGGCACATCACTCCGTCAGGGCGCAAAAACGGTTACCGCGTTTGAAATCATGAACCGACCACCAAACTCGCGGACAGCCGACATGCCGTGGCCGACCTACGCGCGAATCTTCAAGCAGGACTATGCCCACGAGGAAGCGGAAGCAATCTTCGGTTCAGACCCGCGGAACTACGCGATCATGACCAAGGAGTTCATAGACCGCGGAGACGGCACGGTGTGTGGTGTCAGGACCGTGGAGATCAAGTGGGAAAAGCCCCCGGGAGAACGCCCCCGACCGGTTGAGATTCCCGGCACCGAGAAAGTCTGGGATGCTGACCTCGTCTGCCTTGCCATGGGCTTCCTCGGCCCCGAGGACACGGTTCCCGAGAGCATGGGTCTTGAACGTGATGAGCGAAGCAACATCAAGGCCGCCTTCGAGGCTCACGCTACGAGCGTACCGGGCATATTCGCCGCCGGCGACGCGCGCCGGGGACAGAGTCTCGTCGTCTGGGCAATCAAGGAAGGCCGTATGGCCGCGCGCGAGATAGACCGCTATCTTATGGGGAGCACTGTACTGTCATAGGCCAGCGGCACTGCGGTCCCCCGCGGCCCTGTGGCCCGGCAAAGGAAGGCTCTTCTGCGCACACAGAGAAATACATCCGGTTTCAGACGTCTGGCCCGCTGGCTTGGCGTCGGAGCCGGCGTTGTGGTTTTTATCCTTGTCGTCGGTCCGTTTTTCGTGCCCGTACGCTCGACCGGCACCGAGACCGTTTTCGACCTTGTGTACCCTGACAGCTCCTTCCTCGAGGTCGAGGGTACCGCTATCCACTACCGGTTTACTCCCTTTCAGACAATTGGTGATGATGATGATGAGCCCCCGCTCTTCGTGCTCCTGCACGGCTTTGGCGCGTCCACCTTTTCGTGGCGTGAAGTTCAGTCGCGCTTCGCATCAATCGGCGATGTGGTTTCATACGACAGGCCCGGCTTCGGGCTCACCGAACGCCCCGAGGCGGGGAGCCGGCTGTACACCGCAGACGGGCAGCTCAGCATCCTTCAGGCGCTTCTCGCTCATTTCGGTCGCGATACCGCAATACTCGTCGGGAGTTCTGCCGGCGGGACGGTCGCCGTACAGTTTGCGCTTGAGCATCCCGAGCAGGTGGAGTCGCTCATACTGGTATCACCGGCGATCTACATCGGTGGCGGGGCCCCCGGGTTTCTGCAGCGAGCATTACAGCTGCCGCAGCTACGCCGCCTCGGGCCACTGCTTGTCGGCCGCCTCGCCGGGGATGCCGGAGATGATTTTCTGCGCAACAGCTGGTACGACCCTGAACGCGTGACCGACGAGATCGCCTCGGGCTACCGGCGGCCGACCCGGGTTGCCGGGTGGGAGCAGGGGCTGTGGAACTTCACGACTGCGTCGAGTGCTATGGGTCGTCTCGCCGATCGTGTCACAGAACTGCGTGTCCCGGTGCTCGTAATTACCGGGGACACCGACCGCATTGTCCCCACAGAACAGAGTATACGACTCGCCGGTGAACTCCCCGAAGCCAGGCTTGTCGTCGTGCCGCACAGCGGCCATCTCGCACACGAAGAAACACCAGATGCCTTCATGGAGGCGGTTCATGACTTTTAGCGAATACCGGAAAAACGATGCAACCGCGCTTGCCGCACTCGTGAAAAAGCGCTCAGTCAGTCCTGCCGAGCTCCTTGAACTCGCCGTTGACCGCTTTGAGGCGGTAAACGACAGGCTCAACGCGGTAGTCTCCACACGACTGCCGGCTGCACGCGCCGAGGTCGAAGGCTGTGAACCCTGGGGGCCGTTCTCGGGCGTTCCGTTTCTGCTCAAGGACCTGGCTATGGAGATCAAAGGAAGCCCCATGAGCTGCGGTTCCCGCAGCTACCGTGGCTACGTGTCGGACCATGACTCGGATCTGGTGGCAGCAGCTCGTCGCTCAGGGCTTATCGTCTTTGGTAAGACAAACACCCCGGAGTTCGGGATTACCCCGTACACGGAACCGTCGGCCCTCGGTCCGGCCCGCAATCCGTGGAACACTATGCATACCCCGGGGGGCTCGAGCGGCGGGTCTGGTGCGGCGGTTGCCGCAGGCATCGTGCCAATGGCGAGCGCGAGCGACGGGGGCGGGTCTATCCGCATTCCGGCGTCCAACTGCGGCCTTTTCGGGCTCAAGTCGAGTCGCGGGCTTCTGCCCTTTGCCCAGGACGGCTGGGGTGGGGGTGTGGTGGAAGGCTGCCTTTCGCGGTCGGTCAGGGATACCGCGGGCTATCTTGACGCGGTCTCCGGATCCACCGGCTTCGTCTCTGCCCTGTCGAAAGGGCCACCGGAACACCTGCGCATCGCGTTCAGCACCGCGCACCCCTTCGCAGACGACGGTCTTACCGTGCACGAAGACTGCGTGAAGGCCGTGCACGAGGCGATGCGTCTGGCGCAGTCGCTTGGACACCACGTGGAGGAGGTCAGTCTCCCCTGGGATAAAGCCGTGTACGAGCGGGATTTTCTGCCGGTGCTCTTTGTGTCAACGGTCGAAGAAGTCGCCCGCGCGCGGGCCGTACGGGGTGGAAAGCTTCGCGCCCGCGATCTTGAGCCGAATACCGCGCTCATGGCGCAGATGGGCTCGCGAATTGATGCGGCCGCGTATACAGAAGCGCTGTCGCGCTGGACCGAACTCGCCGCCCGCTTTGCTGCGGTATACGAGGGCTTTGATCTGCTCTGTGTCCCGAGTCTCGCTGAGCCCCCTGCGCGTATCGGGCAGTTTGCGTCTCCAGCGGCCGAAGCGCTCGCGGTCAGGGCAGCCTCCCGACTCGGGCTCGCCGGGCTTCTGATGCGATTCGGCATTGTCCGGGAAATGGCGCAGCGGGTATTCGGCTACATGCCCTTTACCCCGCCCGCGAACATGGCCGGGCTACCCGCGGTATCGCTTCCGCTCGGCACAAGCGCTTCGGGTCTTCCGGTCGGGGTGCAGTTCATAGGACCACAGGGGTCAGATGAGCTTCTGCTGCGGTTTTCCGCCGCGGTGGAGACATCGGCACCCTGGTTCGACCGGGTGCCCGAGCTTCAGGACAGGACCTTCACCGGCCCGTGGTCGTCGCAGTGATCCCCGTGGGGGTGGTGCAGGACCCCGTCGACGATGTAGTCGTAGTGGTCTCCGTGGGGAACCATTTCGTGTCCGCAATCGTGGTGATCGCATGAACAGCTCACCGGTTTGCAGCGATCGGGGTTGGTGTCGCTGACCGCTATCGTATGCTCGTCGTAATGGCCCTCGTGGGGGTGGTGCAGGTGGCCGTTGTGCACGTAGTCGACGTGCCCCTCGTGTTCGATGCGGGTATGGCCGCAGTGCTCGCTGTGGACGTGATCGTGATCCTGGTGTACCGCGTGTTTCATGACAGTACCTCCGTCTATGGTTTATATCGTTACATATGAGCAACTGTTCATATGTACATACGCGAATCCTAACACATATGAGGACATTGTCAAGACCGTTTCCCCCGGGTACCCTGTAAGAACCATGAATGACAGCTCACCTGGCCAGACAGCCGTTTCAGCCGAGTCCGCGCAGGCCATAGCCGAACTCTTTCGGGCCTTAGGCGACCCGGGACGCATACGCATCATCAGCGCGCTTGTCGACGGCAGAAAAAACGTCGGCGAGCTTGCCATCGCCTCCGAACTCAGCGAGTCGGCCGTCTCGCACCACCTTCGAGGGCTCCGCCTCATGCGCCTCGTCCGCACCGAAAAAGTCGGTCGACACGTTTACTACACCATGGACGACGACCACGTGTTCGAGATCTTCCGCTGCGGACTGGATCATGTGAAGCATAGTTAGAGCTGCGGCCACATCAGGAGATGAACAATGAACATAGGCATTGCCGTGTATTCGGAAACAGGAAACACCCGGGAGGTCGCCGAACGCATCCGACGGGAGCTTGAAAACGCCGGTCATGAGGCAGAGCTTCTTGAAATCACAACCGCTGCGGGCAGGCGCGAGCTTGCAGAAATCCCTTCCGTTGAGCCCTACGACACGCTCTGTATAGGGGGACCGGTACATCATCTGACCGTTGCAAAGCCCGTGAAGCTCTTTCTTGAAGCAATACCTTCACTGCAGAATAAAAAGGTGGCCTTCTTCGTGACCCAGGGGCAGCCGCTGTCGGCGCTTGGAGGCAGTCAGGCAATGGCGTTTCTCAAACGTGCCATACACGAACACTCAGGCTCGCCGATTCGCGCGGGCATCGTCCACGTTTCCCGGAAATCGAAAGAGTCGGAAATCAGACGCGTCGTAGAGGCGGTCGTTGAGAGTGCGGGATAAGCCGGTTAGGCGCCATCGGAACGGAGAATCTATAGATCGAACCGCTCCATCCGTCGGCAGCGTATCGCATTTCCTGTTACGGTCAGGCCTGTCTTCATCCGATCGATTCCAACCATTCCTCCAATGCCCTATTGAACAGCACCGGATCATCAAGATTCGCGATGTGACCGACACCGGGTAGGTCAATGAGCCTGGACGGAAGTCCCGTCTGTGCCTTCTGTTCGTTCATTGCGTTGATGTTCTTTTTAGGCACCATGTTGATGTCCCGATCATATTGACCCTTAAATATGCAGAAGGGGCATCGAAGCGTGCGGATTACCGGCAGATAATCGTACGACCCAGGGAATGTAGAGGAAACCGGGGATAGCTTGCTTCGCTTCGAGAAAAATCTGGTAGACCTGCTCCCGGGTGTGGGGCATTTTGCTGGTATATCTGGAAAGTGTTTTATACGTTTTCTCTGGATTCTTCGTGGCATTTCGCGAATCGAACCAGAGGGTGAATTTCTGAAGGAGTTTCGGGAACGACATTTTTCCGGGTGTTCCATAAATAGCCAGACTCCTGACTAAGTCCGGTCTCTGTCGTGCAATCTCTAATCCCATTACACCACCAGCCGAATTACCGACGATATGGACAGGAGCAGCGTCAAGGTGAGAAATGAGTTCAATGACATCGTGGGCCATAATATCTAATTTGAATGCTTCCAGGCCCTGGTCGGAGGGGATCGTGGATTCGCCGTGGCCTCGGAGCGAGGGCCCAATGATGCGGTATTTTCGGGCGAAGTGCTCTACCTGGGGTTGGAACTGGTTCAGGTTCGCTCCTGCTCCGTGGATGAAGACCAGGGTCTCGGCCGCGGGCTGTGGTGGTACGCCGGTGTCTGTATACGCGAGCGTGATATCGTTTAATTCCAGATGTCTGGTTTCGTTCATGTCAGTTCTCCTATTCCACGTATCATGAGATTTGTGAGTGTTTCTGCTTCTCTCTGAAGAGCTGTCGGGGTCTCGAGCACGGACTCGGGACTTAGCAGGAGTTGACTCATTCGCTGCCCCAGTAGTGCCTGGAACACAAATACCATCCGGGTTGCTGAACAACGGGGCTTCAACGTACCGGCATCGATGGCTTCTGAGAGCAGCTGTTTCACCGATGCGAGGACTTTCTGCTGCCACTGTAAAAGCTTGTGTGTGGTTTGATGCGCAAAGGCCGGTTTTTCCGTAAAGAGAATCTGGTAGAGGACAAAGTTATCTTTGAACCGCGTGAGGCTGGCAACCATGAGTTGCTGTATCCTGGCGTCTACCGAACCGGTCAGGCGTATGTGTTCATCAAGATCAATACGCTGATCTATGAGGAAATAGAGAATATCATCCTTCGACTGAAAGTAGTCGTACAGGGTCGTTCTTCCGACACCGAGTCTCTTCGCGATCTTTTCCATCGTGACCGATGCATACCCGTTCTCGTGGAACAGGTCATTTGCAGCCTCAGCGATGTATCCATACCGGCCTTCCTGAGGCATAGAATGCAGCGGTACCGCCGCTTTTTTCTGGTTCGACATAACGTCGAAAACTTTTTCCGACACAGTGTCGAACAACAAGATCGGAAAGTTGCCTCGCACGACACTTTTGACTGACTCTCGACACGGGTAAGGAAAATTCTTGACAGCTCTGTCCCGGGCATTTAGGGTGGAACGCGACCAACACAAAAAAAAGCAGGGCGTATGAACCATCGTGAGAGTATGCGGCACGCGCTCACGAACCATCGTTATTCATTTCGTGTGCCGGTCTTCGTTTTCCTTCTCGTTCTCGTTTCGCACCAGGCATTCGCACAATCTGGCGTCGCTGCCTTCGTTATCGAACGACTCAGGGGTCCGATTGTCAATGCAGTTGATTCGACCATCGAAGTCGAAGATTCGGGACCCTTTGTGGATGCCGTTGTCGCATTCCTGCGCGACCGCGACGACGAAGCTGCGATTCATTTCGTTTCGGGTCTCATTGTGAACAGCATTGACTCCGAGGAGGATGTCGAAAACGTCCTGACAGCAATCGCCGGTGTGTCGAGTGTCAGTCAGATCGTGTTTGTCCTTGCTGGGCAGCGACAACTTGCTGCGCGGCTTGGTGCGTTTCAACAGGAGTTGTCACACGCTCCCGCGATAGAGCGGTGGAGAGAAGCTAAAGCTACCGGGGACGACGTGCAGATCGTCGACGGCGAGCTTGTCGTCGAAGAACAGGTAGCTGTCGAGGAACAGGAGGATGACCAGCCGGTTGTCGCTGTTACCGAAACCCCAACCTATGTACAGCGCAGAGACGACGAAGTCATGCCGCTTCTGAACGTCATTCACGGACGTCGGGGAGCCGAAGTCATCCTCGACGGTGAATCGGTGGGCCACTCGCTCTACGAAGAATATATGTTCGATGATCTTCCCGCAGGGCTTCGCGAGATTACTATTCGGGACAACGAGTACGAGTCGTCTCTGATGGTGTTCGTGAACCCCGGTCGCGAGACCGAGGCAAACTTCGACGAGGTTGAGTTGCGCATGGAACGTGGGTACTTCACGCTTCAGGTGGAACCCGACGTGTCGGACCGTGCCGCTGAGACTATTTCCGTATACGTCGATGGGGTAAATCTCGGTGCCCCGCCGATAGAGGCAGACATACGAACCGGCACACGTCAGGTGGAGCTGCGAAGTGCATGGACCGAACGATACGCGATCGAGGTCACCGGACAGATCGGTGATACGCAGACCCTCGCCCCGAATCTGGTTGAGTATGGGGCCATTCGGTTCGCAGACTCGATACCGGCAAGCACAATGGTGTCTTTCGATGACGCGAGCGATCTTGAAGAAGTCCGCTATGGAAGGAGAATGCTCAGACCGGGAACCTATCGCGTTCGTCTCGAAGATGATGCCGGGACATTCGAGCCGCTCACTGTTGAGGTGACTGTTGTACCGTTCGAGACGTCTCGTGTGGAACCCGACCTTTCGTTTCGACTCGGACAGCTCCGTGTTACGGAGCTCCCGCCTGCGACATCTGTCTATCTTGATGGTGAGCGCATTCATGAACCTGTTTCCATGGAATCCAGTCGTCTTGATGCTGTTGTCATTCCGGGGCTCGTTATTGGCGAGCGTGTCATCGCCCTGGATTCACCATTTACCGAAGATCCCTACGTGTTTCCTGTTACGTTGCGGGAGGGGCAGACGGTGGAGGTGTCTGCCGAAGCGGCTCGGCTTGAACTCAGTGGCATGGCTCCAGACGCCGAAATCCACCTGAATGGACACCGTGCCGAGTCGGTCTCCTTTGCAGCCGGCCCCGACAGCAGAGCGATATTCCTCCCGCCGGGAACCTATGAGTACGAGTTGCGGAGTGACCAGTACCCGGAGCCTCCGTCTGGGTCTGTTACGCTTGAACCGTCCGATCGACATGCGGTTTCCTTTGACGATCAGCAGTTCGGGCAACTCCGGCTGGCGCTTGAGGTGGGCGACACCCTCGACCTCGGGCCAATCGAAGTCGAGCACTCGTCGGAGTTTGTGTACGAAATCGAATCCATGGATGGGGAGATCACTATCCGTTCGACCGTTGGTACGGTTGATAGCTCGATTGCGGCAACCGTCGCGCGATGGTTCGGCGGCGCCGAAGAAACTGAAGAAGGCGATGATGATGATCCTGGCGTTAGACAGCTTCGAACTTTTCTACCCCCGGGAACGTATACTGCGTCCCTCGGTCGTGAGGACGATACAGGTCCGCCATCGACCGTACAGTTCGAGATTGAGCCGTGGTCGACACATAGTGCACATCTCGTAGGCCAGGTGACATCTGAGCTCTTCATGGCTGAGCTTGGACTTGCTCTGGACGACGTCGGTGAGCAGCTCGCACCTGCCCGCAGGGCTCGCGTCGTGCGTAATGTAGCGTTTGGCACCTCGATCGCGGCGGGCGTTTTTGGAGGCTATGCGATCTATCGGGCTACGTCGCTGCAGGACGAATACCATGACGCGGCTACGACGTCCAAGGCGGTGGAACTTCGCGGCAGGAGCGAGGCATGGGGGCTCACCGGATCGCTGAGTCTCGGCGGTGCGATCGGGTTCGCTACTGCGGGAACCATTTCCGCGTTCCTGAGCTCCCCCGACCCCGAGCTGCTTGCGACCGAACGCGCCCTTGAGACCCGAATCGAGGAGTTACGATGAGACAGCGGTACACGGCAATTCTCGGATCATCGCTCGTGTGTGTGATGGTATTCGCGACCTGTACGAATCTCCTTCTCGACGAGTTTGACAACCCGGTCGATCCGGAGGCGGAGGCATATCAGGGCTACGACACCGTTGACAGCATCGACGACATTCAACTTCACATAGAAGAAGGAGAAGATCTGGCGTGGCCGACCTTTGTCGTGAGCAGGGTAACCGGAGCCGACTCCTACGACGTTCAGATTGCAGAATCTGAGGATTTCGGACCGGAGTCGATTGTGTATGACGGGAGTGGTTACGCCACAAACCTTATGCGTCCAGCTTTCGATCCCGAGGATCCGGAAGTCGTAGCCGGAGAAACCTATTATTGGCGAGCTCGGGCAGTTGAAAGCGGAGCCGCTGGTTTGTGGACCGAGCCGCGGTCCTTCCAGCCGTACGGAGTCCTCGGTATGACCCCTGAGGACGGATCGTTTGTGAGTACCGAAAGACCTACCGTCAGCTGGGAACCGGTCGAGGATGTTACCGACTACGTAATCGTATTCGGGGTGACTGAGGACGGGAGTTTCGCCGAAGACGATCTCGTTGGCAGTGTTGTTGACGGAGATCAAACGTCAGTAGTCCCTCCGGCCGATATCAATCCGGGGCAGACAGGAATCTGGATGATGGTAGCGATTGATGGTGACGACCACGGTCCGTGGAGCCCGATATACACAGTGTATCGGCCGGATATTGGCTCGACCGGACCGGCAGGCGGAGCGATTTTCTATATCGATGATGAGGATGCATTCGATTGGACTTTTCTAGAGGCTGCTCCTGAAGAGACCGAGTGGGCCTTTGAGTTTTGGGGAGGTATGGGAACTTTCGCGGGCGGGACGAGTACTGCGCTTGGAACCGGGGAGGACAATACGGCTGCTATTGTACAAGAATATGGTACCCATGAGCCACTATACGGAGATTCTGACTACGCTGCTCGGCTCGCACAGAATCTGGAGCATAACGGATACGATGACTGGTATTTACCGTCCCGAGAGGAGCTTAGGTTAATACGTGACAATCTTTACGCAGAGGGTATCGGAGGTTTTGGGGCGCCGAGATACTGGAGCTCATCGGAGTACGACGATGAACGCGCATGGACGCACTGGTTTGGAAATGACAGTCAGGACCCGAGTGATAAGTGGTTAAACACGAGCGTACGCGCGATTCGGTCGTTTTAGGACTCTAATAATCGATCTCCCCGGAAAAGCGAATCTATGCATCGGAGATTCGTTCCTCAGACGACGGCGACATAGTCGGCACAGCGAAGCATGTGCTTTTTTTTCTCAGCCAGCCATTATGAGCGGAAAATTGTTGCCACAACGGCCGTGCGAATCTTGCGGAACAGAAAATCGCACAGTAGCCTGTACAGGGAATAACTCAAAAACGGTCCGAATTTTGAATCATGATCGTGACGTGGGCCTCGGGGAGAGCGGATGCGATTCCGTCACTACGTCCTTGTTGTGTTTCTACTCCTTAGCGGGGCAACTGCCTTCGCACAGTCGTGGGTCGACTCGTTCGGTCTTCATAGCGATTATGCACTACCCCGATACCTCACCGGGTATGGGTATTCGGATCTCGCCGATCATGCGGAACGGATACAAACCGCACGGAATACCGCACTCGCTGATCTCGCCCGGACTGTACAGACACGAATTACGAGCACTGAGGACATCCGTACCTACGCGGACGAGCACACCGAGAGAACCCGCTACGTAAACGCAACACAGACAGCGACCGATCTACGGGTTTCCGGGGTGCGGTACGAAATAGAGGAACGAGGCAACGGCACGCACGCGCTCGCCTGGATTGAGGTGCAGGAGCTTCGCCGACAGTATCTTGAGCAGGCGCGTGACACAGAATCACGATTGCAGGCGCTGCTTGGCGCGCTCGAAGAGATGCTTGCGCTCGGAAGTACCGACCGCGCTGGCCGGCATCTGCACGATGCGGACGCGGCACTTACCGTTTTATTCGATAATGTAACCGTAATACGTGCCCTTGATGCGCTCGCATCCCCCCGTCATTCGTCCACGAACAGCGTACAAATGGCTGAGCCATACCCGGATCCTCGTCTGTTTGTACGAGCGGTTCGCGACGCCGAGCGACAGTTGGCTTTGTTCCGTCCGGCTACGGTAGAGCAGGCCGCTACGCTTCTCGCACGACGCCTTGCCGAACAGCACTGCGGCCGATTTCAGGTCATGCCGCTTCTGTATGAAGACTCCGACTTTTCGAGTGCTTTTGGAAACAGGTTTTCAGGAGTCATAGAGGCAAGCGTTCCGGCTGAAGCGAATCATCGAAATCAATCACACAATGTAACGTCGTCGGATGCGATCGTGAGGGGGAGTTATTGGGTCGACGAGGAGACCATCGAAGTTCAGGTGACAGCTCGTTCAGTTCAGCATGGACAGATCGTTGCTTCAGCACGCACGACTGTGCCGGTTTCTTCTGTGCGTCCCGATACGCTCTATCCTGCCAACCTCGAATCCGCACTGGCTGCTGGAAGCGAGCTCCTGAACGATCAGATCGTTTCCGGTGGGATTAACGTCGAGGTCTGGACTGACCGCGGCCGACACGAGCGCTCGCTTGTTTTTGAGGAAGGCGAGCCGGTTCAGTTCTATTTCAGGGTTAATCAACCCGCGTTTCTTCAGCTCAGTTATGTGCTTGCTACCGGGCAGACAATATTACTGGAAGAACAGTTTTACATCGGCATGGATAGAGTGAACCGCGTGGTCGCGTTGCCGTATCGCTTCGAGGTTGTACCTCCGTTCGGCGTAGAGCGACTCATTGTCACAGCTCACTCCGGGATCCCTCCTCGACCGAATGTTTCTCCACAACGGATAGCGGGACAGTGGTACGAAGTCTTTGGAACCCCCGGTGATGCTGTCGCGCGTACCAGAGGCCTTGTCAGGGAACGCTCACCGGAACGCGAAGGCACAGATAGTTCAACGTGGCAGCGTGTTGGTGAGGCGCACGTGACGATTACAACGGTAGCACAGGCACAGGAGTGAGAATGGAGTTGAGACTGTTAACCCGCGTGTTGAAAACAGCATGTGTACTTTGCTTTGTACTCGGTACCCATGTACACGCATCCGGGTTCTCTCGGGTCGCGCTGATTATTGGAAACAGTAATTATGAGGTGCAGCCGCTTGCAAACCCGATTAATGACGCGACCGATATGGCGGCGATGCTTGAGTCTCTCGGATTTGAAGTGTTTGTCGAGTTAGACGCTACACGCGGTGGAATGGAGCGGGCGGTTCGAGCATTTGTCGATGCGGTTGAGAGACACAACGCTGAGACTGCGCTTTTTTATTATGCCGGGCATGCAGTTCAGTTCGAGGGGGTAAACTACCTGCTTCCGGTAAACGCGAATATTCGCGACAGTTTCGAGCTCCTCGATCAGGCGCTCAGCATGGACCGTGTTACCGTCGGCCTTGAGCGATCCGGTACAGAGTTCAACCTGGTTATGCTTGATGCCTGTCGGGATAATCCGTTTTCGACTACCCGAAGCGCGTCCCGTGGCCTGTCGGTCATGGGTGGAGGCGGTCGCGGTAGCATGGTGGTGTTCGCGACCGCGCCCGGAGATGTTGCTGATGATGGTGCCGGACAGCGGAATAGCCCGTTTACACAGGCTCTGTTACGCCATATAGCCACTCCTGGTCTCGAAGTGCGCCAGATCGTTACAGAGGTTCAGCGTGGTGTCCAACAGGCTACCGGTGGGCGCCAGATTCCGTGGGTCAATACTTCCTTTACCGGAGAGTTTTACTTTACGACAGCCGAAGAGCAACTCGCACGCAGTCGGAGTCAGGCGCGCGAGCTTGAAGCGGAACTTGCAGCTCTTGAAGCGGAAATCGCCGAACGCGCGCAAGCTATACAGGGAGCGGCAAGTGCTGAGGAACGTCGAAGACTGGACGGTGAGCAGCAGGCAGCACGCGCGCGGGAGGAAGCGAACAGATTACAGGCAGAGCGCCTGGCCGAGATAGAGCGGCAGGCAGCGGCGGCTCTGGAACAGCAACGGGCACAGGCAGCGCTCCGCCAGGAGATGGAAGCGCAGCTGTCAGCACAGCAGGCAAGCCTGTCGCGGCAGGCGGAACAGCGACGCGCGGAGCTGGATAGACTTCGCCTTGAAACAGCCGGCCGAGACGGTTTTTTCGAGCGGTTGACGACGATTGCACAGATCAACGCCACGATCCCCGAAATTGAGTTGAGGTTTGACGGGATCGTCACGTCCACGCTTGCAGAACTGAACACCTTGCACCGGCAGCAAATCGTTTCCTACGAGGATGAGAATACACCCGATCCCTGGGAAACATCCGAGGAATATGAGACACGAATCGAGCGGGAGCTCCTTGCGCTGGAAGCGTCACACGAGCGGGAGATAACACGACAACGCGACGACCTGCTGACGCGTAAGACCGAGGAGATTCAGAGACTGCAGGAAGAGCTGGAAACAGTGCGCGGAGAGCTCAATGGTGCACGGTTTACCGTCGGGGCTGAAGCGATAGAGGTCGTGGTTGATGAGTTGGATCCCTACCGGCGCGAGTTTCCAATTACCGTTCGGGTGACCGATGAGCGGCTGCCCTTCGCAGTGTCCGCACCGTATCGAATTCAAGGTACTGAACGCGACACAATCAGGGATGAATATTTTCGGGTCTTCAGCGCTGATAGGGCTGGAGGACTCAGCGGTGAACTGGAGTACTCCATGCACGAAGTGCTCCCGAACCTCTGGGCTATTCGGGTTGTTGAGACGCGTGTCGTGAACTTGCTGGAAGGCGACACCGTCCTTGCAACGGTGGGATCGTCACGTACAACAGAACCGGTTTCGACGAGCGCAGGCAGGGGCGAGATACTGTATATGACCGACGGAGAGGTGCAACGTGTAGGCGCTGCCGTAGTCATAATGAGCTCGCACGGTTCAGCAAATGTAGTACGTGGAGAGACGGTTCTGGGACAGACCGACTATCTGTATACGACGCCCGGCGACTCGACCTCGAACACCGGTCGCCTTACGCTGGAGTGGGAAGACGGACAGCATCGAACGTTTACCTTTCCGATACAGCCCGGCATGAACCCCCCTGTGTTGGTCGACCGTTCTGGTGAAAGAACCAACGCACTACGTCTCGTGCACGTATACAATCTCCATCCTTCCATAGAAACGAGTATTGGACGTGATATACACACGGTGCGCACCTTCGCCGAAGGTTCGGTAACATACCTGACGGATGGACACGCAGTCCGTTTTTCAGGAGCGTATCTTTTCGATCCTGCTGAGATTAGCTTGAGTGAACGCCTTTCGGGGGGAGATGCGGCAGTTCGGTGGATTGACGCTGCGGCGCTTGACAGTCAGCTCACCGGCCGTCTGAGGATTGCTTCCGTTGGAGACATTTTTACCGTGTACGATGCCGAGGGGCAGCCGGTAGAGACGCGCACTGGACAGTCGTCGACAGCCATTCAGCTGAGACCGGGACAGTACGAGGTGGCATTCCGACAACCCGAAGACCCGTACTACGCTCATGTCGAACACGTTACGGTTGAACCCGCAACCGAGGTGCATCTCGATGTGGCAGATGTGGGCCTTTCTGCGCAGTATCGACTGGAGCAGGCCGAAGCGGCTCAGCTGGAGACCAAACGGCTTCTCAGCCGGAACCGACGTGGCAGAACATACGGTTGGACGCTGATCGGAACAGGACTCTCGGGATTTGCCGTCAGCGCTTTGAGCTACCTGCAGGTACAGCACGCGACAACCTCGTATAACGAAGCAAGCACAACAGCTGCAGCGCTTCAACATCGGCAGGAAGTGGAACAATGGGGTACCGGATTTACGGTATCAGCCGGTGTCGGTATAAGCGGGAGCGTCATTGGAAGTCTTATCCTGCGGCGAAACAGGGACCGGACATCACTTGAGCAGCAGCAGGACGAAATTAATCGCCGGATCGCAGCATTGCGTGAAGAAATTTCCGCGCAGCGGGCGACAAGTGTCGTCCTGGGTCGAGGAGGAAACTGATGGGTATGCAAACTCGCGGGCACCTGTGTGTATTGATTGCTGTCACAGCGGTGGCGCTCACCGTGGGCAGTTGCCTGAACCCATTCCTCTCGCAGCTTGACAACCCGGTTGATCCCCATGCCGACGGATATCAGGGATATCATACCGTCGAAGACCCCTCCGAAATCGAACCCGTAAACCGCGAGGAAGCAGCGTCCTTTTTCCCGCCACAATTTACCGCCCAAAAGGTTGCCGCAGCCGTTGCATATCAGTTTCAAGTTGCAACTGAAAATACCTTTGCTTCCGAAAACATCGTGTATACCAGCGAAGAGCTTGTTTCCAATGAACACCTGCCGGTCAACTTCGAAGGACATTCTCCTGTAGAAACCTATTATTGGCGCGTACGGGCCAAGGCGGGAGCCGAGTGGGGAACGTGGTCCAATGTAGTGGGCAGCTTTACCCTCACTCCCATTACCGGTCAAACACCAGTTCATGACAGTACAACGATCAACACATCCCCAACCCTCACCTGGAACGAGGTCAATGGTGCAGTTGGCTACGAGCTGCGCGTTGCAGAAACCCAATATGCTCTCCAGGATCTGAATGATGATGATTTCATTGAAGTAGAAAACGCTGAGTTTCAGGTGCCTGCCCCCCTTGTCATTGGCAACGTTCGCTGGTGGTCGGTTCGGGCCGTTAACGGCTCTGGCGTTCGGAGTGCATGGACGAGTCCAGCGGTGTTCAAAGTTACTCTCCTTTCCATGCGGGATGTCCAAGGTGGATCTTCTACTGATATACCAAACGGCACGGAAAATGGTGTCTGGTCTGTTTCGAGCTTTCACATAGGGCTTTATCCTATTACGCAATATCAATATGAAGTGATTATTGGACGTAACCCGTCTGACACCGATAGGGGGATTGGTCCGGATAATCCTGTAAACACAGTAAGCTGGTACGATGCTCTTGTTTTCTGTAACACCTTAAGCGTGAACGAGGGCTTGACCCTTGTATACAGCATAGGAGGTAGTAAAAATCCGGAAGATTGGGGGGAAGTACCTTCAGACCGAGACGAGACCTGGGACGCGGTCGAGATGGATATAAACGCCAACGGCTACCGGCTGCCCACAGAAGCCGAGTGGGAGTGGGCAGCCAGAGGTGGAGTAAATAGTAACGGGTACACATATGCCGGAAGTAACAGCATCGATGATGTTGCGTGGTGGAGAGATAACAGTGGATTGACGACCCACCCGGTTGGACAAAAACTACCCAATGAACTCGGCCTTTATGACATGACAGGCAATGTCTGGGAATGGAAATGGGATTGGACTGGTGCTGACGATATGAACGGCAATAACCCGACTGGTCCGGTTTCTGGAGGAAGTCGCCGCGCTAGAGGTGGCAGCCATGCTAGCGGCGACTCTGTAGCCATTTTTTCTTACCGTGGTGGCAGCTCACCAGAGAACAGAAGCAGAACTACAGGCTTCCGTGTAGTCCGGCGTCCCTGAATACCGGGGACATCTCAAAGGAAAGCAGTTCGTGAGATTCGGCTACTTCGGAGCGGGTATACCGGTAGGGCGTTGATTGGCAGTAAGAATCAGACGGCGTTGTTCCTTCTGGAAAACGTGAATACCAGCGGGACGTTAGGAGTCAAGACGTTTCCCCCTCCTTAGGCGAAAACTATCTTGATAGGTAAGGATCCTCCAGGCGTATCAATAAACGCACACATTGGTGTATATTTTGATGCAGGAGGCGCATATGCGTACAACAGTCACACTCGACGACGACCTGCTCAAAGAAGCAGAAGAGCTTACCGGCGTTACCGAACGATCCCGGCTGATTCGCGACGGCCTGCTGGCTCTTATACAGCGGGAGTCCTCTCGGCGACTTGCGCGTCTCGGTGGAACTATGCCGGAAATCGCGGATGTCCCACGACGGAGGCCTGCCGAGGATGATTCTCGCTGATACATCCGTCTGGCTCGACCACTTCAGAAACCCGAATTCCCCGTTTTCTACGGCGCTTGACTCCGGTCTTATCGCGACCCATCCCTTTGTGATCGGAGAGCTGGCATGCGGAAACCTCTCCGGGCGAGCAGGGGTACTCCGGGACCTCGCGAACCTGCCGG
The DNA here is from genome assembly GCA_007694005.1 of Spirochaetaceae bacterium. GTDB lineage: Bacteria > Spirochaetota > Spirochaetia > DSM-27196 > SKKC01 > SKKC01. Next base: position 31,097 of record RECN01000111.1, read on the forward strand.
TCGTGGACAGGGCCTCTGACCGTGAAGTGATGACGCTCATCGAGACGCATAGCCTCATGGGGCGTGGTGTTGGCCTCATCGACATGCATCTGCTGGCTTCTTCCCTCATTACACCGGATACAAAACTCTGGACCCACGACAAGCGCCTGAACCACATTGCAGACGAGCTTGGCGTTTCATATGAAGGAAACACGGTACGCAGGCGAACAGACAGTGAGTAACTCATCGCCGGCTAGGAAGTGGAACATAGGCTTGAGGATGCCGAGCTCATCTCGCTCGAGTGGGTGAAAACAGCCTTGTTCTGATCCCGGGGTCACATTGGAGAATTCATGCCCAAGAAACCCAAATCAGAAATGAGCGACCCGATTCAGCAGTCGGAGGTGTGACACCGAAAATCGTGAAGACCCCCGACTGCGTAACCTTCTACCTGTAGCGACGACTACAAACGGGGGGATTACACTTTCACGAAGCGATGGGAGGGACAGTCGGCAGAAAAACATACGTTGATTTAACCACTCAAATTTTGTTGATCTGAATTATCTTAAAAGTGGTATTCCATTTCCCCGATACCTGCCGTGTGACAACCGAATCGGACTACAGGTGGCAGCTTCAGCTGTTTGGTTTTGATAAAGTGGGTTTCGAGTGGCGACTATGCTGATAACCGAAGTTCGCTTGCTCCTGTCACCCGAAAGCACTACCACCAGCATACCCGGCCGCGGAAAGATCCCCGGCCGGGTAACTCAGCTACAGAGCAAAGTGCCGCCTAATATCTCACGATGACCGCATTTGGCCAGGCAGGTGCACTTCCCGCGGCCTCCAGGTCATCGCCATACGCAAATGTGATAGTGCCCCGTTGCCGTCCCACTGCGATGGCGTCTGTGGAACTAGCGGCAACACCACTAAAAACTGTGTCTCCGGAACCGGCTTCGGTGGTTCTGGCAGTTTTTGCTGCTCCGTTAGTATTGTAGGCGACAAGCAGCACATTCTCGTCACCGTATGACGCCCCTGCGAATGACCCTGCTACTGTGACTTCCTCTGCGAACGCCAACATATCATTACCTCTTTTGTATCCAGCTGCGTATATCGTGCCCTGATTATCCACGGCAATAGCATAAAACTCCGATGAGACGTCGCCTTCCGTCGTAGTCGTTGCCCATTGCGCATTCAGGTCACTGTCATATGAAACAACCACAGCATTCCGGGAGCCGGCTGAGCCGGCCGCATCTACCCCGGGGCCATACGAGTAAGTGCGGTCTCGCGTTTGCCAACCCGCCGCGTAGACGTTACCGCTGCCATCTACGGCCAAAGCATTAAACTCCGAGAAGCCGCCCCGTTCATCCAGAGTTCTGGCGTGC
>RECN01000065.1 GCA_007694005.1 Spirochaetaceae bacterium
GAGAAAATCACCACGGTCGCGGACAGTAATATTGATATGAACCTATCCGGAAAGCTATAGTCAAACACACAATGCTAGACCTCAAGTTTATTCGCGACAATCAGGACCTCGTGCAACGCAACGCCGAGCTTCGCAACGTACAGATCGATATCCCGGAGATCGTTGAGTTGTACGACCGAAGGAACGCACTTCTAAGCGACCTCGAATCGCTGAGAAGCCGCAGAAATGACAACGCACGACAAATGAAGCAGAAGCTCACGGATGAGGATAGATCGGCTCTCATTCAGGAAGGTAAGCGTATAAAAGAAGAAATACCTTCTTTGGAGAGCACTCTGAAGTCCATCGAAGAACGCCTGAGCGAAAAGGTCGGCGCTGTTCCGAACATGACCCATCCCGACGTTCCGGTCGGCAATGGCGAAGACTCAAACAAGGTCATCAAGTTCGTTGGAACGCCACCGAAATTCGACTTTCCGGCAAAGGACCATGTTGAACTGGGTTTAGCACTGGATCTGCTCGATTTTGATCGGGCAGCCCAGGTCAGTGGCGCAAAGTTCTACTATTTGAAAAACGAAGCAGTGTTCCTGGAACTGGCGCTGATTCGATACGCAATGGACACCCTTCAGGCTGAAGGTTTCACCCCGATGATTACGCCGGACATCGCGCGTGAAGAGATCGTTTCCGGAATCGGTTTTGCACCGCGTGGCCCCGAAAGTAACATATACACCCTGGAGGGTAATGAAGGCTGCCTTGTCGGAACGGCGGAGATCACTCTCGGTGCGTATGTCGGTAACAGAATCGTAAGCTCGGATGAGTTACCGATCAAGCTTGCCGGCTTTTCGCATTGCTTTAGACGAGAAGCCGGTGCTGCGGGTCAGTTCTCCAAGGGGCTTTATCGGGTGCATCAGTTCTCCAAGGTGGAGATGTTCGTGTACACGAAACCCGATGACAGCGAAGCGATGCTTGAGACGCTGTTGTCCATCGAAGAACGGATTGCAAAAGGACTGGAGCTTGCATATCGTGTCGTCGATACCTGCACGGGTGACCTCGGAGGTCCTGCCTATCGGAAGTACGATATTGAGGCGTGGATGCCAGGTCGAGGATCCGACGGTGAGTACGGCGAGATCACTTCAACATCAAACTGCACCGACTATCAGGCACGCAGGCTTGGTACTCGGTACCGCGAGGGAGACACGAAACCTTCTTTCGTGCACATGCTGAATGGCACCGCAATTGCCGTCAGTCGCGCACTTGTCTGCATTTTTGAGAACGGACAACAAAAGGATGGCAGCATCCGTATCCCGAAGGCGCTCGTTCCGTACTGCGGATTTGAGCTGATCACTCCCCACACGTGACCCATGGAAATTGTAGCCGAGATCGGTACGGGCCATGGAGGCAGGATCGATTCCGTCCGAAGAATACTCGACGAGGTTGCCGAGGCCAGCTTCGACTGCGCTAAATTTCAGTGGGTAATCGCTTCGGAGATTATTCACCCGAAAGCGGGACTGGTACCGCTGCCAGGCGGACCGACTCCTCTATATGAGCGGTTCCACGCGCTCGAACAGGCACCGGACTTCTATCATGTCGTGAAACGCGAAACCGAGGCGAGAGGTCTACGGTTTCTCTGTACACCATTCGGAGCTCAAAGCCTCGAAGGCCTGCTTGCCCTGGGCGTCGACCGGATCAAGATTGCATCACCCGAGCTCGTGCATACGCCTTTGCTCCAGGCCGTTTCCGCATGCGGTATCTCCGTAATCGCAAGTACCGGTGTGAGTACTCTTGCGGATATTGATGAAGCGAACCGATGTCTGAAAAGTTCGGATCTGACATTCCTCCACTGTGTCACGTCGTACCCCGCGCCTGAGTCAGACTACAATATGCGCTCTCTCCCGATACGAGGCTCTGCAACCGGGCGGCCGTGGGGTGTAAGCGACCACAGCCTGGACCCACTCGCCGTTCCGATGGTTTCGTGGGCTGTCGGAGCCGTGATGCTCGAGAAACACGTGACGCTATCGCACCAGGGGACCGGTCTTGACGACCCGGTGGCTCTGGAGCCGTCCCAGTTCAGACAGATGATCAAGGAGCTGCGCGCGCTCGACGGTGAAGCGAATCGGATGGACGCGGTGACGGACCGTCTCGGGGCCGAGCGTGTTGAACGGATACTCGGCGATCAGGTCATTCGTCTGGCGGAGAGTGAGACAGAAAACTACGGACGCACGAACCGCAGCATACACGCCATTCGGGATCTATCGGCAGGAGACGCCCTCGATGAGAACACGATGGCGGTACTGCGTACCGAAAAAGAACTCAGACCCGGTATTCATCCACGATTCTTCGATATCTTACACCGGAAGCGGGTCACCCGCATGGTTCCCGACGGTGCAGGAATCGTCTGGGACGATTTGTTCTGAAACCGTATGTAGCACCGATCACCAAAAAAAAGATGCCGTGCCGTTTGCTACGGCAGGCATCTCTATCATCGATAGTCGTGCTATCCTAGTTCTTTTTACTTTCGAGCAGAAAGCGCCGCAGGACGGTCTGAAGTATCCCACCGTTCCTCACGTACTCAAGTTCGACCGGACTGTCAATTCGAAGCATCGTCGTAAACTCCACGGTTGTACCGTCAAGCTTCTTTGCAACAACCTGAACATCCTGCTTAGGCGTAACGTCGTCACTCAGTTTGATGGCAAAGGTCTCCGAGCCGTCAAGCCCCAGCGTATCCGCAGACTCGCCTTTTTTGAACTGAAGCGGTACGACGCCCATACCGACCAGATTTGATCGATGTATGCGTTCGAAACTCATCGCGATCACCGCACGTATACCCAGCAGATAGGCACCTTTGGCGGCCCAGTCACGACTTGATCCCATCCCATAGTCCTCGCCGGCGAGAACGATTGTGGGAACCTGTTCCGCCTCATACAGGCGACTGGCCTCGTGGATGTCCACGACCTCTCCACCCGGGTAGTGAGTCGTCCAACTGCCCTCGGTTCCCGGGGCCAACTGGTTGCGAAGTCTTATGTTCGCAAAGGTGCCACGCGTCATCACACGGTCGTTGCCTCTTCGGCTTCCGTAGCTGTTGAACTCGCGCTTCTCTACGCCACTATCAATAAGATATCGACCCGCCGGACTTGCAGGGTCAATTGCACCAGCGGGGCTGATATGGTCGGTGGTTATGCTGTCACCGACTTTCACGAGTACCCGGGCGTTGTCAATGGTCCTGATCTGATCGGGATCGGGTGACATGTTCTGGAAAAACGGAGGTTCCTGTATGTACGTCGACGCTTCATCCCACTGATAGACCTGCTCACCTGACAGTTCGATCTTGTTCCACTCTGGATTCGAGTCTTCAAGGCCGGAGTAACTGGCGATGAACGCGTCGCGATCGAGGGCTCGCTTCACAAAGTCTTCAAGCTCTTCGTTAGACGGCCACACGTCCTTGAGATACACAGGGTTCCCATCGGCACCCGTACCGAGCGGCTCGCGTGTCAGATCGATACCGACATTTCCCGCGAGAGCGTAGGCAACCACGAGCGGTGGGCTCATCAGATAATTAGCCTTGGTATGTGGATTGATGCGTCCCTCGAAATTGCGATTACCGCTGAGGACCCCCGCAACGATGAGATCGTTGTCCTCGACAGCTCGGGACACCGGTTCGGGAAGAGGTCCGGAGTTTCCGATGCAGGTGGTACACCCGTAACCGACAAGATAGAAACCGACTTTCTCAAGGTACTCCATAAGCCCGGTCCGCTGCAGGTACTCTGTCACAACCATCGAGCCCGGCGCAAAACTGGTCTTTATCCACGGTTTCGGTTTAAGCCCGGCTTCGACCGCCTTCTTCGCGAGCAGTCCGGCTCCGAGAAGGACACTCGGGTTGGAGGTGTTCGTACAACTGGTGATGGCGGCAATCGCTACGTCTCCGTGTCGAAGGGTAACGGTTTCTCCATTATCAAGCGTGGTCTCGCCGCTGCGATCAAGCTCTGACTTCTCCAGACCATACCCTTGTGGTCCTACAGGGGCGGTCAAGGAGCGTCGGAAGTTCTCTGACACATACGGAAGCGATATCCGGTCCTGGGGCCGCTTCGGACCGGCTATTGACGGTTCGACGGTCGACAGGTCCAGGTGCAGCACTGCTTCGTACTCAGGGTCCTCTGAGTCATCGGTCCTGAACATTCCCTGTGCACGGGTATACGTTTCGACCATCTCAATGAGATCGGTCGGCCTGCCCGTTGCGTACATGTAATCCAATGCCTGCTGGTCTACCGGGAAAAATCCGCAGGTTGCACCGTACTCAGGCGCCATGTTGCTGATTGTCGCACGGTCCGGCACCGTCATATTTGAGAGGCCGGGTCCGAAGAACTCCACGAACTTCCCGACGACCCCGTGTTTTCTGAGCATTTCGGTAATTCGAAGCACGAGATCGGTCGCCGTGATGCCAGTGTTCATTTTTCCTTCGAGCTTGACCCCTACAACGCTCGGTGCAAGCATGAAAATCGGCTGTCCGAGCATGGCGGCCTCTGCTTCTATGCCTCCGACACCCCAGCCAAGTATTCCAAGACCGTTAATCATGGGGGTGTGACTGTCGGTACCGACGAGCGTATCGGGAAATGCGACCTGTACTCCATCGCGATCCTGCACCTGAACAGCCCGGCCAAGATACTCAAGATTGACCTGATGGCAGATGCCGCTCGCGGGAGGGACGACACTGAAGTTACGGAACGCGCCCTGTCCCCAACGGAGAAACTCGTACCGCTCGCGGTTTCGCTGAAACTCAAGATCGGAGTTCTTTTTGAGTGCATCGGAGGAGTTGAAGAAGTCGACCTGCACCGAATGGTCAATGACAAGATCAACCGCGAGCTCGGGATTTATACGCGACGGATCACCTCCAAGACGAGCCATCGCGCTACGCATTGCCGCCAGGTCGACGACGCAGGGAACTCCGGTGAAGTCCTGCAGCAGCACACGAGCAGGCTTGAAGGGAACTTCGATGATTTGTGGTGCTTTAGGATTGTACTGGGTCAGTTCGCGAACATGGTCTTCGGTGACCTCGATGCCGTTTTCGTTCCTCAGCACGCTCTCGAAAAGGACTCTCATGCTCACAGGCCACTTTTCGATATCCGGGTTGTATTTCGCAGCGTACTCATGAAGATCATAATACGTGAGTTCACCTACAGCGCTGGACATGCGCTTCGTAACACCAAAACTGTCATTCACTGATCCATTACTCATAAACCTTTCGACTCCTTCTATTGCGTTTCATATGGTTCTTTACCGATTCAGCGTGAACGCAGCGTCGGGCTGCCACGGAATCTTCACGAACGGTCGACCCACTTGTGCTTGCATGGTAATATTTGTCAGATTTACTGCAATCCAACCGCTTAAATATGCACGTTGCTGTACGTGTGTGTCAAAGCATGAGCTGCACTGTCCAGAAATGGGAGTATCGAAACCGACATGGAAGAACGAAGCACCGAGTCCTTAATTGAACTGTATCGAATCATGACGACGGCCCGTGAAATGGACCTCATCGAACAGGACTTCACCGCCAGAGGAGAAGCCTTTTTTCACGTATCGGGGGCCGGCCATGAAGCGTCGGCAACGCTTGCTGAGTTTCTGACGAAAGACGATTACCTCCACTGCCACTACCGTGACAAAGCCCTCATGCTTGCGCGTGGTATGACCCCAACCATGTTTTTCATGTCTCTTTTTAACAAAGATGGCAGTCATAGCCGTGGTCGCCAGATGAACGCACATATGAGTGCCCCCGATCTGAACATCCTCAGCCTCGTCGGTCCGGTCGGTAACAGCGCGCTTCAGGCCGCCGGTATCGCCGCATCAATCCAGGAGCGCGAAGGCAATCCAATCGTCCTCTGCAGTCTCGGAGACGGCATGACCCAGCAGGGAGAGGTTCTTGAAGCGATCGCGCACGCTGTGCGTAAAACACTCCCGGTGCTCTTTCTGGTACAGGACAACGCATTTGCCATTTCGACACGAACCCGGGGTAACACATTTTACGAGTACCCGACGGGTCCGGCTGACGCGTTCTACGGCATTCCCATCACGAGGATCGACGGACGGGATCCGCTCGGATCACGCGACCAGTTTCAATCTGTCGTCAGCGGTATGCGTTCAACCGACCGTGGACCCCGTATCGTCGTCTTCTCGGTCGATCGCCTTCATAATCACACGAATGCAGACGACCAGCGCGCGTACCGCAGTGCCGAGGAGATCGAGGCTGTCGGCCAGTCGGGAGATCCGCTGATCCGCCTGACGAATGAGCTCGTGACCCGCGGGGTGGAAGCCGACTCCCTCACGCAGATGAACCGCGAATTGCGTGAGGAACTCCAGCAAACTGCCCGGATCGCCCAGCTCAGCGAGGAACCGGCTCCGGTCTTCACCGCGAAGGCACCTCTTCCGTCTCGTCTTATGGATGCAGACAAGGAATATACCGGCGATCCGGACAACACAACGCGTCTCACGATGATAGAGGCCATACGAGAGGTGCTCGATTATCGACTTGGAAACGATACGCGGGTTCAACTTTTTGGCGAAGATATAGAGGATCCGAAAGGTGACGTATTCGGCATAACGAAAGGCCTTACCCGGAAGTACGGTAGCCGCATTGAGAACAGTCCCCTCGCTGAAGCAAGTGTCATAGGTGTTTCTGTCGGTCGTGCACTCGCTGGTGAGCGCCCGGTCGCGTTTCTTCAGTTTGCTGATTTTCTCCCTATTGCATATAACCAGATCTGGGCTGAGCTCGGCAGCATGTGGTGGCGCACAGACGGGGGTTGGCAGGCTCCGGTGATCGTCATGATCACATGCGGCGGGTATAAACCCGGGCTGGGTCCGTTTCACGCATCGAGTCTGGAGTCGCTGGCTACGCACACGCCCGGTGTGGATGTCATGATGCCCGCGACTGCGGGCGATGCTGCGGGTATGCTGAATGCAGCGTTTGAGAGCGGTAGACCGACGCTGTTCTTTTATCCGAAAAACTGCCTGAACAACCGCAACGCAACAACAAGTCCTGACGTTTCGCGTCAGTTTGTTCCTGTCGGACGAGCCCGATTCGCACGCCGTGGGGACGACCTGACCTTCGTCGCGTACGGAAACACCGTCGAGCACTGTATCAAGGCTGCAACAACGCTCGAATCGCACGGTGTTGAGTGCGATGTCATCGATTTGCGCTGGCTGTCGCCCTGGGACGAACAGACGGTCATAGAGCGAACTCGCATCACAGGCAGGCTCATTGTCGTGCATGAGGACAACCACTCGAGCGGTGTCGGAGCTGAGATCATTGCGACGGTAGCTGAAAATCTCGAGGCGAATGCAAAGCTGAAGCGCGTCACCCGTGCGGATACCTTTGTGCCCTGCAATTTCGCAAATCAGCTCGAGGTTCTCCCCGGGTACCGAAAGACACTTGAGACAGCCGTTTCGATGCTTGGAGGAAGCGTAGAATGGATTCCGGATGCAAGTGCGGAAGAAGGAGTTCATCTCGTGGAGGCCATTGGATCAAGCCCTTCCGACGAGTCGATAACGGTTGTTGAATGGCGCGTGCGTGAAGGTGATTCCATAGAAACCGGCCAGATCATAGCTGACCTCGAGGCCGACAAGGCCGCCGTTGAACTGAGATCACCTGTTGCAGGACTCGTTGAAAGTCTGCTTGCCCCCGAAGGGAATATGGTTAAAGTCGGCGAACCAATTCTCAAGGTCCGCACAGCCTCAACTGCTGAAGGCGGTCATATTCCGATCAGGCAGGTCACTCGAGAGCTACCCGGCACACCGCGTATTCAGGGACTGGATGATCTCCCGCGTGGACATCATCCGGGCGATGACAGCGTCATACCGGTGGCGACAGCCCGAAACGAAGGATCGGTACAGGTCGGCATCCTCGGTGTGAAGGCCTTCGCGGGAAGTCGAACAGTCAGCAACGAAGAGATCTCGGAAATGTGTCCTACATGGTCGGCCGCCGACATAGCAAAACGGACGGGTATAGAGTCACGTCAGTGGCTCGCCGAGGGTGAAACAGCTGTCGATCTTGCCACGAAGGCAGCGGTTGACGTGCTTCAGGAAAGCGGTCTGTCGATACGGGATATCGACCTGATCATTTGTGCAACGGAAACTCCGGAACAGAACACACCTGCCGTTTCAACACTCGTTCAGCACCGCCTTACAAGGGGGGCGGAGGATCACATGCCCCAGGCCTACGACCTGAATGCTGCCTGTTCAGGCTACCTTTATGGCCTGCAGACAGCCTACGATTACTTGCATGCCCGCCCCGATGCTCACGTGCTGGTACTCACCGCTGAGAGTCTGAGCCGCCGGGTAGACACCTCGGACCCCAACACAGCGCCTGTCTTTGGCGATGCGAGTAGCGCAACGATTGTTGCCGCATCGGCGACAGATGTCCCTCCCGGCTGTAAGGCTCTTCTTCACAGACCGGCGTGCCTTGCAAAAGGAGAAGACGGAAGCGCCTTGCGGATTCCTGCGGACATTCGCGGGCACATTTACATGGACGGTCCTACGGTTTTCGTCGAGGCAATCAACGGCATGATGAGGAGTCTTGGCGATGCGTGCACCGAGTCAGGAATCACTCCGTCCGACCTTGACCTTGTCGTCCCCCATCAGGCAAATCAACGCATTATCAACGCAGTACGACAGAAGCTGCGGATGCCGAAAGAAAAAATGTTCAGCAATATCGCGCATCTCGGTAATACGTCATCGACGACGATTCCGCTGTGTCTGCAGGACATCTTCTCCTCACAGGAGTATTCCGGACGTGCCGGGCTGGTCGCATTTGGCGGAGGATACACCTTTGCAGGAGCCATCATCGACCTCGTATAGGCCGATTACGGTCACTCGGCCTGCCGGTCGTCAGAGTCACGAAGTTCGTCAAAGCGGCGTTTAAGGACCTGCATGACCTCAGGAAACAGCCGATCGGGTTCGGTGTACCCGCGATCCGAGAGGCCATACAGACCTCGACTCAGATGAGAGAACCAGCCGTAATGATTGTCTCGCAGAATCCTTGTGCAGCGATTGCTTCCACCGAGCGCGCGAATGCGTTTTGGCGATGCAGATTTTTCGTGCCGGAGAACAACGGCAAGATACATCGCCTCCTGACGGTATGCAGTCAGCAATGCTGTACGAGTGCTTCCACCGACATTTGCGTCCATAATCCGGGATCTGATTTCTCCGACAAGCGCGTCCCGTTTCTTCCGGTTGACCCGGGGTATAATTGACTGCGGATGGAATGTAAATCGGGCAAGCTCTCCCTCGTAAATGAGTACGAGGCCAAGCCCCAGCCGCCGCATAAGTTTTTCCTGTGCGTTTCGACGACTCTTTGAAGCCGACAAAGCATCAGACGGCAGTCCCACATATACCAGATCGGATGTCTTCTGGCGCTCGACAGCCTGCTCAAAAAGCCGGACCGAGTACCGGAGCTTAAGTTCCACGGTAACGATGCGTTCGCCGAACACGGCCAAGACATCGCCTGCACCGACCTCGCCCATGACGGTGAACCCAAGTGACTCAAAAAGCGTTTTCACGGGACGATACAGAGCCTGTTCGTTAGTTCCGAGTGAAGAACTCATGGTCGGTTTCCACGGGCGGATCAAAAGGATGGTAGATGTTGTAGAACTCTCTCGGAACTATGAAGCGTATCCCCTGGGCCAGCATCCGCACCTTCAGACGAAACAGACCATCCGCATCCGGCGTATTGAGATCGATTAGTTCGCCGTCTATGTGGTAGTGAAACGCGTTCCTGGCCGCGATGTCCAGGTTATCCACCTGATATCGTTCTATAACTGGTCGATTCGACCGGGCTCTGAGGCGATTGATACGGCTATGACGTCCATTCCAGAGGTACAGGATATTCCCGACAAGGTCGCGACGGTTCTTGAAGTCAAACACGTACACGTCACAGTACCCGTCGTTGCATACGACGTCAGGGCAAACCCGAAAAAGTTTCCCGTAATACGGCCGCGTTCCGATCTCGACCATCAGCGGGGCACGAACCAGATCGAGTGTTGTGAATGGAAACTGAGCGTTCACGCGTGGACCACGAAACGCATAGCGTCCGTTACGGAAGGTCAACTGAAACTCCTGTCGATCAAAGAAACGCGATCCGAGGAAAAACCGAAAGCTCGAAGAAAGGTAGTATCGAAAGCCACTCCTGACATGTGTCCTGCCTCTGCGAACCACAGTAGCCAGCTCGTCACGACGCTTCAGGATTTTTGCATCCACACCAACCCCGAGTAGTTGGCCGTACCTGAGCCGTTCGCCGTCGGTGACTTCAAGCAGGTCAACCGCGAGAGTCAGATCGTGACATACACTGTCAGAGTATGCCTGAAGCTGCTGCTTCAGCCGATACGGTACACTGTAACTATCCTGAATACCGTTTCCGGTGCCCCCGCGAAGAAAGCCGACGCCTTTTTTTCCGGCTTCCGTCGAACCCGAGGACTGTCGGCCTGTCGAATCGGTACCGAAGAGCCCGTTAATCGCGTCATGGGCCGTTCCATCGCCTCCATACACCAGAAGATAGCGATAGGAGCTTGCGAGAAATCCCTGAACCTGCGCGAGAAAATCCTCTCTACTGTCGGTAAGGACCAGATCGATGCCTTCGACATCTTTCAGCTGTTTCTGCAGACGTCGCACCGCACGGGGATGACGTGTAGGATTAACCAGCAGCAGTGTAGAGATAAATCGCAGTGCCATCGCTCATGACTCCTTTTTCGGTCGTTAGCGGAGCTCTTGTTGCCTATCTGTTGAGGGTCTGCACCACCCGCTCAAGAACCTTTTTTCTGTCGAGTGGTTTAACGATGTAGTTCTTCGCTCCGGTCAGGAGAGCTTTCTTCACGAGGTCATCCTTGCCTATGGCGCTGATCATGATCACCACGATTTCTGGATCGGACCGAACGAGATGTTCCAATGCGGTAATTCCGTCCATGCCAGGCATCGTTATGTCCATCGTTACAAGGTCTATCGCTGACGCGTGTGCCTGATACTGTCTCAGCGCTTCCTGTCCGTTTGTAGCGGTCGCAACGATCCGGAATCCTGACGAGCTCAATATCTGGGACAGCTGTTTTGCCATGAACATGGAATCGTCGACGATCAGAACACCGTACGGTGAGCCATCGGGCTTCAAACCTTGAGGTTCGGCTGGATTAATGTTTGGGTAGTCTGCTTTTGTTCGCACCAGGATGCCTCCTTCCCTACGGTTTCCCTGTATGGAAACTAACGATTATTCGTGGTTCCCGCAAGACAGCGACCCGCTTTCGCGGGCCGCCAAAAAGGGCAAAGGAGGTGTTTTACCTGTATTTTTAGATGTTTTTTTACCTATATTCTGATATCTCTTTTACATGCGTTTTCGAAATACGATTCCAACGATGTTCATCCCCTACACTGCCACTACTCATACTTAGCAAAGCGCGTGCCAAGATGTCGTTTGGGATCGTATCTACTTGTATTACATAGGTTTACCTGGTTTATGTCGCTGCATCGTGATTTCTGACGATTATGTTTAATGCAAAAGGCAATGCAATACGCATAATCTGTTCAATCTGCATTGCTTTTGTATGCGGAATGCATTATCGGTACGTATGTTTCGCACGCTTCGACGACTGAAACCATATGTGGTCGCACACAAATCATACCTCGCAGGGGCTCTGATAAGCGTTCTCGGGACTGACGTTCTCACATACGCAATTCCGGTTGCCGTCGCCTACGTGACCGACGTCATATATCCGGAACTGCAGGCTGGTGGTAGCTTTACCGGGCTCACATGGGTATTCGTGCTCCTCGTTTTTTCCGGGATTTTGCGGGGCCTTGCCGTTCACAGCATGATCCGATTCTTCTGGGGTTTCGCGGAGCGCGTCGTTCGCGATGTCCGGAATGCGACATACCGGAAACTGCAGCATCTCTCACTCGCATTTTACGATCGTTCGAATACAGGCGATCTTATGTCTCGTGTTACCTATGACATACAGCTGGTACGAAACTTTCTTGCATTCGGAGTCGAGCATCGAATACGCATTGTCGTGATATCGATCACTATTTTTGCGTTAATGCTCTACGTTCAGTGGCAGCTCGCGCTGGCCGTCTACACGATCGTTCCGGTCTTCATGACGATTACGCTCATGTTCAGTCGTCGTATGCGCACCGCTGTTATCGAACAGCAGAAACAGATGGGCAGACTGAACACCCGAATACAGGAGAATCTGTCGGGCATTCGCGTCGTAAAGGCTTTCGCCGCGGAGGCGTGTGAAACGGAACGCTTCAGGAAAACAAACGAGCACATGCTGGACGCCGATCTGAAGGCCTCACTGCTGCAGGCTTCTCTCAACCCCATACTCATGATCAGTGACGGTATAGGTGGGCTGATCGTCCTGCTCTACGGTGGCCTGCGTGTGATCGAAGGCAGTATGAGTCTGGGGGTTTTGCTCGGATTCATATCGTATCTCGGCATCCTCCGCTTTCCCATATCGATTCTTGCCTTCAACACCGCGACTATCAGCATGGCTGACGGTGCATCCGAACGACTTCGTGCACTTCTTGATACACCCGATCAGAAAGCGGAGTCGAGCGGGCGACGAAGCAGTCGGGTTATCGGTAAGGTTGAGTTTGAACACGTCAGCTTTCAGTATGAGAATGCTCAACCGGTGCTTCGAGATATTTCGTTTACGATAGAGGCAGGCGAACGCGTCGCATTATTCGGCTTGACCGGCTCGGGTAAAAGCACGCTTATCTCACTCATTCCGCGTTACTATCCCCCGTCGAGCGGGCTGATCAGAATCGACGGTGTAGACAGTTCCGCATGGAAGCTTCAAAGCCTTCGCTCACAGATCGGCATCGTTCTTCAGGAGACATTTCTCTTTTCGGCCAGCATTGCGTCAAACATAGCCTTTGCCAGACCCGATGCTTCAATAGAGCAGATACGGGCGGCGGCGAAACGCGCCCAGATAGATGATTTCATTATGTCGTTACCGAGGCAATACGACACACTCGTCGGAGAGTACGGAGTCGGTGTGTCCGGGGGACAAAAGCAGCGCATTGCAATCGCACGCACGCTGTTGCAGGACCCTGCCATGCTGATCCTGGACGATTGCACGTCCAGTCTCGACGCAGAGACCGAACGACAGATTCAACGGCAACTCGCCCGCCTGGCCGAGGGTCGCACCACGATCATTGTCGCCCAGAGGGTATCAACGCTCGAACTCGCAGATCGCATCGTCGTTCTTGCCGATGGTCATATCGCCGACATAGACAGTCATAGCCGGCTCTACGAGCGAAATACACTGTATCGAAGCGCGGTACAATCACAAAACGTTCTTACGGATACCAGTGCGAGCGAACTATAGAAGTGCTTGAGGAACAGAAATGATCTCGCAGAAAACAGCAGCGGAAATACTCAGTCAGAGCGAAAACGATACTGGACGATTTCAGAAGAGCCTTCTGAAACGTTTCCTGGTCTACTTCAGACCGTACAAAAAACAACTCACGTTCATGTATGCAGCCGCATTTGTGAACGTCGCCGCGTTTATCGCCATACCTATGGTTATGCAGATCGGTATTGACGAGCACATCGTCCAGAGAGATTACCGTGGTCTGCTCGGTACCGCCGTTCTGCTCCTCCTGCTCATACTTCTTCTCTACATCGCAGGACGAACCCAGGGCGTACTCATGATGAAGATCGGGTACCAGGTAATTCACGATCTTCGTGCCGACATCTTTGCTCATCTGCAGACGCTTTCATTCAAGTTTTTCGATACACAGAGAACCGGACGTATCATGAGTCGCATCACGAATGACGTGCAGGTATTCGAGGAACTCCTGCGTGCCGGCCTTGATACGATTGTCGTTGATATTGTGCTTATCGCCAGCATCACAACGGCAATGATATATCTGGATTCGTGGTTGAGCCTTGTACTACTCGTGACTGTTCCAGGGTTTGCGTTCGTCGTTTTCGTGCTGCAAAAATACCTTTTGCGGACAGGACGTCGCATTCAACGCGAACTTTCCCATGTAAACGCGTTTCTTAACGAAAGCATTTCCGGCATCCGGGTCATACGAGCCTTCGCCCGCGAGGAAGAAAACATAGCAAGTTTTACCGCTCTTAACGAAGACTACTGGCATGAAGCACGAAAGCTTTACCCGCTGCTCTCCTGGTTCTGGCAGAGCGTGGCGACGATTGGCACCCTCGGGCCGGCTCTGGTACTGCTGATTGGTGGAATCCGGCTGTCTCAGGAAATGATCACCATCGGTGTCATTGCAGCGTTCCTGACGTACATAAACCGTTTCTTTCAACCTATGCAGAAGATCAGCAACATGTTAAACCAGATCAGCCGGGCTATGGCCTCCGCTGAGCGCATTTTCGAGATCATGGATGTCCAGCCGGACATCGTCGACAGTACCGATTGTGTACCGGCTTTTCGGCTTTCGGGAAACGTTGAGTTTCAAAACGTCTGGTTCGCGTACAAGACCGATGAGTTCGTTACCCGGGACCTGAACTTTCGCGTCAGCGAAGGTCAGACAATCGCGGTCGTCGGTCCGACCGGATCGGGTAAGACGACCATCATCAATCTCCTCTGTCGTTTCTATGACCCCACCGAAGGGCAGATCATGATCGACGGCTTCAATCTCACACGACTCGTCCAGAAGGATTATCGCAGCCAGATCGCGCTCGTAATGCAGGATCCGAACATGTTCTCGGGGACCGTCGCAGATAACATACGTTTCGGGCGACCCGATGCCGACATGTCCATGGTACAAAGCGTGACCACTGCCATGGGTATAGACGCAATGATTGAGTCCCTGCCTGACGGATACGACCACGATATTGGAGAACGCGGATCAAACATTTCACTCGGTCAGCGTCAACTGCTTGCGTTCGCTCGAGCGCTCATCCGCGACCCGGCAATCCTGATCCTCGATGAAGCGAGCTCCTACCTGGACAGCGAGACAGAGAAACTCGTTCACAGTGCTACACAGTTGCTCTGTAAAGGACGCACAAGTTTTGTGATCGCACATCGCCTGTCAACGATACAGCATGCCGACCGTATACTGGTCATGAATCAGGGAACACTCGTAGAACAGGGTAAGCACGCGGAACTGCTGTCCGCAGGTGGCCTGTACGCAAACCTCGTTACGGCCCAGTACGGCGGGCCCGTCGACTGAGCGTGCTTTGGGATACACCAAGCATGACTGCCGCGACGGTCTGGTTTCCGTTTGATCGCCGCAAGGCCTCGTCGATCAGAAACGCTTCGACGTCTGCGAGCTTCGGAAAACTGTCGGTAATCGTAACGGGTCCATCAATTCGCTCCGGTGCGGACGAATCCGCAGATGCCGAAAGACCGGCACCCGAATCCCCTGCATCCTCGCTACGCGGCTGTACGGCCGACGTCGCCTCGTCGATATCGGCGTCGGTAAAATTCAGCGTCTGCTCGAAATAGCCCAGGGACAAGTCCGGTCCCGTTGAGACCGACACTGCGTCATACACAAGCGACTGCAACTCACGGACGTTACCGGGAAACGAGTAGCGCGTAAGCAGCCGTATCAAGGGCTCAGGAACACCAAGCACCGGCTTCCCGAGATCCTTACACGCCTCAGCCGTAAAGTGACGAAGCAGATGGGCGATGTCTTCATTTCGGTCCCGCAATGCCGGCAGGCGAACAGTGTGAGCCATGAGACGAAAGTAGAGATCCCTCCGAAAACTTCCATCTTCCTGCCGTGCCATCAAATCAGCATTCGTGGCAGCCACGATGCGGACACGCGCCTTCTTCGGAAGATCAGAGCCGAGCGGATAATACTCTTCTTCCTGAAGGAGTCGAAGGAGCTTCATCTGTGACGCAAGACCGAGATCTCCGATCTCATCAAGAAACAGCGTACCGTCGGCTGCCTGCGAAATGAGGCCTTCGCGCGCCTTTTCAGCACCGGTATACGCACCACGGCTGTGTCCAAACAGTGTGTCACTGAACATCGCATCATCAAGACCGCTGACGTTGACCGGTACAAAAGAACCCTTGCGACCGCTTGCGTGATGAATGGCGCGGGCGATGAGCTCTTTACCGGTGCCACTCTCACCGATGATCAGAGCGCTTTTTGGGCTTGCCGCAATCGCTTCAATATAGGCGAAGATCGAGAACATTTTCCGACTCACCGTAATGATCTCTTCGAAGCTCTCCGGCCGCTTTGGCCGGGCGCTGTCGATACGGTCACTCAGTGAGACGACCTCTTCCTGCAGGCTGCGTATCTGAAGCGAATGACGTACGGCAGTAACGAGCCTGTTACCCTCAACAGGTTTGGAAAGAAAGTCGAACGCGCCGCGTTTCATGCACTCGACTGCCGTGTCTACGGTATCAACACCGGTCACGACAATTACATGCAGGTCGGGATGGTGTTCGGACACACGGTCAAGAATTTCAAAGCCGTCGATATGAGGCATATTCAGGTCGAGAAGAATCAGATCAAACGTGCGTTTCGACAGTCGTTCGAGCACCTCGCGACTGTCCGAGCAGGTTTCTGTTCTTAAGAGCCCTGCTTCATGAAGAAAGATTGCGTAACGTTCTGCTATCAGATCATCATCATCTACGATGAGAATGGCCGGGTCCACGTTCAAGTTTCGCTCCTGTTACCCTAAATAGTAAGCCTCTCATGCGAATGATACAACTCATCACGCTGACGTGACACTTCAGGATCTTTCAGGTAGTCGTCGAAGGGCATCATGCGATCAATAACGCCACCGGGGGTAATCTCTATTATCCGATTTGCGATGCTGTGAACGAACTCGTGGTCGTGGGAGGTGAATAGAACGACTCCATCGAAGTCGATAAGTCCGTTGTTCAGCGCCTGTATGCTTTCGAGGTCAAGATGGTTCGTCGGATCATCCATCACCAGTACATTGCCGCCTTCAAGCATCATACGCGAAAGCAGTACTCTGACCTGCTCACCACCGCTGAGAACCGACAGAGGTTTCAGCGCTTCGTCACCGGAAAAGAGCATTCTGCCGAGAAAGCCCCGGACGTACCCGGCGTCGACTTCGGTTGTGTACTGTCTGAGCCAGTCAAGAATTGAACTGTCACCCCGTACGATTCGACCGGCGTCACGGGGAAAGTAGCTGGCCTTTATGGTAACTCCCCAGTCGAAGCTCCCTTCGTCGTATGGTTTCTTGTCGCACAGCACGTCAAACAGGGCCGATACTCGTACCGTCTGACCTCCGACAAACGCGATCTTATCACCGCGGTGCACCGCAAGAGAAAAGTCGTTGAGCAGTTTTGCTCCGTCTTCGCTCACGCCGAGATGGCGGATCTCAAGAACGTTCTTGCCACAGTCGCGCTCGGGCTTAAACGCGATATACGGAAAGCGACGCGCTGTTTGAGGCATATCTTCGAGATTAAGGTTCTCAAGCTGTCGTTTTCGGGAAGTCGCCTGACGGGCCTTGGAAGCATTGCTCGAAAACCGCTGGATAAAGGCCTTAAGCTCTGCAGCTTTGTCCTCCATCTTCCGCTTCTCGTCGCGTTTCTGTTTGGCCATGAGCTGGCTTGAGGCGTACCAGAAGTCGTAGTTGCCGACGTACATACGCACCTGGCCGAAATCAATGTCACAAATGTGTGTGCAGACCCGGTTCAGAAAGTGCCTGTCGTGAGAGACGACAATAACGGTGTTCTCGAACTTGTACAGAAAGTCTTCAAGCCAGGTTATGCTCTCGAGATCGAGGTTGTTCGTCGGCTCGTCAAGCAGAAGCACATCCGGACTTCCGAAAAGGGCCTGTGCAAGCAGAACTCTCACCTTCTCGGGTCCTTCGAGTTCCGACATTTTCTTCTGTTGATCCGACTCGGGAAGTCCGAGCCCGGCGAGCAGCGTTGCAGCTTCGGCTTCGGCTTCCCAGCCTCCGAGCTCACCGAACTCCATCTCAAGCTCGCTCGCCCGGATTCCGTCTGCTTCGCTGAATTCTTCTTTCAGATAGATCTGATCACGTTCAGTCTTGAGCTTGAAGAGTTTCTGATGTCCCATAATGACCGTATCGATGACATCGAACTCGTCGAAGGCGCTCTGATCCTGACGCAGGACGGCCATTCGCTGATCCGATCCGAGCGATATGGTACCCCCATCGGCTTCGAGCTCACCCGACATAATCTTCAGGAGTGTTGATTTTCCGGCACCGTTCGCACCAATTACACCGTAGCAGTTGCCAGGTTGAAAGAGCAGATTTACGTCTTTGAACAGAATTCTGTTCCCGAAAGAAAGTTTTACGTCTGAGACAGTTAGCATGTATGTGGATCTCCGAAAAAGGTAGTCCCGTATTCTGACAGGTCAATCGGTGCAATTCAAGTGGGGTCCCTGAAACGGACGCGTTTGAGATACCGAAGGTCACGTTCCGTGAGTTCGTGCGGAGAAAAAAACGACCGGTGAGCAAGGCGAGCGACCACCCGCGCCCGCCGCTTAGCCCGTTCCGACACGGACCGTCGCGCCACCGGAGATTCGGCCCATCCGGTCCATCCCACACGCGAAGGATGAGCCACCCCTGAGCTGCGCACGATACGCCGGAGCTGTCGACGGGTTTTCCGTCGCAGCGGGCTGCTTGAATGGTACGAGGATCTAAACTCGACACTGCTCCCGCGATCAATGCCAGCCTTCCAGACGCCTCGATAACGCGAGGACAGGAGGATACCCCCAAGGAGCACGAAAAAACCGAGTATCGCAGCTATGACAGCTCTCACAGGCAGGTCCGTGTCCTCCCGTTCGACGACCTGATCAGGCGCCATACCGAATGCAGAGAGCTGTCGTCTCGTGAGAGGATCGGTGCTGATACGGTCGGTACTATCGGTTCCAGGTTCGGTCAGATGACCCGGACCCGGCGTCGTCTCGAAGACCTGCCAGCGTCCATCGAGCCATACCTCAGCCCACGCATGGGCGTGGATACCCCTGACGGTGACGGGCTCGCCCGACGATGACGGCGGAACGAGAAACCCGGTCACGTATCTGGCAGGCATACCGTGCATACGGGCAAGCACGACGGCTGCAGACGCGAAGTGAATACAGAAGCCGCTGCGATCGTCCAGAACGAAGTACTCCAGAGGATCTCTTCCGTCCGGAGCATCGAGGCGGACGAGAGCGTAGGTCGCGTCTCTCCGAAGAAACCCGCGTATATTGCTCAGCGTCTGCCAGGCGTCACCAGAATCGCCGTCGACGATGCCCTCAAACGCCCGACGAAACTGTTCTGGAACTGCGGTATACACAGCCCTGTGTGTGTCATTGAGTTCCTGCCGCGCTTCGGGTGCAGCGAGCCGATGGACCCGGTACTCGTCGGTCGCGGTGAAGACGAGCCGCGGAACCCACTGACTCCCGCTTTCTAGATCCGGCCTGTACTCCCGTGGCAGTTCGACCACAGGAGCATCGACCGGATACGGGATACCTTCGACATAGTCGGCACGCACCTGTATTGTCCTTGCACCGGGGTCAAGGGCTTCTTCGTGCAGGGTATCATTCGGTCCTGCCATCCATGATGGTAACAGCCGTCCGGAAGCGAGAGTGGTGAAGCGATGCACATCCCGGATAGCAGTAGTCCAGAACCCGTCGACGTAGGTGTCGAAGATGGTACTGCGAATGTATTCGGCCTGCCCGGAGGATGATGAGAGCTCGAGAACCGGACTGTCAGTCAATAGCGGTGTTCCTGCGAGGTTTACTTCGGAAAAACCTTCGCCGCTGCCACTGAGGCCTGCGAGCAGTGGAAACTCAGGCCAGATGCGGATAGCTGCTGCTCGAAGCATCGGAGAAACGCGTGTATCGATCAGCCGGCTTCCCCGGGGCACAGCAAACCACACGGAGGTTGATCCGGCAAGGGCTGACAATGCGATCAACGCGACGAGAACCACCCCGTAAGTCAGCCTGCCGTTCAGAGAGGACCGGTAGGAGACGACCGACGAACACACAACTATGCACAGGAACAAGAGAAGGAGCTGCGGGGACTGCATACCGATCGATGCGAGTAACGTAAACCATGCAGCCAGGTTCATCACACACAGTAGCGGGTGCCGCAGGAATGCCACGGCAAGGTACGAGGCTCCGACCCACGCGACGAGCAGAAACACGAACGAAACACTCCCCTGCGGTACCCCACGATCGACCAGAAGAAACCATGCTGAGTATGCCGTCGCCGGTGTGATCAGGATCCAGAATAAGGCCGAGGACACCAGAAACAGAAGCACTGCGCCTCTGACACGCGCAGAGAACCTTCCGTCAGCCGTCACGATGCCGAGAGACAGATATACCGAACACGCCATGATCAACAGGATGACCGGCCCTCGTGCGCGTAGCCACGCGGCCGAGTACCAGATCCCGGCGGAAAACACCAGCATGGTCAGCAACGCACAGGCTATTGATCGTATCAACCCCCGATACCTCACGACACCTCCAGCAGCTCGTCGGCCGATCTGAGCGCAAAACAGAGTTTACGGTCATACCGCATGCCTTCGGCAAAGCGCTTCAAGGAGTTGCCCGCTGACCGTTCCATGCCCGAAACGTTCAGTATGAGTCCGCACGAGCCCGGTGGAGCGTCCATGATGCGTTCCAGAAGTGCATCATCCCTATGATGTGTTACATACACGACGGGTGACGCTGACAGCCCGTCCGGCCTGGACTCATAGTGAACCGGTGAAGCTTTGCTCCTGAAGAACAGCCCGATGCTGTCCTCCACGAACGCATGCAGCTGTTCCGGTTTGTCCGGGGTGCATATGACCGGTTGAAAACCGAAACCGGCAAGCGAAATCGGTATACCGGCCGACAGGCCCGCCCGGGCAATCGCAATCACGATCTCCAGAGAGCAGTCTTCGACACCAAGTGGCTGTGCATCCCCGGCGGTCACGCGCGTATCGAGTATCACACGCAAGCCCGAATCGACGCCACGATCATAGCGAGGTAGCAGCAGCGCATTTCTTGACGCCATATATCGCCACAGAATCCGCTTCGCATCCTCGCCGGGTCGGTATTCGGTGAGCTCCCGAAACAATGTCACGTCTTCTCCTGCTCCCGATTGCACCTGCTCCGAACCCGAACGTTCACGAGAAAGCATGAATATGTCCGGTCTCACGGTGAGCACCCGTGGTGTCACGTAAAATACCCGATGCGCGACGGAAAGCAGGATAGTGAGACAGCCGCTCGGGTCGGTTACCGCAAGACGGGATAACCCGACTGGATAGGTTCCCCGGAACGGACAGACGATAGTACGTTCGGTTCGTACCGTGCGTCGCGGGAGCAGCACAGGAGTGAGCGGTCGCACACCTTCATCTTCCCGCCCGAGATACAAGCGGGCCTGTATTCCGGTCATGGGCACAATGCTTTCGTTGCTCATGCTCAGGGTGTATTGGACTGATCCGCCTTTTACGGGATGATCGGTCGAGACATCCTGCACATATCGAAGTCCCGCGGTAACAAGCGCGAGGTAGAGCAGCGAAAAGACTGGATACGCAATCATGGCCACTCGAAGCACATTCCACATGCCTCCGAAGTACCTCCCGAGGAGCGATGAAACGAGCATGAGGATAAGCAGTCGGAACACCGCTCCGGTGTTCAGCTCGAGACCGCCCCGTTTATACTCGCTTACGGGTCGGGGGACCGGGTGGTCTGCCATTTCTCTCACACTCCCGAAGGCATTCGCGTCTTTCGCAGGATGGTCTCAAGAATTTCAGGACTTCGCCTGCCTTCAACTGATGCCTGGGCAGACAACACAACCCGATGTGTGGCAACGGGGAGAAACACCTCGTGAACGTCCTCAGGTACTACGTAATCGCGACCACCGATCGCAGCGACCGCCCGTGCAGCGGCGAGCATGTGTGCGGACGCCCGTGGACTCAGCCCGAGGCGTAGAAGCGGTGTGGAACGCGTCTGACCTGAAAGCTGTATGATGTACTGCCGGACGCTTTCAACCGCGCTGACTGATGCCACGCATTCTCGTATCATTGCCAGCGTACCGGTATCGATAACACGTGCAAGCTCTGGAGGTTGTGTAACGCCATAATCAAGAATGCGCTGTTCGTCGTCGGTGGACGGGTAGCCTATCGTTACCGACAGCCCGAAGCGGTCAAGCTGCGCTTCTGGTAAGGGGAAGGTACCGGTAAATGCGGCGGGGTTCTGTGTCGCAACGAGAAAAAATGGTTGCGGCAAGGCGTATCGCATGGTATCGACCGTTACCGCACCCTCCTGCATGGACTCGAGCAAGGCCGCCTGAGTGCGCGTCGCGGCCCGGTTCAGCTCGTCAACGAGCACAAACTGATGCATTATGGGTCCCGGCTTAAACGTAAAGACGTGTTCGTGAGGATCCCAGATCATCATGCCTGTGATGTCCGCCGGCAGGAGATCAGGTGAACACTGTATGCGACCAAAATCAGCGCCACAGGCTTGTGCGACTGCGCGTGCAAGAGTCGTCTTTCCCGTGCCCGGAATGTCTTCCACGAGCACGTGCAGACCGGAAAACAGGCCGGTTAACAGCCAATGTATCGCGGTGCGCCGGCCAAAAAAAGCTTCACTGATGGCTTCCGTCAAGTCCGACGCGATGGCCGCCGCTTCCCGAACCGATGTCATGCAATACCCTCCACAGCTTCTGTCCCCAACAGCCTACCACGCCCTGCAGTTTTTCCTGTAGGGGGAAGATGACATAGCATCCAGACTTCGCTATATTCGAGGTATGGAAAAGACATTGCTTGATATGCAGGGCGGTACGTGTACGAGCTGCTCTATTGCCATAGAACACTTCGCAAAGCGCCTGAAGGGAATTTCGTTCGTCGAAGTCGACCGGGGCAAGTCACGCATCTACCTTGAGCACGACGGCGATCAGGCGAACGTAGATAAGGTTATCGAGATGGTTCAGCGAATCGGATACGACGCCTGGCCTGCAAAACAGGCGGAAGCGGATCAGGCCGCCCCGGCGTCAGATTGACTGTTGCAGCTGGGCGTACGACCGGTTCAAGCGCTCGAGACGCTGCGCAACGAGACGTGCAAGGAATATCCCGTAGTGTGGCTTTTCCTTGATCACCGACACGAACCGGTTCTTACTGATGCGTATAAGCAGACTTCGCGATTCTGCGATGACGGTGGCAGACCTCCTGTTGTTCAACAGGAAGGACATCTCTCCGAGAAAAATGTCATCAGGACTCAGGGTGGTTATTCGGGACTCACCGGTATAGATGCCTAGTTCGCCCGACGCTATGTAGTACAGGTAGTCTGACTCTTCACCTTCGCGAAATACGACGTCGCCGGGTTGGACGACTCGCTCTTCGCTCTCGGAGAAGAGTCCCGGTACCGCGTTTGCCTCACGGGTCTTGTGTACAAAATCGAACATGACCTCGTTTCCCGCGTCGTTGTAGCGCAGATTATCGACGTAGGCACCGGTCATCCTGAGTCCGTGCCCGTGGCTTTCGAGTTTGGGGGCCGTGTCGGCGATACGCGCGCGCCAGTCGAACCCTGCCCCCTCGTCCCGAATACGGAACACACTCCGATCGTCCGAAATGCGGTACGAGAAATGCACACGCCTGTCGCGTATTTCCGGAGTCGCCATTTTTTCCCGAATCAGATACAGGATATCGCGCCCTTCACCAAGCCATGCGTTTTTCTCTTCGTAAGAAATCCCGCAATTACCGTGCTCAATTGCGTTCATTAACAGCTCGAACAGAGCGACGTGAAGCCTATCCCTTCCATCTCGATCAATGTAGTTGGAGTTATACAGATAGTTCGTAACGAGGTTTGTGTACGTGCGTGCGTTAAAGGGGTCACTATCCATGACAAATGACCCGCTGATATCCTGGAGCAGGTACTTCTGAATATCCCGCTGAAACAGAATCTGCCGATTGTGAACCAGTATTCGAATAACGCGGGAAAAATGGGAAACAAACTCACCTCGTCGGATCAGGCTGATTACGTTTGACCCGGAGAGCAGCTCCTGAACTCGATGCTCATCCCTTTGTCTGCAGACACCAACGATACCGCCATAATGAAGCCATGGGTCCCCGTGTATGGTGCCGAGGACCTGTGTCGCGTCTTCGAGCTGATCACTAAAATTGATTATCGCGGCCTCGGGAAGGTCATAGCGAAGTGACTCAAGAAACTCACCCGAGTCAGTATAAAAACTTGGATCATACACACTCTGAAACCGTTCACATATTTTCTGAATGCGATCTCTTACTTCTTCATCTCGACAGAGCACGGGCAGCTTCGGCATTGAACCTTCCTTAACGTGTAACTTTTCTATTTTCGGTCATCTCGGCGAAAGTATATAGAACCAAACACCAGTTTTCATCTGAAGCTGCTGACAGACGCGGCGCAAAAAAAACCCCTGCCGGAAATGACAGGGGTTTGAAAACGAAATCGACACCGATGTTACTGCTTTGCGTAGTACTCGATAACGAGCTGCTCGTCGGCAATGGTCGGAATGAGGTCCCGACTTGGTATAACCGTAACGCTTGCCGTCATATCGTCTCTGCTGAGCGCGAGCCACGGCGGAACCGAACGCGCACTGTTTTCCGAAAGATATCGCCGAACCAGATCCTTGGTCGCTTTGCGGTCACGAACACCGACCGTATCGCCGGGACGTACCAGTGCACTCGGAACGGTGATCTTACGCCCGTTCAGAAGAACGTGGCCGTGACTGACCAGTTGACGTGCCTGTGATCGGCTACTCGCCATCCCAAGCCGGTAGACAACATTGTCCATGCGGCGCTCAAGAAGCTGCAACATGTTGTCGCCGGTAACACCTTTCATTGCCTTTGCTTTATAGAAAAGGTTGCTGAACTGCTTTTCACTCAGCCCGTACGCGAACTTGAGTTTCTGCTTTTCTCCAAGCTGTCGACCGTATTCGGTCTGACGGACCCTCTTCTTCTTGGGTTCTCCCGGGGGAGACGGCTTACGCTTCAAAAGTCGGTCGTACTTGGGATTTCCAAAAATATTGACGCCGAAACGGCGTACGATTTTTCCCTTGGCTTTCGTGTTTCTTGCCATTCTGCTTTCTATGCTCCTGTAAACAATTCGGAATCAGTACACTAACGAAATGAGCGTTTAGCTGTCAACGCCCCCCCGGTGCTAATTCTTTCCAAAAAGACCGCCGACGAAGCGGCGAAACCTGCCCGATCGCGGAGTTTCCGATGATTCGGTCTGATTCGGTTCCTGCCGGTCGGTCGGTATTTTTCTCTTTTCCTGCTTGTGTCGTGGCTTTGCCGCAACATTCCCGCTGCTATTGTCTTCGCTGGTCTCTATATGCTTTGGTACGAAATCCTCACCGTACTTCTGACGATACCGCGCGAGTCTGTCCTCAAGCGCATCCGAACTCTTATCGCGCACTCCCTGATCCGGCTTCGAACTTCTGGCACCCGCCGGTGCTGCGCGCTGTTCGTGCGGGGGGCGCCGGCTTTTACGCTGCTTCGGGCGTGCTGCACCGTGCGGTTTTGCAGCATCCGGCGCAGGGTCGTGGTGCACCTTGCCGCCCGACGGACCATGAGCGCTTGCCGCTTCCACAGCACGCTCGTCGGACTGATGTCCGTGATGAGACCGACCTTGCTGTTTCCGTCGAGGACTTCCGGAGCGTTTATCCTGTCTTCCGCGGTCAGGACCTCTGCGACCGGAATCATGAATTCGCCCGTACCGGACGCTCATACCTTCGCTTTTGTCATCGACAAGGAGATCCGGCCCGAAACGTTCTACGGGTATCTTCTTGCCGATAAGCTCCTCGATCGGCTCGAGGCCAAACACGTATTGCTCACACGCGAGTGTGATCGCCTTCCCGTCGAGGCCGGCACGCGCTGTACGTCCGATGCGATGCACGTAGCTTTCCGGATCCTCAGGAACATCGTAGTTAACGACAAGCTGGAGGTCATCGATGTGTATACCTCTCGCTGCCACGTCGGTCGCGACGACAAACTGGTTCTTTCCGTTCTTTATATCCTCAATAATGCGCATTCTCTTGCTCTGCGGAAGGTCTCCCATTATGAAGCGCGAACTGAAACCGTTCATTGATAGTCGCTTCGAGACCTCTTCTGCCTTCACTTTGGTATTCGTGAACACAAGTGCATTCCGTGGTTTGAACGACTGCAAGAGGCCGAGCAGAAGTCGCATTTTCTCGTCGCGTGCCACGTGGTATACCGACTGATCTATACGGTCGACGGTCAGATGTTCGGGTTCAATCTCGACCTCTACCGGATCGTTCATGTACTTCCAGGCGATGTTCAGGACCTTCGTGCTCAGGGTTGCGCTGAACAGCATGGTTGTGCGTTCGGTGCGATCCACCATCTTCCGCATGATTTCCTGTATGTCCGGATAGAATCCCATGTCAAACAGTCGGTCGGCTTCGTCTATCACACAGATACGGACAGACATAAAATCCAGCTTCTTTGACCGGCAAAAGTCGAGGAGCCGACCCGGAGTGCCTATGATGATGTCAACGCCACGAGCGATCTCATCTTCCTGTTTCCCGTAACCGACACCACCGTAGAAACAGCCGGTCTTGATTCCTGTGTGCGCGCCAAGAAGCCTCGCCTCTTCGTCGATCTGTACCGCCAGTTCTCTCGTCGGCGCAACGATCAGCGCCTTCGCTCCCCGGTAGGACTCGTTCCTGGTGAGCAGCTCAAAGATTGAGATCAGAAATGCAGCGGTTTTACCCGTACCTGTCTGAGACTGTACTGTAACATCCCGTCCAGCGAGTGTATGCGAAAACGTCTGCACCTGTACCGGGGTTGGTTCTGTGAACCCTGCGTCGGAGATACCCGCCATAACAGACTCCGACAGAGAATAGTCTAAAAAACTCATGAGATTCACAGCGTACAGGAAAACAGCGGTCGCAGACAACACGTCCGTGACATCTTGCTCGACGTCCTCGATACCGGTAATAGAATCGTATCCGACACAGACACGGGACAACTACCGGCCGACGAGACGACGGACGAGTTCAAGCTTACCCTTGTATGGTGCATACCGGAAACGAAGTTCAGGCCGGATCCGGTGATCTACGACAGCCCGCTCGTAGGTAAAGGTGCGAAGACTGTGAACCCCCCGGTAGCGTCCGAAACCACTGTCGCCGACACCGCCAAACGGCAGTTCTGACGACGCCACATGGATAACCACGTCGTTTATGCACCCCCCACCGCTTGGAACTCTCTGAAATATCTCCTCGGCTTCGCGATGCCGTTTACTGAACACGTACAGCGCCAGCGGCTTCGGTCGACGAATCAGGGCCTCGGACATCTCCGATACATCGTCGTACGTGAGAATCGGGAGAACAGGACCGAATATCTCTTCGGACATTAGAGCATCATTCCAATCGACGTCGGTAACCGGCGTTGGTGCCAGGAAACAGGTGTCCGGATTCCGGACGTCGTTCCACACGGTACCGTCTGTTCGGTCAATCAGAGCGCTGATGCGATTAAAGTGCCTGTCATTTACAATCCGGGAATAGTCGGGGCTCTGCTCCGGGTCCGACCCGTACATCCGCACGAGCGCTTCCTGATACTTTCGCAGAAACGCGTCATGAACCGTGCTTTCTACAAGCACGTAGTCCGGTGCCACACAGGTCTGCCCTGCGTTGAAACACTTTCCCCACGCAATGCGCTGTGCGGCAACGTTGAGATCTGCGTTTCGCGTTACAATCGCGGGACTCTTACCGCCGAGTTCCAGCGTAAGCGGCGTGAGGTGTCGGGCCGCGGCCTCCATAACGATTCTGCCGACCCTCGTATTCCCGGTATAAAAGATATAATCAAACTTCTGACTCAGAAGCGCTTCTGCCTCACGATGGTCTCCCGTCACAACCCGAAGCAGCCCGTCCGGAAACGCTTCTTTCGCGATGGTTTCGAGCAGTGCAGCAACATGAGGGGTCAACTCGGACGGCTTCAGGACAACACTGTTGCCGGCAGCAATGGCACCGGCGACAGGAACGAGGGACAGCTGGACCGGATAGTTCCACGGTGCGATGACCAGTACCGCGCCGTAGGGTTCATGCCGAACCCGACTGCGGGAACGGAAGAATGACATGGGTGTACGATGTCTGACCGGTCGGAAGAAACGTCGGGTACATTTTCGAAGTTTTCGGATCTCCTGGTAGAGTACCGAAATTTCCGATACAAACGCCTCGAGTTCGGGTTTCCTGAAGTCTGACCACAGGGCGTCGATGAGTTCACGCTCGTGCTGCCTGACCGCCATCTCCAGCTTCCCGAGAGCATCGCGTGCCCGGCTCTTCAACGACTGCGTCTGTACGTCAAAGATTCGTCGTGAATCGACCGCTGCGGACAGAACAGAGGGATGCAAAGTCCTGTCATCTGTTTCCGGAGCTGACATCTACGCGTTCGCTCGGCGACTCGAAAACCTCATGGCCGCTGAGTTCATGCAGTATCGCATTCCGGTAGGCTCCGGCCCATCGGTAAACACGTGACCAAGATGGCCTCCACAGCGCCTGCACCGGACTTCGGTTCTCACAAAAAACAGACTCCGGTCTTCACGCTCTTCAACCGCATTCGCCGCTATCGGTTCGACATAGCTCGGCCACCCGCTCCCCGAGTCAAACTTGCTCTGCGAATCAAAAAGCGGGTTGCCACAGCCTGCACAGACGTACACACCATCATCTTTACTGTCGTGATATCTGCCGGTAAACGCACGCTCGGTTCCCGCACGGCGGAGCACTCGATACTCCTCCGGGGAAAGCGACTCGCGCCATTCTTCGTCGGACTTGACCATCTCGTAGCTAGTGTTCTCGTGTTTCTGCTTCATGTTCTCAATATACTGCTCGAACACGCGACTTGACACCCGTCGGAGCCGTCCATACTGTTATTGTGGAGTGTCGAAATGATTGACTATGAAAAACGGATAACGGAAAAGCAGGGTGTCATCGAGTCTCTTGAGAACCAGATTTCCTCCGCTCACGGGGAGATCGGAGAGGCTCTCCTCCGTGAACCTCCACAGGATCTGAATGCGAACCTTTCTGATCTCCGATCGGAGATACTCGAGATAGAGAAAACCGCATCCGGCTATAGCAGCGTGATTGAACGTATCCATCAGATCTCGGATCGTAAGTCCGCGATACAGGAGGAAATCAGTTCCCTTCAGATACAGATACGCGATATCGAAAAAGACAACGAGAACTTCTACGAGTCGATTGGAGAAGCCGCATACGAAGCGGTGCGAAACGATCCTTCGCATACCAGCGACTTCGCGGATCTATTCGATGAAATGCGAAGCGCCCGCCTGGAAATAGAGTCAATCAGCGAACAGATTCGAAGCGCCGAAGAGGAGCTCGAAAACAAGCGCTTCTTCGATAAAGTGGTCGTACGAGGCAGGCTTGCCCTGCTTCGTGGAAAACTCGCAAACAAGGAAGGATCTCTTCCACGACTGTTTTTTCGTCTCGGCCAGCGCGTTGTGGAAAGTAACTTTTCGGATTCTGTCGATTCATCCGATCTCGATCAGGCCTTTGAGCCGTATACACGAAACCGTGATCGCGCGGCCGAACTTTCGTCACAGCTTGAAAAACTCCAGGACGAGCTGGGAGGACTCGAAAGCGAGCTCGAAGAAGCAGGCGCAGGACGGAAACCTGGTCGCAGGATCACCGAGCTCGAACGGCTGACTCAGGAATGCGAGCAGAAACGGGCATCACTCCTGCAGAAACTGGGTAAAACCGCCCGTACCGATGTTGCGGAAACGACGCTCGCCGACGCGGCACGGGCTGCACTCGACCGAATCGCGGAACACGAAAAGCAGATAGAGTCTGAAAATGATCAGATTGAACGACTACAGGCCGGGATAGAAGCACGAAAGCTGATCGAGGAAATCGGCCGCGTCGACAGGGATATGGCTTCCAGGAACGATGCGATCAAGGAACTGAAAGCCGCTGTCGGCGACCTGAAGAAGCAGAAAGCCGAGCTTGAGTCAAAACGTGACGAAGCCATTGAACGACGTGGTTCTGAAGAGGATCTATAAGGTCGTCAAACGGGTGTCTGGTCATCAGCCCGACACAAAAAACACTGCTTCTCTGTGCAGATTCGGGCAGAAGATGGCATCGGGTACCCACAGGCAGGTATCCTCGCTTTGATCACACGCATCGCCAGGCGGCTCCCAGGCCTGTGCGCTCATGATAATCGCGTTTCCGTCGGCCGAAGAAGCAATCATCGGTGTTCTGAGCTCGACCAGTGACCACGCGTCATACAGCGAAATGATGACCTCGACCCTGGACGGACGTCCGCCTTGTCCTGCTGCCCCGGTCCTCGGAGCCGATCGTTCATCACCACCGAGTGTATCCACATCGCTCAACGCATCCGAGTCAGGTACTTCGGCGAGAAACCACGACCATCCGCTCTGTTCGTGCCGTCCGTTGTCGCTGATACTCCGGTAACACTCCCGTACGATTTTCCATGCCAGGTCGATGATTGCAACGAAGCGATCGAGTCGCGGGTTACTACGAACATCCAGGTCTCCCGCCCAGGACTCAAATCCGTTGAGGCAGAAACGGCGGAATGCGGCTTCAGAGGTATCCCTGCAGATAGAAGTAATCCGTCGGTTCGGGTGCACTCTGGATCCGAGTCGGTTTCTCCGCGCCAGAACGAAGGTCACGTCATCTCGAAACCCGAACGTCGGACCAAACTCCCGTATGCGATTGGACAGCAGATCGATCGTTTCCTTTGGGTCGATACCCGCGTTTCCTGCGATAAAGTGGGCAATACGGGGAATACCGAACTGCTCGCCGTTGTCCGAGGAGACGTCCGACAGACCGTCGGAGTAGAGCAACAGCAGATCGTCACGTTCGAAGGGAACACTGTGCTGCGTATACACCCAGTCCGCAGAAAACCCTACCGGCGCGTTATCCCCCTTGAGAAAAAGGCACTCCCTGTCTGATGCACGATACAGAATCGCGGGCGGACAACCGCATTCAACGAAGTCGAGTCGATCAAGCGCGGGAAGAATCCGCACATACGTGAAGGTCACAAAGCGCTCGATGCTGATGAGTTCCCGGGCAAAGCGATCGTGAATTCCCTGAACGAGTTCGGCGACATCCGGAAGCAGACCGGGACCACAGACTGCAAATAACTCCATGAGGACCTTCAACATACGCGCTCGACCTTCTGCGGCAATCATGGCTGCCGCGAGGCCTTTACCCATTACGTCACCGACAACAACATCCAGCACATTTCCCAGCTCTATGGAAACGAAGAAATCTCCATCAACCGTTCGGCTCGGAAGCGTCCTGCCGGCCAGTTCGATCCCGTCAACGCCTACGTTCTGTAGATCCTGCAGAAGGACCCGCTGTATGCGCGCGGCCATGAGGACTTCGCGATCACTGTCATACGCCTTTCTTCGCTGCTCTGAGTGATCCTGTCCGGTCACGTGTACGACACCGAGAATGTGTTGTGATCCGGGGGGGCGATAGATGCGCACAGAGACATCCGACCGTATCGCGGGTTGTGACCATGCGGACAGATCTACTTCACACTCACGACCTTCACCAAGTCCGGCAAACACGGATTGCAGGTGCTGCGCTTCGGCCTCACCGATGAACGCAGCCATGGCGGCCGGATGCCGCTCGAAAAGATCGTGGGGCAACCCGGTAACCCGCGAACTGTCCGGATGAAGCGCGAGAAAGCGCGATTCCGAACGCGAGAAGAAAAACGGTATATCGAGATGCGGGCGCCGGGATGTTTCCATGGTTCGTGGCGAAAGCATAGTCCGGAGGTAGACGTACTGCAACCAAGCGTTGACACGAGCCCAATAGACTGCACACTGATGCGTAGTATGGCAGGGAACGATTTGTTCGAAACCACTGATGACACACGATCAATACCACTGGCCGCACGCATGCGACCGCGTACACTCGACGAGTTCGTCGGACAGGACCACATTGTGGGCCCGGGGCGGCTGCTGCGGCGCGCAATCGCGGCGGATCAGATCGGATCTGTCATTTTCAGCGGACCGCCTGGAACCGGAAAGACCACCCTCGC
>RECN01000045.1 GCA_007694005.1 Spirochaetaceae bacterium
AGTAATGCCCACGCGAACACCGGAGACGGGCCCGCCATCCTTGCCCGCGCGGGTATCCCTATGGAAGACATGGAGTTTTACCAGTTCCACCCGACCGGGATACAGGGAATGGGGATTCTCATAACCGAAGGGGTGCGTGGCGAAGGCGGTATACTCCGCAACAAGGACGGCGAGCGTTTTATGGAGCGCTACGCTCCGACGCTACTCGATCTTGCCCCTCGTGACATGGTCAGCCGGGCGATCATGACCGAGGTTCTTGAAGGGCGCGGAATCCGGGGCGACGGAAAGATCGATGACTTCGTGTACCTCGACGCTACCCACCTCGGTCGGGAAACCGTAGAGGCCAAGATTCCCGACATACAGGATTTCTGCAAGACCTATCTGGCAATCGATCCGGCAACCGCTGCCATGCCTGTGCAACCGACCGCTCATTACGCAATGGGAGGCATCCCGACCGATATTCACGGGCGCGTTGTCGACAACACCGGTACGTATGACGGTCTGTACGCGGCCGGTGAATGTGCCTGTGTGAGTGTGCACGGTGCGAACCGGCTCGGGACAAACAGCCTCGTCGATCTCATCGTTTTCGGCCGGCGTGCAGGTCAGCATATCGCCGAGTTCGTGAAAGGCAGCGACGCGCCGTCGGTATCCGCGGATGCGGAAGAGGCAGCGCGGAAGCGCATAGACCGCATTCGTGAGGCACGAAACGGAGACGGAAGTAATCCTGCAGACCTTTACAGCAGGATGCAGTCGACAATGATGGAGAACGTCGGCGTGTATCGGGACGACGAACGCATGTCCGTTGCCGTTTCCGATGTGCAGGCTCTCCGCGAAGAGTTCTCGCATATCAAGCCGCAGGACACGGGTACTGACTTCAACGCGGAGATTCTCGGTCTTCTTGAACTCGAAAATCTGCTCGATCTGAGCCTGCTGACGGCGGCGAGCGCGAAGAATCGGACCGAGAGTCGCGGGGCGCACAGCCGGCGGGACTATCCGGATCGAAACGACGATGAATGGCTCAAACATACACTTGCTCGACTGACCGATTCCGGGGAGGTTGAGATTGAGTACAAGGATGTGGACACAAGCATCTGGGAACCGAAGCCCCGGACCTATTGAGGTCAGGAAACACGAATACGGAGCGTTGTATGAAAGTTACACTTGAAATACTCAGACAGAATCCTGACGCCGGTCACGCGTCGGAGTATCAGACCTACCACGTTGATGTCGAAAAAACGGATCGGGTTCTGGATGCGCTCATGGACATCACGCGAACGGTCGACGGAAGCCTTGGCTTTCGCAGAAGCTGTGCGCACGGTGTCTGTGGCTCGGACGCGATGAGGATCAATGGAAAGGAACGCCTTGCCTGCAAGACGCTTTTTCAGGATGTGGTGAGCGACGACGACGCGGTGGTAAAGATAGAGCCGCTACGACACCTGCCGGTTCAGAAAGATCTCATGGTTGACCAGAGCGAGTTTTTCGCGAAGTTTCGTTCGGTAAAGCCTTACATTATCCCGAAAGAAGAGGTCGTAGAGAAAGAGTTTATACAGAGCCAGGAAGAGCGCGAGCTGTTCGACGAGGCGACCAAGTGTATCAACTGTGCCGCGTGCTACTCTGCCTGCCCCATCCTCGACGAGAATCCGAAGTTTCTCGGTCCGGCAGCCATCGTTCAGGCAGCCCGGTTTATCCGCGACAGCCGTGACCGGGGGCTTGAAGCCCGGCTCGATGAGCTCGACCGGCCGGACGGCATCTGGCCGTGCCAGAACAAGTTCGAGTGCACCCGCGTGTGCCCGCGAGATATCAAGATCACAAAACTTATCAATCTCACCAAGCGGGAGATCACGAAATATCGTGAGTCGCGTGGCGAGACCGTGCGTGACGGGCAGGATGTCTAAGCCCGCACAGGAAAGCTCACATAGAGATCACAAGACTACAAAGGAAAGGTATTAACGGTGAACGTTCAGGAGTATCAGGGAAAAGAGTTATTCAAGTCCTACGGAATACCCGTACAGGACCAGATTGTCGTAACACGCGCCGCCGACGCCCGCGAAGCCGCCGAGAAACTCGGTGGCTTCGTTGTTGTGAAGGCACAGGTGCTTGTCGGCGGCAGGGGTAAAGCAGGCGGCGTCAAGCTTGCGAAAACCCCGGAAGAAGCTGAGCAGCGGGCGTCTGACATTCTCAAGCTGACGATCAAGGGCATACCAGTTGAGAAGGTGCTGATTGTGCCGGCCGCGGAGATCAGGAAGGAGTACTATCTCAGCCTGACCATGGATCGGACATCGAAGTCGCTGATTCTGATTGTCAGTGCCGAAGGCGGTGTAGATATTGAAGAACTCGCGGTCAACGAACCGGAGAAAATCAAGCGCATCCCCATTTCGATCGATACGGGTGTGGATACAGCAACAATCATGCCTCATCTGAAAGAGGTATTCGGGACCGATGAGCTCGCCGCAGAGGCGCTCGATACCGTGCAGAAGCTCTTCAAGCTGTACACCGAGAAAGACTGCAGTCTTCTCGAGATCAATCCATATGCCATCGTCGACGACGGGCATCTTATGGCCCTCGATAGTAAAGTCAATTTCGATGACAACGCGCTCTTCAAGCACGACGACATACAGAAGATGAAGAACCCGGAAGAGGACAGCGCGGATGAAGCAGTCGCAAAAGAAGCGGGCTTGAGTTTTGTCAGCATGGACGGCGATATCGGGTGCATGGTCAACGGCGCCGGACTCGCGATGGCGACCATGGACATCATCAAGTTATACGGTGGGGAGCCTGCCAACTTTCTCGATGTCGGTGGAAGCTCGAATCCTGACAAGGTTGTCACCGCTATGCAGATCATTACGGGAAATCCGAAGGTGAAGTCGATACTCATCAACATCTTCGGTGGTATCACTCGCTGCGATGACATTGCGAACGGGCTGCTGACCGCCATGAAGCGTATCGACATACAGGTTCCCATGGTCGTGAGGCTGATTGGAACGAACGAAGTAGAAGGTCGCAAGATCCTTACTGATGCCGGTTTTGAAGTTGCTTCGGGTCTTTCTGAAGCAGTTGAAAAAGTCGTAAAGATAGCCTGAGAAGAAGTCGAAAACGAACGGAATATATTATGAGCATATTGATAGACGAGAACACACACGTACTGGTACAGGGCATTACCGGCCGGGACGGTAGCTTTCACACACGGCAGATGGTTGCTGACGGCACAAAGATCGTCGCCGGGGTTACCCCGAAAAAAGGCGGGCAGGATCTCGACGGCATTCCGATCTACAACTCGGTCGCAGAAAGCATGCAGAAACATAAAGTCGACGCGACGGTAATCTTTGTTCCGCCCCCGTTTGCGAACGCGGCGGTTCGGGAAGCAGCGGATGCGGGCGTACCGCTCATTGTCTGTATAACCGAGCACGTCCCGGTGAATGAGATGCTTTCGACCTATCACTACGTGAAGTCGAAAGGATCCCGGATGATAGGACCGAACTGTCCGGGTCTCATCAGTCCCGGAAAGTCCAAGATCGGTATTATGCCGGCCAGAATCACACGACCGGGATCGATCGGCGTTATTTCGCGAAGTGGAACGCTGACCTACGAAGTGGTCTACGCTCTCTCGGAAGAAGGGATGGGCCAGAGCACATGTATCGGCATAGGTGGCGACCCGATTGTTGGAAGCGGATACATCGACCTGCTTGAACTGTTTGAGAACGACCCCGAGACCAGTGCCGTCGTTGTCATCGGTGAGATTGGCGGGGAAGACGAGGAAGCCGCGGCTGACTACATCAAAAACTCCATGACCAAGCCGGTCGCTGCCTTTATTTCGGGTCGCACGGCTCCGCCGGGGCGGCGCATGGGTCACGCGGGAGCCATCATCTCCGGAGGGAAGGGAACACCCGAAGCCAAGGTAAAGGCCTTTCAGGATGCCGGTGTTCCGGTCGCCGACAAGCCGGACGAGATTCCCGCGCTACTCAGGGCACGCCTTTCATGAGTCACACACGCGCCTGTCGGGCGGCTGTTACGCCGCCCGAGGAGGATCCTCTACCAGGCATAATGCCTGATTTCATGCAGTTCCGGAGGAACGAGCAATGAATGCGAACGAACTGGATCTGACCAACGCACGTTTCGTCGATGAGCTCTACGAGGCGTATCGAGAAAACCCGTCTTCCGTCGATGAATCCTGGAGGGCGTATTTCGGAAGCTGGGACGCCGGTACCCCAAAAGTAAAGCCTGGCGACAGTCCCGTCGTAAACGGTCACGATAGCGGACCGGTGTCGGGTCCACGTCCCGCTGTGTTTGTACGGCACGCGACCGCGCGGGCGCCGCTGAACGCGCAGTACGAGGATCTGGGCGATACACCGGAGCAGGCATGGCTGCAGAGTCGGGTCGATACCCTGCTCTGGGCGTATCGGGACGTGGGCTATCTCTACGCCAACCTGAATCCGCTCGGCGACTACATGACTCCCGAAATGCGCTACATGTTCTACACCTCGGAAGGCTACTACCAGAGCCTTGATCCCGAAGGCTTCGGCCTCGGTGAAGAACACATGGATCTGCAGTTCTCCGCCGGCAAATACTTCAAGCCCGGGCGAGCGACACTGCGGGAGCTCATTGCACTTTTCCGCAACACCTACTGTGGTACCATGGGGGTTGAGCTTCTCCACATACAGAATAAGGTCATGCGTCGGTGGCTGATCGAACGCATTGAAGACCCCGCACGACGGCGCGACTTTACCGACGAACAGCGGAAAACGTTTCAGACTGATCTGATTCACGCTGAGGAGCTTGAGCGCTTTATCCATACCAGCTTTATTGGACAGAAGCGCTTCAGTCTCGAGGGAGCCGAAGTCGTCATCCCCGCGCTTCGCTATCTCGTCGGTTCAGCGTCGCAACACGGTCTGCAGGAGATTGTGCTCGGCATGGCACACCGCGGGCGGCTGAACGTACTCATTAATATCATGAAGAAGAAGGCTGCAGATGTCTTCGCCCAGTTTACCGACCACTACAAGCCCTACGTCTTCGGCGGCAGTGGTGACGTGAAGTACCACCTCGGGCATTCCCGTGACGTGGAGTTCGAAGACGGTTCTCGTATACATATGAGTCTGGTGGCAAATCCCAGCCATCTCGAGGCGGTCAACCCCGTCGTCGAAGGCAAGACACGGGGGATACAGCGACGTCGAGGCGACAAACACCGGAAGAAGGTCATGCCGGTGCTCATACACGGCGATGCTGCGTTCAGCGGGCAGGGCATCGTAGCAGAGACCTTCAACATGAGCCAGCTGAAGGGGTATCGAACCGGCGGCACGGTGCATATCATCATCAATAATCAGATCGGGTTCACCACGGCAGGCCGCGACGCACGGAGCACGTTTTTTACCACTGATATTGCGAAGAGTCTGCCGATCCCGATCTTCCATGTGAACGGGGATGATCCCGAGCAGGTGGTTCGCGCGATTGACCTTTCGATGCGGTACCGCCAGAAGTTCGGCCTCGATGCGGTCGTTGATATACTGTGCTTTCGCAGGCTCGGACACAACGAATCGGACGAGCCGAGTTTTACACATCCGATGATGTACAGTCGGATCAAGGATCATCCCGGTACGACGAAAATGTACGGAGATCTCCTCGCGGAAAACGGGGTGTTCTCCCAGGAGGACCAGGACGCAGAACGGGACGCGTTTCGAGCATCATTGAAAACAGAGCTTGATCTTGCCAAGTCAGATGACTATGAGCCGAGTATCAACGACGCGTTTCAGGGCGCAGACTGGAAAGACAAGCAGGCAGGATATACTCACGACCAGGGTCAGACGGCCGTTGACCCGGACCGTCTGAGTCATATCGCGAAATGTCTGGTTACCGTACCGGATGACTTTTCGCTCCATCCCAAACTGAGGCGTTTTGTCGAAGACCGGGCGAAGGCCCTTGCCGCCGGTGACGGAATCGACTGGAGTTTTGCCGAGTCGCTTGCCTTCGGGGCATTGCTTCTCGACGGCTTTCCGATACGTCTCAGCGGCGAAGACACATCCCGAGGAACCTTCAGCCAGCGTCACGCGCAATGGTGGGACGTCAGCAGCCCCATACCGCGTACGTATACGCCCCTGCGCAATCTTGCCCCTGATCAGGCTGCGTTCAGCGTCTACGACAGCCCGCTGAGTGAGTTCGGCGTTCTGGGCTTCGACTATGGATACTCCATCGCACAGCCGGACCTGCTGACGCTGTGGGAGGCGCAGTTCGGTGACTTCGTAAACGGGGCGCAGGTGATCATCGACCAGTTTATCGCGGCAGCCGAAACGAAGTGGTTCCGGTCAAGCGGACTCGTCATGCTGCTTCCCCACGGATACGAGGGACAGGGTCCTGAGCACTCGTCGGCACACCTCGAGCGTTTTCTCCAGCTGTGCGCCGAAGACAACCTACAGGTATGTAATCCGTCGACACCGGCGAATTACTTCCACGTTCTGCGCCGGCAGCTGAAGCGACCGTTCCGTAAACCGCTCATTCTCATGACGCCGAAAAGTCTGCTCAGGCGCAAGGAGTGTGTCTCAAAGGTGACTGATTTTACCGACTCGTGCTTCCAGACCGTGATAGACGATGCCGTGCAATCTGCAGAGGTGGACAACCTTCTCCTGTGCAGTGGAAAGGTTTATTATGATCTGGCTGCCGAGCGGGACAAGCGCGGGGATACAAAGACGGCCATAGTCCGTCTCGAACAGTTCTATCCCCGGCCCGATGAGCGAATGCAGAGTGTTCTCGCCTCGTATCCGAACGCGAAGCGCGTTGCCTGGGTGCAGGAGGAGTCACAAAATCGTGGCGGCTGGACCTTTGTACATACGTGGATAGAGGATATGCTTGGACGACCACGAATCGACTATATAGGAAGACCGGCAGCGGCGAGTCCTGCTGCGGGCAGTCACGACGACCATGCCCGTCAGCTCAGGGACATACTTGAAACTGCTTTTTCCCGAGGATAATGAATGAAACAGGATATTATGGTCCCCGAAGTTGGCGAAAGTGTGCAGGAAGGCGTGCTCGCAGCCTGGCTGAAGAACCCGGGCGATTTTGTGCAGGAGGGAGATGATCTGTTCGAACTTGAGACCGACAAGGCAACCCTGAACGTGCCGTCTCCGGCGAGTGGAGTGCTTACGCACGGGGTTGAAGCTGACACCGAGGTTGAAGTTGGACAGGTCGTCGGGCAGATCGACACCGAAGCTTCCGCTGCGGAAGCGAACGACGACAGCAGGAATGGAAACGGTGAACCGTCGGAATCCCCCGCGAAGACCGGGACCCGGACTGAAACCCCTGAGGGTACTCTTGCCAGCGGCGCCGATGCCAGCGAGGCAGACCTCGATGGACTGCCCCCGGCAGCTCGCAGGGCCGCAGTCGAACACGGCGTTGACCCCAAAAAGCTCACCGGTACGGGTAAGGGCGGCCGGGTGACCAAAGAGGACGTGTTACAGGCGGTTTCCTCTGACGCGTCGGCCGCGGCGGACACAGCGCCCGCCCGATCCGAGGAGAGTGTGCCCTCAGCCCCGACGCGACCGCAAACCGCGACGGCACAGGGAGGTCAGACCCGGAAGAAGCTCAGCAACCTGCGCAAGAAGATAGCTGCCAATCTCGTGGCTTCGAAGCAGAACTCGGCTCATCTTACCACGTTTAATGAAGTCGATATGAGCAGAATCATGGCCATACGCTCTGCGTACAAGGACCAGTTCGAGAAGGCCCACGACATCAAACTCGGCTTTATGAGTTTCTTTGTGAAAGCGGCAACCTTCGCGCTGCAGGCCTATCCCGAGGTGAACGCGTATCTCGAAGAAAACGAAGTTGTATACAATCACTTCT
Organism: Spirochaetaceae bacterium; assembly: GCA_007694005.1. Classification (GTDB taxonomy): domain Bacteria; phylum Spirochaetota; class Spirochaetia; order DSM-27196; family SKKC01; genus SKKC01. Next base: position 7,825 of record RECN01000045.1, read on the forward strand.
ACAACATTGGCGTCGCACTCTCGACCGAACGCGGACTCATGACCCCGGTTCTCAAGAGCGTCGAACACATGAGTTTCGCCGACATCGAGCGCACAATCATCGGCTTCATAGACCGTGCCGGCGAAAAGAAGCTCATGCCCGACGATCTGACCGGAGGAACGTTCACGATTTCAAACGGTGGGGTGTTCGGTTCGATGCTTTCAACACCAATCCCGAACCCGCCGCAGACGGCAGTACTCGGTATGCACACCATACAGAAGCGCGCAGTGGTCGTGAACGACGAGATTGTCGTGCGACCGATGATGTACCTCGCGCTGAGTTATGATCACCGCATGATCGACGGGAAAGACGCGATCGGATTCCTGAAGAAGATTAAGGAATACGTTGAAGATCCTACACAGATGCTGATCGGACTTTAGGAACAGGAGAACATTGTGGCTGACAGTACGACATTCGATGTTGTGGTAATCGGAAGCGGGCCGGGCGGGTATGTAGCTGCCATCCGTTCTGCACAACTGGGCCTTTCCACTGCCATAGTAGAAAAAGAAAAAACGCTCGGGGGAACCTGCCTGAACATAGGATGCATCCCGTCGAAAGCATTGCTGGATTCAAGCGAAAAATTTCGCATGGTCGGGCATCACGCAGCGGAGCACGGGATCAAGGTCGGAAAGCTTGACCTGGATCTTCCGGCCATGATGAAGCGCAAGGACACCGTCGTAAAGAAGCTGACCGGTGGTGTTGCCATGCTCATGAAGAAGAACAAGGTCACCGTGTATACCGGGACCGGGCGCATAGAGGCTGCGTCGAGGGATGCACATACGCACACGGTAGTCGTCAAAAACGATACCGAGGAACGGCTGCAGGCGAAGAACGTGATTCTTGCAACCGGGAGCGAGCCCGTCGAACTGCCCTTCCTGAAGTTCGACGGGAATATGATTGTAAGTTCCACAGAAGCACTCGGGTTCGATGCCGTACCGAAGCGCCTGCTCGTCGTCGGAGGAGGCGCGATTGGCCTTGAGATGGCGAGCGTCTGGGCACGGCTGGGCAGTGCCGTGACCGTTGTCGAGCTCCTGCCGCAGATCCTTCCGGGTTGGGATGCAGCGCTCGCGAAAGCCCTGCAGAAAGAGCTTGAAAAGCTCGGGGTGAAGATACTCGTCGACACGAAAGTGACCGGTGCAGAGGCTTCAAAGAAGGCAGTGACGCTCAAGGCCACAGGACCGGATGGTTCTGATATGTCGATCGAGGGCGATAAGCTGCTCGTGTCGGTCGGCCGTCGTCCCTACACTGCGGGTGCGGGTCTGGATGAAGCCGGAGTCGCGACCGAAAAAGGCAGAGTCACGGTTGACCGCCATTTCAGGACCAATATAGACGGCATCTACGCGATTGGTGATATTATTAGTGGCCCCATGCTCGCGCATAAAGCCGAAGATGAGGGCGTTGCGGTTGCGGAAATAATCGCCGGTAAGGCAGGTCACGTGAATTACGATGTCATACCGAATGTCGTGTATACTTCGCCAGAAGTTGCGTCGGTCGGACCAACCGAAGCGCAGTTGAAAGACACGGGTATCCCGTACCGGAAAGGCCAGTTCAGCTTCGCGGCGAACGGACGGGCCCTGGCCACGGGTGACACTGCCGGGTTCGTGAAAGTGCTCGCACACGAGGAAACCGACCGCCTGCTCGCGTGCCACATCATCGGGCCGTCGGCAGGAGACCTGATTTCCGAGGTCGTGGTCGCCATGGAGTTCTGTGGCTCGGCCGAAGATCTCGCACGGACGGTTCACGCTCACCCAACCTTGCCGGAGGCTGTTCGCGAAGCGGCACTATCGGCAGCGGGAATGCCACTGAACAGCGTGTAGATCGCGACACAGCAGCGAAACAGAGAAATCGTTTTTACACAACATTGAGGAGAAAGTATGTCTAATCCTGGGTTTTCTAAGGGTCTTGAGGGCGTCGTAGCCGCCGAGAGCACAATCTGCAAGGTGGATGGCGAGAACGGACGCCTGTATTATCTCGGGTACTCCATTCGGGACCTCGTGGAGCACTGTACCTTTGAAGAAGTAACCTTCCTGCTGCTGTACGGACAGCTTCCGAATGAAGAACAGCTGGAGGATTTTTCGTCCGCTATGCGGGGGAAGCGCAAGCTCGAAGATCCGGTAAAGAAGATGATCACCGATTTTCCCCGGGACAGCCATCCCATGGAAATGCTTCAGGCCGTCGTGCCCTATCTTGCCGCGTATTCCGGGCCGGAGGGCTGTCGGGATACCGAGTTCGACTGTCTCTACGCAGAGCACCTGATTCCGCAGCTCGCAAGCGCCGTTGCGGCATGGCACCGTGTGCAGCAGGGCCTTCCGATCGTCGATCCGGACAGGAGTCTGAGCCATGGGGCAAACTTTCTCTACATGCTGAACGGAGAGAAGCCATCCGAGCTCGCAGGTCGGATCATGGACGGCTGTCTGATTCTTCACGCCGAGCACGGTCTCAACGCATCGACCTTCACGGCCAGAGTCGTCGCGTCGACCTTGAGCACCTGCTACAGTGCTATCGCGGCTGCAGTTGGTGCTCTATACGGACCTCTGCACGGTGGTGCTAACGAAAAGGTCATGGACATGGTCGACGAGATCGAGGCCGACGCGTCGTTGTCGCCCGGCGAATGGGTCAGCAAGGCCTTGTCCGAGAAGCGTAAGGTTATGGGTATGGGGCATCGTGTATATCGTGCGAAGGACCCCAGGGCGATCATCATCGAAGGCTATCTCGAAGATCTCGGAAAACAGCAGGGAGATACCAGCTATTACGATATGCTCAAGGAAGTCGAGCGGGTCTTTCGGGAACGCATGGAAGAAAAAGGGAAACCGATCTATCCGAACGTTGACTTCTTTTCGGGTGCCCTGTATCGCATGCTTGGTGTTCCGACCATCCTCTTTACTCCGATCTTTGCCCTGTCGCGTGCAAGCGGCTGGTTGAGCCATATCATCGAACAGCGCCACGACAACCGCCTCTATCGTCCGTCGTCTATCTACGTCGGCGAAATCGATCGACCATTTGTTCCTATGTCCGAGCGGGAATAGACCCGTGCCTGTCGGCCGCCTGAATCCGGAATTCAGGCGGCAGTGCAGCTTGCGCCCGTTTACGTGTCTGCTGCCGGGAGCTCCATCGGAAGCTCGTCGGGGACCGAACGTTCGAGGTCTTCGAGCCAGAGTGTGGCACTCAGATCGCTCGGTGCGCGCCAGTCACTTCGCGGCGAAAGGGAACCCCCCGAGCCTACCTTCGGACCGTTTGGTATGCAGCTTCGCTTGAACTGACTCATACCGAAGAACCGCTTCAGAAAGACCGAAAGCCAGTGCTTGATTTCTCCGAGTGAGTATTCATGACGCTCATCTGCTGCGAGATCTGACGGCCAGTCCCCGCGTGATCGGTCACGCCAGGCAGCGTATGCCAGATACGCGACCTTCGCCGGAGCAAAGCCGTATCTGCTCGTGTAATAGAGATTAAAGTCCTGCAGCTCGTACGGACCGATGAAGTGTTCGGTTCGCTGTGAGGGTTTCTCGCCCCCGGTACCGGAGTCGTCGGGCACAAGCTCAGGAGAGATCTCGGTGGACAGTATCTCCCGAAGGACATCGGCTGCCGCGTCTGAGACCGGGCCGGTATCGGCGACCCAGCGAATAAGACGGCGAATGAGCGTCTTTGGTACGGAGGCGTTGATCGCGTAGTGGCTCATGTGGTCTCCCACGCCGTATGTCGCCCAGCCGAGGGCGAGTTCGCTCAGATCTCCGGTTCCGAGCACCATACCTCCAAGGTGATTGGCGAGGCGAAACAGGCGACTCGTTCGCTCGCCCGCCTGCACGTTCTCGTAGGTTACGTCGTACACCGCCTCACCTCGCGAAGCCGGGTGGTCGAGGTCCTTGAGGACACGCTCGCACGCGTCACGTATATCGATTTCGTGTGCCGTGACCCCGAGTGCCTGCATCAGATCGTGCGCGTTCTTTTTCGTGCGTTCCGAAGTCGCGAAACCCGGCATTGTATAGGCGTGTATGTTTGTTCGCGGCAGGGACAGCCGGTCCATAGTCTGGGCGGCGACGAGCAGGGCATGGGTCGAGTCAAGGCCTCCCGATACCCCGATGATTATGCGCTGTATACCGCTTGCCTCCAGCCGGGTCGCGAGCGCCTGAACCTGTATGCTGCAGGCTTCGAAACAGCGCTCATCGAGGCGGTCTGAGTCGGCGGGGACGTAGGGGAACCGGGCGACAGTCCGCCGGGGCAGGGACGTAAGCCGTGGCATCCGCAGGTCAGGAACCTGCACCCGTCGCATGCGGTGACCGTGGTCAGCAGTCGCATCGGCAAAGCTCGTCATGCGCATCCGTTCGTTCACGAGCATCTGCAGATCGATGTCGGAACAGATGAGCTGTTCTTCGCGGGCGAACCGACGGCTCTCAGCCTGCAGGAGACCGTTTTCCCAGATCATGGCGTGTCCATCCCAGGCCATATCGGTCGTGCTCTCGCCCTCACCTGCGCCGGCATATACATAGGCGGCGAGACAGCGGCTCGAATGGCCTGCGCCAAGAAGACGGCGGTAGTCTGCCTTCGCGATGGTTATATTACTCGCGCTGAGATTCAGGAGTATGGTCGCACCTGAAAGCGCGGCCTGCGTGCTCGGGGGAACCGGCGCCCAGAGATCCTCGCAGATCTCCGCGTGCAGTGTGCAGTCGGGTATGCCCGGCACGTCAACAAGAATGTCGGTTCCGAACGGTGTCTCTTCGCCTGCAAGCAGAATGCTCTGAAACGTCGCCTGTCGTGCTGAGGCGAAGTAGCGCTTCTCGTAGAACTCGCGGTAGGTCGGCAGGTAGGTTTTCGGTATCACACAGACGACCTCTCCGTGACAGCATATCGCTGCACAGTTCCAGACCGCACCTTCACGGCGCAAGGGAAGACCGACCACGATAATGGTGTCTATGCTCAGCGACGCTTTTAGCACCATCTCGAGAGCCGCTTCGGCCTCCCGGAGCAGTGTCGTCTGGTGGAAAAGATCGTCGAGCGTATATCCGGTAAGACCGAGTTCGGGGAACACTACACAGACTGCTCCCTGGTCTGCAGCGAGACGCGCGAGTGCGATCGTGTCCTCGGCGTTGCGTGCCGGTTGACCGAGATACTGCCTGGGGACCGCAGCTGCCACCCGGGCGAAGCCGTGCGTATACGGATTGAAGAAGGAACTGTGTTCGGTCATGACTGACCCTCCTGCACAAAAAAGCCGCGGCACGGTATGCCGCGGCTCGTAGCCTACCATGGAAATCATGGATCGCTGAAGCGTAGCGCCGTCAACTTATGGAGTTGAGGGTCTCAACGCCTTCCCTGACGGCGGCTGCCGACTGGTCGAGTGCGGTTTTCTGTTCGTCGGTCAGCGGAAGCTCGATGACTCTGTCGAGTCCGCTTGATCCAAGAATAACGGGCACGCCGAGGAAAATGTCCCGGTAGCCGTACTCGCCCTGGAGGTAGGCACTCGCCGCACAGACGCGACGCTTACCGGTAATGATTGCGTCGACCATTTTCGCCGCACTCGCTGCCGGTGCGTAGTATGCGCTTCCGGTCTTGAGATACTTCACGATCTCGCCGCCGCCCGTTTTCGTGCGGTTCGCCAGGGCATCGATGGTCTCGTCGTCCATTACTTCAGGGAGCGCGAAGCCTCCGAGCGACGTATAATCCGGAACGGGAACCATGCTGTCCCCGTGGCCTCCGAGCACCATGGCCTTTGCGTCGCCGGGCCATGCATCCATTTTTTCAGCTATGAAGTACTGGAAACGGGTCGAATCGAGAACGCCGGCCATGCCGATTACGCGTTCGACGGGAAATCCGGTTTCCCGGTAGAGAACCATGCAGATCACATCCAGCGGGTTTGCGACACCAATAACCACCGCGTTAGGAGCGTACTTGCGGATATTGAGAGCTGCATTCTTTGCAATGTTCACGTTCGTTTTCAGGAGGTCCATGCGGTCCATACCCGGTTTTCGCGGGATGCCCGCGGTATGTACGACGACATCCGACCCGGCGATATCTGCGTAGTCATTGGTTCCGTGGGTGCTGCGGCTGAAACCCGCAGATGCCGAACCGTGAAGAAAGTCGGCTGCCTTACCCTGCGGCATGCCCTCGACGACGTCGAGAACAACCACATCTGCAATGTTCTGCTTTGCGATAAAATACGCGGTCGTCGCGCCGACGTTGCCGGCTCCGATAATTGATACTTTTGCCATAGATGTACTCCTTGGGTTTATACGAGCGCCGATATCGCGGCAGCCGAATCACGAAACTTCTGCAGCTGCTCATCCGTCAGCTTCGGCTCAAAGAGCCGTTCGGCCCCGTGTTCACCGATCATTGCAGGGATGCTGAGCGCCGCATTCTCTACCCCATACTGGCCTGTGAGTACGGTTGAGACACTGAACATGCGTCTGCTGTCATTGAGAATTGCCCTGATGATATCCGCGGTTACCATTGCAGGCGCGTAAAAGGCACTGCTGCGCTTGCTCGTTTCGAGGACGACGTCGCCCGCGTGTTTCACCTTCTGAATGATTGCGTGAAGGCTGGACTGGTCCATGAGGTAGCGCACGGGAATACCCGATACCCGGGTGTAGTCCTGAGGTATGATCATGCTTTTATCGTGACGGCCGATGACGAGGGCATCGATGTCTTCGGTCACGCAGTGCAGCTCCTGGGATACGAGATACCGCATTCGTTCGCCGTCGAGGGCACCGCCGATACCGAGGACGCGTCCGGGCTCCATACCCGAAACCTTCTGAAAGAGCGTAACCGAGGCGTCTACCGGTTCTGTCACGATGATGACGACACCGCCGAAGCCCTTGAGTTTACCGGCAAACGATTCTACAAGCTTCCGGTTTTCGTCCCAGACGCTCGTCCGGTCCTGCCCGGGTTGCCGGACTGCTCCGAACGCGAGCAGGATAACGTCGGAGTTGAGTGCTTCCTCCTCCTGGTCGGTTCCCTGTATCTTGAACTGATATCGGGCGAGCGGAGCTTCCTCCATGATATCGAGTGCCTTTCCTATCGCAAGGCCTTCCTTGCAGTCCTGGAGTACAACACGTCCAACCTGCTTTTCGGCCAGGAAGAACGCGGTGTTGGCGCCCGTATTGCCGGCGCCTATGATGCCAATCTGTTTCATGATTTTTCTCCTGAATGTCTTGCCGGGAGTATACAATGCCGAAAACGAGTTGTCACGGCACCAATGTCCCGTTGTATGATACCGACCATGAGTACTGAACAATTTCGTGTAGAAACCGATACGATGGGGCAGGTGCGGATCCCTGCATCAGCCTATTACGGCGCTCAGACCCAGCGGGCGGTCGAGAACTTTACTATTTCCGACAAGCGAATTCCGACCGCCATGATCCGCGCTCTCGGTCACATAAAACGGGCCGCGGCGGTGGTAAACGCAGATCTCGGAGAGCTCGACCGGAAGATCGCCGAGGCAATCATACAGGCCTCCGACGAGGTTATCGCCGGCACCTGGGATGAGCATTTTCCCATCGATGTCTTTCAGACCGGGAGCGGTACTTCGTGGAACATGAACATTAACGAAGTGCTCTCAAATCGATCCATAGAGATCCTCGGTGGGGAGATCGGCAGCAAAAAACCGGTTCACCCGAACGATCATGTGAATCGCGGGCAGAGTTCTAACGACGTTATTCCGACTGCCGTGCACGTCGCAGACCGCATGGTTCTCGGTGAGCTGCTTGCAGCCGTTCAGAAACTGTCAACGTCGTTCGACCGGAAAGCAGAAGAGTTCAAGGACGTCGTCAAACTCGGGCGAACGCATCTGAAGGACGCGGTACCTATGACACTCGGGCAGGAATTCGCCACCTTTGCGCTGCAGATTCGCAAGGCGCACGACCGTATTCAGCGTACAGCCGCATCTCTCGAAGAGCTTCCGCTTGGTGGAACGGCCGTCGGAACGGGCCTGAATGCCCATCCCGACTACCGCCCCGCGGTTGTCGCCGAGATTGCCCGCGCGACCGGTCTGCCGTTCAGGCCGTCGCCGCTGCCGTTTGAAGGCATTTCATCACGCGATGCACAGGTGGAACTCATGGGAGCCATAAACGGCCTCGCGGTCGCCCTCATGAAGATTGCCAACGATCTGCGCCTGCTCGACTCCGGGCCCCGCAGCGCGCTCGGCGAAATCGCCCTGCCGAGCCTTCAACCCGGAAGCAGCATCATGCCCGGTAAGGTCAATCCGGTTATCCCCGAGATGATGATACAGGTAGCGGCTCACGTCCAGGGACAGGTTCTATCCGTAAGCATCGGAGCCCAGAACGGGCCGCTGCAGCTGAACATGATGAATCCTCTGATCGCCTACGAGACGGTTGACGCCATGAAAACCCTCGCGGCTACCTGCACGGCCGCCGCCGAACGTTGTGTTGACGGTATTACCGCCGACGCCGAGCGCTGCGAGCACTGGATCGAGTGGAGCACGGCCATGGTCACTCCGCTCGCGCGTACCATCGGATACGATCGGGCGAGCGAACTCGCCTACAAGGCCTTTAAGGAGAAACGGACCATACGGGACGTATGTCTTGAGGCGCAGGTTGTCAGCGAGGCCGAACTCAACGACATTCTGAACCCCCGAAATATGGTCTGAGCACGTATCGCCGGCCGTCGATCGGGTAATCTATTGCAGTGCCGACACGGCCGGTGTACACTTGGCGACTATGGAACTGAACTACGCGGATCCCGATTACATTGATGCTATGAACTCCTATCTTTCCGGTCACTGGAAAGAGGCTGAGCCGAAGTTTCAGGCACTCTGCGACACCTACGAGAAGAGTACCTTCGTCCGTCTCATGTTGGGGGACGTGTACTATTCCTGCGGAAAGCTCGATTCTGCCGTAAAAATGTATCATGCGGCGATTCTGCTGAATCCCGAGTTCAATCTCGCGTACTACAAGCTCGGTGTCTGCTTCTACCGCAAGGGACATCTCAGGCACGCGCTCGAAGCCTTCCAGCGGGTCGCGTCAGGAAAGAACAGTCACGCTCTCGCGAACTACTTCATCGGTCTGATCCACATGTATCTCGGAAACGACGAGGACGCGGCAAAAGGCTTTGAAGCCTTCAAGGTGCAGAGCGAAGAAAGCATCATCGCCAACATGTATCTTGCGCAGCTGATGGTGAAAGCAAAGAAGTACGAGGAAGCGCTTCCGCTTCTCCTCGAGCTCGCCGAACAGACACCACATTTCGCCGAAGTGCACTATATGCTCGGAACGGTATACTACGGCATGCACGATAACGCGAAGGCAGTGCAGAGTTTCCGTAAAGCGCTCGACATTAATCCGGCAGACGAACGAACCAAGACCAAACTTACGTTGCTGACCGATATTCAGTTTATCTGACGGTAGAGTTTCGTCCCCTTGTCCGTGTATCATGCCGGGCATGAGCACATCTCAAAATCAGACCGCCGCGCGTTCTTCGGAGCACGAGGCCTACCTGCACGTATCAGACACGCCCCTTCCCGAATATCGCGGCGTCGGACGCCTGTTCCGGCACGAAGCCTCGGGTTGCGAGGTCTATCACCTTTCCAACGATGACCCGGAAAACCTTTTCGCCTTTGTATTCAAGACGATTCCCGGCGATTCAACCGGTGTCGCCCATATTCTCGAGCACACCGTGCTCTGCGGCTCGCAGCGATATCCGGTCAAGGACCCCTTCCTGCTGCTGCTGAAGGGAAGCATGTACACCTTTCTCAACGCGCTGACCTTCCCGGACAAGACCGTCTATCCGGCGAGCAGTACCGTTGACGAAGACCTGTTCAACCTCATGAAGGTGTACGGTGACGCGGTATTTTTCCCGCTTCTGAAAGAGGAAATGTTCCGGCAGGAAGGTCACAGGCTGCTGGTCGATGAGAACGGAAACCTCAGTTATTCGGGCATCGTGTATAATGAAATGAAAGGTGCCTACTCGACGCACGATGCAATTGCCGGCGAGATGTCGATACGATCCATTTTCCCGGAAACGGCCTACGGATTCGACTCGGGCGGCCGACCCGAAGACATACCGCAGCTGACCTACGAGGACTTCGTCGAGTTTCACCGCCGGGCCTATCATCCCTCGAACGCAAAGATCTTTCTCTACGGCAATATCCCCACCGACCGGTATCTCGATTTTCTGCACTCGGAGTTTCTTGCTTCCTTCAATGCGGGAGAGGCTGATAGAGATGTAGGTGTGCAGCGTCCCTGGGACAGTCCCAGAGTAGAGTTTGCCGAATATCCGACGGAGAATCCCGAGATCGAACGTCAGTCCTCGGTTACCGTGAACTGGCTCCTGCCAGAAAGTACGAGGGCCGATGAGCTGATCCGCTTCAGTGCGCTTGCCGATATTCTTCTCGGCGGAAGTGGCTCACCCCTGTATATAGCGCTCATCGAGAGCGGTCTCGGCGAGGATCTCAGTGCACCGACCGGTATAGAAACTGAGCTCCGGCAGATCGTGTTTTCCGCCGGACTCCGCGGGACCGATCCTGAGCGGCGTGAAGAAATAGAAGAGGTGATCTTTTCTACGCTCAGAAAACTTCGTGATAACGGTATCGATCCCGACGTGATCGAGGGAACGCTGCGGAAGATGGAGTTCAGCCACCGAGAGCGACCGGGCGTCGGCTACGGGCTCCGACTCATGCGGCGAGCGCTCCGGGGCTGGCTGCACGGAGGAGCGCCTGAGGCGACGCTGGCCTTCGAAGAACCCTTTACCCGGCTTCGTGAAGAGCTCACGGAGAATCCCGGGTATTTCGAGTCGCTCATTGACCGGTATCTCATTAACAACCCGCATCGCTCAACCCTTGTCGTGCGCCCCGATCCGAACCGTGCCGAAAAAGAGGAAGCCAGGGTAGGGCAGGAGCTTGCCGGGATACGCGAGGCGATGAGCGATGCCGACATCGAAAACCTGAGGAAAAAAAACGAAGCCCTCGAGCGGATGCAGCGCGAGGTGGACTCGCCGGAGGCACTCGCGACGATTCCTTTTCTGACCCTCGCCGACGTGCCGCGTGAAATCAGATGTATCGAGCACGAGGTCAGAAACCTCGAAGGTGGGGGTCTCGCACTGACGCATGCGATCGAGACCGGAGGTATTGTCTACTACGACCTTGCTTTTGATCTGCGCGGCATCGACGATGACCTGCTTCCCCTCGCTCCCTTCCTCGCAAATGCGATCACCGACGTAGGCGTTCCGGGTATGTCATACGACGAGGTTGCGAGGCGGCTTGACCTGACAACAGGAGGCTTCTCGGGTGGTGTCGATGTCGATCAGCCTCTCGGAGCACATGACCCTGTTCCATACCTCTACATACGGCTGAAGGCTCTCGCTTCAACCGTCGAAACCGGTAGTGCGCTTGCCTTCGACTGTCTGCGGACGCCGGATTTTTCCGACGAGCGCCGTATCCGCGACCTCTTTGTGGAAGCGAGAAACGACATCAGAAGTAACGTGCTTCCAAGCGGTAGCGCGTTCGCGCGTCTTGAAGCCGCGTCGCGTCTGTCTGCCGCGGAGGCGCTGAGCAACCGCTTCAGAGGGATAGCGCAGCTCGACTTTATGAACGAGGTGAAGATCGCAGGTTCCATGTCCGCCTTTGTAGAGTCGCTTGAGACCCTGAGAAAGCAGATCTTCACCGCCGACAGGATCAAGGCGTCGGTGTCTGCCGAAGCCCCCGATCTGCCGCTCGCCGAACGCCTTATCCGGGAGTTCGCGGAGTCGATTACCAAAGAAACGACACCGTCCGTGCCGGTGACCTTCGTCCCGAGAACTGGAGCTGCGATCAGTGGTTACGGGGTGCCTGGTGACGTCGGCTATATTTCCTGCGTTCTCCCCGGTTCCAGGCTGGACGACGACGGCTACGCCCACGAGCTGGTTCTCAGTCATCTGCTGCGGACTGGATTTCTCTGGGAGCGCATTCGAATGGAAGGTGGCGCCTACGGGGCTTTTGCGGTCTCGTCGGCGACCGAAGGGCTGTTTTCCTTCGCGAGCTATCGTGATCCGAGAATCTCAGAGACACTCCGTGCTTTTGAGGACAGCCTGAAACACTACGCCGACGCGCCACCGAGTGCGACCGACGTCGAGCTTGCGGTTATTGGTATCGTCGGCAAGGACCTTCGGCCGTATTCACCCTCGGAGTCGAACATGATCGATCTCAGGCGGTATCTCCTGAATATCACCGACGAACTGCGGCAGATCAAACGCGACTCACTCATACGAACGACGCCGTCCGATGTACAGGCAGCGGCGAAGCGTCTTCTTGAGCGCTGGAGCGAATCAAAGGCCTGTGTGATCGCCCGAAAGGAACGGATCGAGGCTGCGCGCCCCGATCTGCCCGGACTTGCGGTCGACCTGGAGGAGTTGACGTTGTGAACCTGGTGGCGTACGCGGATGCAGTCGGACCCTGGATGATGCTGCTCGCTGTGGCATTCGCTGCGGTATTTTTATCGCTTCTGGTACGATTCGTCATACGGAAACTGCTCGGTGGCGGCGACCGCGTTCTCGCTCAACTCCTCGTTCGATACATAGGCCGACCGGCAATCTGGTTTCTGCCCCTGCTCGCGGTATCTGCCGTGCAGCCGCTGCTCGACCTTCCCCCTGCACAGATCGAGCTTCTCGAGCGGGTCGTGTCGCTGCTCTTCATCGTTCTGGTGACCTGGCTGTGTGCAAATCAGTTCTTCGTGCTTGAAGGCTATGTAGCGCACCGCAATCCGGTGGATGTCCGCGATAATCTCAGGGCCCGAAAGATGCATACGCAGGTGCGGGTAATCCGGCAGATTGCGGTGGTGGTGGTCGTCCTTCTCGGTGTCGCAATAGGGCTCCTGAGCTTTGAGCCCGTTCGGCAGGTCGGTGCAGCCCTGCTCGCCGGAGCAGGTGTCGCTGGTCTCATAATCGGGCTCGCGGCACAGCGGACTCTGGGGCTGATACTGAGCGGGCTTCAGATTGCGATCACACAACCGATCCGTCTCGACGACGTACTCATCGCCGAAGGTGAATGGGGCAAGGTCGAGGAAATCACGATTACCTACGTCGTCCTGCGTATCTGGGATCAGCGCCGGTTGATTCTGCCCTGCAGCTATTTCCTCGAGACGCCGTTCCAGAACTGGACCCGGGTTACCAGTGAACTTCTCGGGACCGTGTTTCTCTACCTCGACCATGCGGTGCCGATCGATGCGGTACGAGCCGAACTGACGCGGATCCTTCAGGATGAGCCTCTCTGGGACGGTCGGGTCGGGATCGTGCAGGTAACCGAGGCGCAGGCCTGGTGCATGGAGCTTCGTGTGCTGATCAGTGCCGGTGACGCGCCGTCGCTCTGGGACCTCCGCTGCAACGTTCGGGAACGACTCATAACGTGGGCCGCTGAACACTACCCGGAACACCTCGCACGAATGCGGGCGAGCCTCGATCAGCAGCCGGTCCGATCGGACACTGATACGGGGAAGCCGTAGACGCTTTCGTGCTCCCGTGGGTATGCTTCATGGCATGCGCACAGCACGAGAATGCCTCACTCTGACCAACACCCTCGGCCGCCGTAAAGAACTGTTCCGCTCCCGTGAACCGGGGATCGTCCGGATTTTTACGTGTGGACCGTCGACCTACCGGCGACCGCATATCGGCAACTATCGCAGTTTCACGTACGAGGATCTGCTCGTGCGCTATCTTGAGTATCTCGGATATACCGTCCACCGCGTCATCAATTTCACCGACGTGGAGGATAAAACCGTATCCGAAGCCGCCGAAGCGGGCGAGAGCATACAGGCGATAACCGGGGCCGTTCAGGAGCATTTCTTCAGTGAGACCGGGCTGCTCAGGCTCAAGCTGCCGGAACGCATTCCCCGGGCAACGGAGTCTGTCGATACGGCTGTCAGGATCATCCGGAAGCTCTGTGACGACGGGTACGCGTATGAGCATAACGGCAAATACTACTTCCGCCCGACAAAGGCGAAGCGCTTCGGGCATCTGTACGGCCTCGACACGCGCAGGATGCCACAACGCAGTGTTCGCTTCGGCTATGACACCTACGAAGGCCGGCGGTGGAACCTTGGTGACTTCGTCCTGTGGCATCCTGAGGACCAGGGCGGAGTCATGCCCGAAGGATCATCGTGGGAGACCAAGCTCGGGCGCGGGCGACCGGGATGGAACATACAGGATCCGGCGATGATTGTAGAAAACCTTGGTGATCAGATCGACATACAGTGTGGCGGCATAGACAATCTGTTCCGTCACCATGACTACAACATTGCGGTCATGGAGGCTTATACGGGAAAGGAGTTTGCCCGCTTCTTTCTCCACGGTGAGCACCTGTTCATTGACGGGGAAGTCATGAGCAAGAGTGCGGGAAACGTGACCTACCCCGGGCATCTGCTTGAAGCAGGATTCGATGCGCATCACATTCGGTACATGCTCATGTCGGTACACTACCGTTCCCGCATGAACTTCACCGACGACGGCATGCGAGCGGCGGCTGCCTTTCTCGACGGACTCAGGGAGCGCGTGAAGTCGACGGTCGCACCGAACGAAATACCCGCAGATCCCTTACCGCTGCCGGATCTCGAGCAGCCCCATCCTGCCCGACGACTGACCGATACTTTCGAGCGGGCAATGAACGACGATCTCTCGGCAGCACAGGCCCTTCGTGCCATAGACGAGCTTCTCGCCGATCCGGAGCTCGGCGAGCTCGACTCCGATGCGCAGAGTCTTGTGGCGCAGGCGTTTCGGAACATCGACGAAGTCCTGCAGATCCTCAGATAGCCCTGTCTTTTCAGTTGCCGGGAAAATGAGTAGTCTTTGCGTATGAAACAACGGACTGACCGGACAGACTCTGTCCTTCTGATTGTCGACGTACAGAACGATTTCTGCCCCGGTGGATCACTTGCCGTAGAATACGGCGACACCATCATTCCCCGCATTAACTCACTCATGCACCGTTTTCCGCTGGTCGTTGCGACCAAGGACTGGCATCCGGCAGGGCACGTGAGCTTCGCCGATTCGCATCCCGGCAGCAAACCGGGTGATACGGTTACCCACGATGGAGTCGAGCAGCAACTCTGGCCGGCTCACTGCGTACAGGGGACAGCAGGGGCTGATTTTCACTCAGATCTCGACAGAAAGCCTCTCAATCTGGTGCTGCACAAGGGAGCATCGGTGAACCTGGACAGTTATTCGGCCTTTTTCGAGAATGACCATGAAACTCCGACAGGGCTGGAAGGGTATCTGAAGACCCTCGGAGTCAGCAAAGTCTACATCGCAGGGCTCGCGGAAGATGTCTGCGTCCGCTTCTCTGCCGAGGATGCGGTTGCCTGTGGTTTTGAAACCTTTGTGATCGCGGACTGTACCCGGGGTGTTGATATCCCGAAAGGCTCGGTGCAGACCGCGCGGCGCAGCATGCAGGGAAAAAACGTCGGGTATATACAGTCGACGGACCTGAAGGCATGAGCGAAGACGCATCCCGGGATATCGAGATATCCCTTTCCGACGTTCGCCTTCCGGGTAGCCTGTTTCTACCTGAGAATGCGATCGGTCTGGTTATCTTTTCACACGGCACCGGATCAAGCCGAATGAGTCCGAGAAACCGTTTCGTGGCCCAGGAACTATCCGACGCAGGTGTCGCTTCGCTGCTGTTTGATCTTCTTACTTCGGAGGAAGATGAAGACCCCGACAACCGTTTCGACATAGCGCTTATGGCGGGACGTCTCGCGGCGACAACCGACTGGGCGCTCGAACAGGATTGGGCGAGTACACTTCCGATCGGGTATTTCGGTGCGAGCACCGGCAGTGCGGCAGCGTTCAAGGTGATCACCGCCGGGCGTGACGATGTGCGGGCAGTCGTGAGCCGGGGGGGGCGCCCCGATCTTGTACTGAGTGATCTCAAGAGGGTGAAGGTGCCGACGCTGTTGATCGTCGGCGGTTTCGACTACCAGGTGCGGCAGTATAACGAGCGTGCGAGAGAGCAGCTTACCGGTCCGTCGGAGCTGCGCATCGTCCCTGATGCATCTCACCTCTTTGAAGAAGAAGGCGCGCTCGCACAGGTCGCGGCACACGCAATCGACTGGTATCTGCGCTACCTCCGGGAGTGATGCATGGATAACCTGCAGGCCTTCGAAGAACATGTTGCAATGAAGTACCATGTCTTTAACGGCATGTTTCTCACACTTCCCTTTGAAGGCGTCACCGACGCAGGTATCATGCTGCCGATTTTCTCGGCCTTCGTACGTGAACACCTTGAACGGGGAAGGACTCCGGCGGAAGCGGTGGACAGGTTCTTTCGCGAGAAAATGTCCGGTGTTGCCGAAGACGATCGCATTGACGTGCTGTTCAGGTTCATGCAGCTCGTCGAGCGCCAGGTCGTGCTCTTTGACGCACTTGAGGACGCGGCGTACTCCCGCATACGCGACGTCGACGGGCCGGGAAGTCTACGCGAGCTTCTCGGTCGTGTAGAAAACGAACAGCGGCATCACGAGCTGGTATCGCTCCTGCGCCACTACCGCGTGCGCCTGGTACTGACCGCCCATCCCACGCAGTTCTACCCCGATGAGATTCTCGGCATACTCACCGATCTTGGCACGGCACTTGACGCGAACGATATACGGCGTGTGCACGACCTGCTTTTGCAGATGGGCATGA
Organism: Spirochaetaceae bacterium; assembly: GCA_007694005.1. GTDB lineage: Bacteria > Spirochaetota > Spirochaetia > DSM-27196 > SKKC01 > SKKC01. Next base: position 24,451 of record RECN01000045.1, read on the forward strand.
CGCGTTTCAAGAACAGGGAAAAACCTACTCCCTTCGACGAGGCAAAGAGCCTGCTCTGGTTCATGGAGAACGTCTTTTACCCGACTGTGCCTGATATACACCGCAGGGTCCTCGTCGCGGCCGGTCTGTCAGATACCGAAACTCTGGACTTTGATTCACCGCTTGAGCTGGGATTCTGGCCGGGTGGTGATCGCGACGGTAATCCCTTTGTCACCAGTGATCTGACCGTTCGTATCGGTCATATGCTTCGAACGAGCATACTCTCTCTGTACCTGAAGGATATGAGCCGGCTGCTTCGCCGTCTGACCTTCGACGGCGTCGTCGAAACGGTCGAAGCGATTCACGAGCGGCTGAACTTTACGGCGCATCCCTACACGGTGCATCCAGGTGCCGACGTCGACGACGCTTCCGGCTGCGAGGACCGGGCGGATCTCGGCTATGATTCGGCTGCGGCATTCCTTGATGATCTTCGCCGTCTCAGGATGCAGATACAGGAACGCCACGGCGGGCTCTACGTGAATCTGCTCGACGATCTGATTTACCGGGTGCGAATATTCGGCTTTCATTTCGCGACCATGGACATACGACAGGACAGCCGTGTTCACGAGAAGCTGGTCGCAACCCTGGTGCAACTGCTTGCGCGTTACCGTAACGATCAGGGAGCTCCGCCGGCGGTGCTCGAGTCTGCGGGAGGACACCGAAGCTATACGGACCTGAACGTCGACGAACGGCTTGCGCTCATTGAAGAGCTGTCGGATCTCTTTCCGCTCGATCGCGAAATTATGGATGATCTTGAGGATGGTATCAGTCGGGATACCGTACAGAGCCTTCGCGCCGCCCGTTCCATACAGTACCTCAACGGTGAGCGTGGCGTTCATCGCTACATCATCAGCAATACCCGAAACGCGGCCAACGTCATGGAGGTCTGGCTTCTTGCTCACGCCGCAGGCAGCGAAGAGGCCGCCTTTGCCCTTGATATCGTACCGCTGTTTGAGACCGTCGATGACCTGGAGCGCGCCAGAGACGTCATGGACCGGCTGTACAGCATGCCGCTGTACCGGAGGCACCTCGCTGCCCGCGGGAACATTCAGACCATCATGCTCGGCTTCTCGGACGGTACGAAGGACGGCGGGTACATGACGGCGAACTGGAAGATATTCCGGGCCAAGCAGACGCTCACCGAGGTTTCGAGGCGCCATGGCTATCAGGTCGTCTTCTTCGATGGGCGGGGCGGGCCACCGGCGCGCGGTGGTGGGAATACGCATAAGTTTTATCGCAGCCTGGGAAAGAACATCGAGAGCCGGGAGATACACCTGACCATACAGGGGCAGACAATCTCGAGTAAGTACGGAAATGCACCGGCTGCGACCCACAACATGGAGCAGCTGGTGTCGGCCGGTGTAGATGCTGCGCTCTTCCCTGAAGACATGTACGAACTCGACAGCGGGGACATCGCGATCCTTGAAGAGCTCTCGGCGCAATGCAACGCCGAGTATCTCAAGCTCAAGGCTCGTCCCGACTTCGTTCCATATCTTCTCGAGTGCAGTCCGCTTCGCTACTACGGAATGACAAATATCGGAAGCCGCCCGACCTCACGAACGGCGAGTTCGGATTTTCAGCTTTCGGATCTCAGAGCCATTCCCTTCGTCGGGGCCTGGAGCCAGCTGAAGCAGAACGTTCCCGGTTTTTACGGGCTCGGCACGGGCCTCGCCCGGTTCCGCCAGGAAGGAAGGGATGCTGAGGTCCGGGAACTCTACCAGCGCAGCCTGTTTTTTCGAACCCTCGTAGAGAACGCCATGCAGGCATTGCAGAAGACACAGTTCTCCCTGACGTATTACCTGCAGCGGGATTCGCGCTTTGGCGAGATCTGGAAAATGGTTTTCGACGAAGCTCAGCAGACGATACACGAAGTCAAGAGCCTTTCGGGGCAGTCCGTCCTGCTCGAAAACGATCCGGTGGTCCGCAGGTCCATCGAACTGCGCGAACAGATGGTGTTCCCCTCGCTGGTTATACAGCGCTACGCACTCGATCAGCTTCGTTCGCGTGACGAAGGTGAAAGCACCTACACCGATGACGACGCGGTATCCTTCGAGAAGCTCATCGTGAAGAGCCTTGCTGCCAGCGTGAATGCGAGCAGGAATGCGGTATAGGCCAGACCGGGCGTGCAGGCGGCGAACCGGGGTCGCGTTTTAGCGCCGCTCTGTCTATACTGTACAGCCTCATGAGCGATGAACGCGACATATCGGAACACGAAGAAGTGGAATCTCCCGCACCCGGCTCCATCGTGCTGCCCTGTGCGCCGCAGCCGTATTCTGCTGCAGGGAGTCTGTTTGTAGTTGCAGGCCTTCTTTCGGTACTCTTCGGGCTGTACGCCACCAGCCGTTTTCTGCAGCCCAACCTCATGCAGGCGGCAAGCGGAGTCGGCCTGGCTCTCCTGTGCCTCGGTTTCTCTATCCTTTTTGATTCCCGACCTCCGGCCAACCTGGAGTTCGACCTGATATCGCAACAGCTTGTACTTCAGGAATCATTCTTTGTCAGGGCCATGCCCGGCGTGGCGCTCGACTACGAGTCGGTGCATTACATCGAAATCGGCGAAGCCGGTTTCCGGGGGCGCGTTCCCGTTCGTGTCCATCTTCATGGAGGCGGAACGCTCAGTTTCCGCATCGCCGGAACGGAAACGCCGATCAACTCCGGATTTCCCGAACGCGTCGGCCTGCCTGCGCATCCCCGGAACCTCGACGAGAACGAAACCTTCGTCGCTGCCCCGGTTGCCGCGGCCGGATACCACGATCCGACCTCAGGCCTGCTTCGCGAGTACGAGAGCGACGACGTCGTGAGTTTTCTGTGGCGGCCACGTGCCTTTGGCCGGGCGATCAGATTCCGCCTCATGTCCGTGCTGAGCCTCGTACTCGTCATCTGGGCACTCTCCCCGGAGATCAGTCGCGAGGTGCAGATCATCCTGTTTCTGCTGGTTGCCGCAGTTGGTCTGCGTCTCCTGTATCGTTTTACCCGGGTCCAACGGCAGGAGTTTGACCTTCTCCTCAATGACTCGGTGTTCGAGCTCGATACCAGGTGGAAAGGCGTCCACCTGACGCTCCCCCGGTCGGCGGTGAAACGCTGTGTCGTGGAACTGAACCCCGACTATCCAGAGCGCTATCTGATTTTCCCCGATATTCACGAAGACGACATACAGCGCGCACGCGGCATAGAGCCGGCGCGATCGGACACCGGCGAGGTAATCGGCGTGCGGGTGCCGGTTGGGCGACTTACCTACGGCGAAACGATCGGGCTCGCCGCCCGCATCAACCAGGCCTTGAGTCCCGACTATCTGGACACCAAATCATGAGAGGTCTGTCGGCATGACCTTCGACGAACGAGCGGCCGGCGCAGTCGTTGTGCGTGCAGACGAGACTATGGAATGGCAGTGTGTTCTGGTCTGCCAGCATGACGGCGACTGGGGTTTACCCAAGGGCCACGTGGAGCCCGGGGAAAGCGACCGCCAGGCCGCGCTCCGGGAGGTCCGGGAAGAGTCCGGGCTTTCCGTTGATCTTGACCCGGACTTTCACATGACGATCCATTACACCAAACCGAACGGCAGGAGCAAGGAAGTCGTGTACTTCCTTGCCCGATCTGCCTCCGGTGACCTTGTACCACAGCCCGAAGAAATCGTAGAGATCGGCTGGTTCAGCTTTGATGAAGCGGCTCAGAAAGTCAGGTACCCCGCGGTACGGGACGTGCTGCGCACCGTGTATCCTCTTCTTAAACCTTATAGACCCTGGCCTGGTCCGCGTTGATGTGCATGAACACCTCTTCACCGGCGTGATAGACGGTCGTGATACCTTCGACGTTTGACTCTATCGCGGTTACTATCTGCGGCTCGTCTGAACCCTCGTGAACAAACTGGAGTTTGTACTCGGTAATCGGTCCGACGAAGGACGCGACATCCACGGTAACCGGAAACGGGCTCTTCTCGCGATTCACGCTGATGACCTCGGGCTTGATCGCCAGCCGCACCGGGGCGCCGGACTCAAGACCATCCTCACATCGACCTGTGGGAATGGACAGTGTCGCCCCTGAAGTCGAGACTTCGACCGTTCCGGAGCTGCCCGCCGGAGAGCTCACCGGGGTAGCGGTGCTCAACGCCCGCGAGATCGACCATCTGCGATGCGAGCGCAACATCGTGTGCGATGGCGTTCGCAGTCATACCGCGGGTTCGCAGACCGTACGCGATGTTGTCGAACACCGTCATATGAGGGAAGAGGGCGTAGCTCTGAAAAACCATGGGCATGTTCCGCTGCTGCGGAGGTACCCCGGTCAGCGATTTGCCTTCGAGAAGGATATCACCCGAGTCCGCCTCTTCCATCCCCGAAACGATACGGAGTGTCGTGGTTTTCCCGCAGCCGGACGGCCCGATAAGGGTAACGAACTCTCCCCGGTCGATCTGAAGCGACAGTCTGTCGACCGCGGTTACCGCGTTTCCGCGCCCGTCGCGGAAGGCCTTTGAGATTCCTCTGATTTCCAGATACGCACCCGTGTGAAGCACCGGGACAGAATAGCTAAAACATCACGGGTTGTCTTGTGCCTCCTGTGAGCTATAGCTCACCGTGTTCCAGGAAGCTGTAGTATCCGAGCGCGCTGAACACCACGTGATCGAGTAGCTTCAGCCCCAGGGTATCGCCTGCGGCTTTGAGCCTGCGCGTGACATCCCGGTCCTCCATGCTCGGCTGCACCTGCCCGCTCGGGTGATTATGGGCAACGATTACCGCCGCAGCTCTATCGGTCAGCGGATCGGCAAACACCTCCCTTGGATGCACGATTGTGCGATTCACCAACCCGATCGACACCACCCGCACTGCGATAATCTCGTGCGCTCCATTCAGCGACACCGAGAGGAAGTGCTCCTGCTTGCGGTCGGCGTAGTGCCGTATCGCCGGAAGCACATCCGCCGGCACGCGTATGCGGGAGGGGTCCGGGGAATACACTCGCCGCGCGAGCTCGAACGCGGCGCACAGCACGCTCGACTTTGCCTCGCCGAGCCCGCTTACCGCGCGCAGATCCTCGTAGCCGAGCCCCCGCCCGGCGCGGTCGAGTATGCCGAGCACCTCGTCGGCGAGCAGATCGATGCGTTTCCCCCTGATGCCTGAGCCGAGCACGGCACAAACGAGTTCGCGATCCGACAGTGCGTGCGCCCCAGTAGTGGCAATGCGCTCCCGCGGCCTGTCCTCAGGCGGCATGTCTTTTATGTACATCATACCTTTCTATACGGGTGAAAGGTGCAGGCTGATTGGGGTTGAGGTTACGAATGAATGGTAATCGTCACCCGCACGAAGAGAGATGACAAATAAACTTCATAAAAAAAGAACAATGAAAATACAAAATTTCGTTGACAAAAATGTTTATGTGCGGGTATTTCTATTCATGAAATATACAGGGTCCGGCTCATAAAGCTTTGCTTTTGTCGGAGTGCGGCACTGGGAGTGCGTACGTGGCGACCAGTTCGAAACCTGTGGCAACAACTGTCTGAGATATCTATATCACGCTGTGTACGTCCATTGAAGGGAGCCATCACTATGAGAACGAGTATCGTAATAACCTGCGCGTTTCTCGCGCTGTCTTTGCTCCAGACTGAGACTCATGCGAATGATGATGGTCTCATTCATGGAATGTCGCCTGCAGCAAAAGTGGTTGAGCCCGGTTACTCACCGGATGCCGAACGCGTCGACGTCACCGTATACCGCCGGCGCCCACCTGAAGCCCGGGCGACGAACGTCCCTCCGGATATTCTATCCTTGAGACAACGAGACCCTGAGGTGTTTGCACGGCAGCTCTCAGCCTATTTAACCGACGGTGTGCAAGACCCGTTTTTGCGAATAAAGACTCTTCACGACTGGATAACACTGAATATTGAATATGACGTGGATGCCTTGTTTTTGGACCACTACTATCCCAGTCAGCACTTTCGGGATGTTCTGACTCGAGGTACTGCGGTCTGTTCAGGATATGCGAACCTTCTTCACGCGTTAGTTTCTCACACGGATATACCCAGTTACGTGATACCTGGCTACGGGAGGGGGTACCAATCCTCTGCTCTCCAACCGGTGGTTCCTCATGAGCCTAATCATGAATGGAATGCTGTTCATATCGATGGCGTCTGGTATCTGGTCGATAGCACCTGGAATGCCGGAGGTCTAGCCGGAGACCGCTTTGAGCACAGGTATAGTACTGCCTATCTGTTTCTGGAGCCCGAGCATATGATCTTTACACACTTTCCGATAAACGCAAGCCATCAGCTTCTGGCAAACCCTGTGTCGGCCCAATCGTTCGCCGCGTTGCCCCTTTACCGGGGTGCCTTTTTTTCGCATGGTTTTAGACCATTCGAAGGACTGACTGAGAATGCAAGTGTTGACAATGAGTTCACAATTGAGTTTCCGGTACCTGAGGACGAAGTGGTGTTGCGAGCCCTTCTGATCGACACCAACGGGGTGCCGCATGAATACAGAACCATTGCTCGTACAAACGATGGAAAGGGGCGACTTCAGGCGCTGTTCCCACGGGCGGGGCAGTGGGTGGTGCGACTAATCGCATTGGATTCTGGTGCTGAGCAAGGCGAGTGGATGGCCGATCTCAGCGTCGTATCACAGACGGGAACACCGAATGAGTTTCCTCAGCTTTATCTTCCCTTCTATCGGGATAACATAGAACTGATAGCGCCGGAACACGGACCACTTCACTATGGAGACGAAGTAACGATTGAGTTACGAATGCCGGGCTATCATGATGTGTTCGTAGGCGGCCGGAATTCGGGCACTTGGCTTGACCGTGTAGACAGTACGGACATCTTTCGGGCTACTCTAACGGTGAGCGAATCCGATGACGTGTGGGTGTCTGGACGGAGGAGTCCTGAACTAGACTTTGAGGGAATTCTGGGATTTCGCGTGGTGTCGGAATGATCGTTTGAGTCGGAATCTCGATATTCTGGTGTTCCACAGGGGGTAGCTCACAAGCAGCTGCCGATGATGGGGCGAGCACCCGGCGCGGTCGAGTATGCCGAGTACCTCATCGGCGAGCAGATCGATGCGTTTGCCCTTGATGCCTGAGCCGAGCACGGCACTGACGAGTTCACGATCCGATAGCGCGTGCGCGCCAGTGCCGGCACTACGTTCCCGCGGCCTGTCCTCAGGCGGCATGTCTTTTATGTACATCATACCTTTCTATACGGGTGAAAGGTGCAGGCTGATTGGGGTTGAGGTTACGAATGAATGGTAATCGTCACCCGCACGAAGAGAGATGACAAATAAACTTCATAAAAAAAGAACAATGAAAATACAAAATTTCGTTGACAAAAATGTTTATGTGC
>RECN01000201.1 GCA_007694005.1 Spirochaetaceae bacterium
GTTCGAAGGTAACTCGCTGAACACGAACTTTCTGGTCGTCTCATCCTGCTCGGCGTGTAGCTGCCGTGCCGCTTCACGAAAAACCCGCCGTATCGCGCAGGCTAGACCAGGCCGCAACAGCTTCCGGCATTCCTCCGGCTGCAGCGGTTTTCCGGAGACTAGTGACAACTCTTGAATGATTCGTCCAGGGTCACGATTTGCCTGGAATATCGGTGTGAGTTCTGCTTCCTGTCGTTGAAAGTCGAAGTAATGAAACTCATGGCCCGCTTGACGGTAGTACTGGTTCCTTACCGCAGAATGTCGAATAAGACAATAATACCCTAGGTAAAATGTCAGGATTCACGCGCTTCGTCCGATGACGCTCATGGCGCGTATCATCATGATTGCAGCGCCTCGTCCTTCACCCACACCATCTCTGACGCTATACTGTAGCTATGGGAATCGCGAAGCGTGCCGACGATCAAACCTATACCTACGACGACTATCTCTCCTGGCCACAATGGCCACAGGGCGAGCGATACGAGTTGATCCACGGTGAAGCATTCGCCATGAGTCCGGCGCCGCGGCTCGTCCACCAGACTGTCAGTGGAGAACTGTTTGCGCAGATTCATAGCGCTCTTAAAGACAAGCCATGCCGTGTATTTGCAGCGCCCACGGATGTAAAGCTTTCCCCGGCCAATGAAGACGCCCGTCCCACGGTGGTGCAGCCCGATCTGCTGGTAGCCTGTGCAGAGCATCTGTTTACCGAGCGCGGCATCGACGGTCCACCGGAGCTGGTCATCGAAATCCTCTCGCCGGAGACGGGATTTGCCGATCGGAAGCGGAAGTTCGGTGTCTACCAGCAGTATGGGGTGGGGGAGTACTGGATCGTCGACATCGACGAGCACGTCCTGGAGGTATATCTGCGTGACGAGGCGTCGGGCTCCTTTCTCCGCCTTGACGCGTACGGCGCTACGGATAGCGTGACCTCAAGGACCGTACCCGAGGTCACCGTAGACCTCGCGCGTGTGTTTCCCGATGCCCCCGCTCGTCCGACCACGCCGCCTCTGCCGCGGGCGCCGAAGGAACGGTGAAACGTTTGGCACCTTGATTTCGTCGGTATACCGATACAGTATGTATGTATGCGGCTCACAGAGAAACAGCGGACAGATATCCTTCAGACTTCGCGTGAAATATTTGGACCGGATGCTACGGTTACGCTATTTGGTTCGCGCGTTGATGATACTGCCCGGGGCGGAGATATTGATCTTATGGTGACTACCGGAATGAATCTCGCCGCAGCGCGGCACCAGAAGATCCGTTTTCTTGTCAGACTCAAGAAGCGAATCGGTGATCGCCGAATCGACGTGGTCCTGAGAACTCCGGACTCCGAAGAGCGCGCCATCCATCGGGTAGCGTCTACCGAAGGGGTATTGATTCAGTGAGTATGAACGATGGAGATCAGGCGAAGCTGCAGTCAACGCTCCATGAGTGTGACATTCATGCTGGACGAGTAGAGTATGCCCGTGGACAGTGTTCCCGATTGTTTCCTCTCACGAAAGATTCGTACCGGGCACTCTCGAACGAACAGATTGCACATGTCGATCAGTTGATATACCGCTATACCAAGCTCCAGGATGCCCTGGGTGCAAAGCTTTTTCCTGTCATTGTTGGATACCTTCGCGAAGATGCTGAATCATTGACTGTCTTTGATAGACTTGCACAACTCGAGCGAGCACAGGTCATTGCCGATGCGGAGCAGTGGCAGGAGTTTCGGGAACTACGATACCAGCTTGCCCACGATTATGAGGATGATGCAGAAACTGCCGCCGGGTACCTGAATGATCTGTACGAGACAAGTGCAGTACTTCTATCGTATTACACCCAGGCAACCCGTTTTGTGCGGGATCGAATACTGGTTCATTTTCGTAGCTGACTGCCCCCGCTACTCCCAGGCCATCTCGTAGATCTTTTTCGCATCCGATAGCTTGAGCTTCATGAAAGAGCCTAACTTGTTTCCTTTGTTCTTCTTGAGGGTCTCAAGCAGCTTCGGGAAATCCTCTTTCTTCGCACCGGCTTCTTTCAAGGTAACGGGCATTCCGATTTCGATGAAGAATCCCTTCAGGCGCTGTATGCCTTCACGCGCGACAGCCTTCTTGTCGTTATGGTTCTCCGGCACACCGAAGGCCTTCGTGGCGAGGCGGTAGTAGCGCTCAACGTCTTCCTCGAGCGCTGTACCGGTCGCGGATGGGCAATCGCGGGCTGAGCTCCGGTGGTAACGTTATAGTGGCGGTAGCTTCCCATTTACACTAAAATATTCTTACGTAGGCAGAATAAAAATGAAAGACAGGAAGTCGATACTTCTGGTGGAGGATGAAGCGCTCATCGCGATAGCCGGGAAGCGAACCCTCGAGAAGAGCGGGTATGCGGTTCGAGTCGTGACGTCCGGAGAAGCGGCAGTCGACGCGGTGGCTTCCTCGGCAATACCGGTTGATCTGATCCTCATGGACATTAATCTCGGTCCGGGTATGGACGGCATCGAAGCCGCGGAGATCATCCTTCGGCAGCGGGAGGTTCCGCTCGTGTTTCTGTCTGCACACACCGAACCGGAAGTGGTTACACGGACGGAGAAGATCACCTCTTACGGGTATATCGTAAAAGACTCTGGTGAGACCGTGCTGCTTGCGTCGATCCGTATGGCGTTTCGTCTGTTCGAAGCTCATCGCCTGCTGCGAGAGCACTCGCAATATCTGGACGCCACCCTACAGACCACCGTGGACGGTTTCTGGGTGGTAGATTCGCTCGGGAATATAGTCGAGGTAAACGAGGCGTACTGCCGAATGTCAGGATACAGCCGGGAGCAGCTACTGTCGATGCATGTTTCTGATCTGGATGTCAACGACAGTCGTTCAGTTATCGCTGAGCGATTGCAGCGAGTCCGCGCCAACGGGTCGGAGTTATTTGAGACCAGACATCGACGTCGGAATGGCGATTTTGTTGATACCGAAATCTCGACGTCCTTCCTCGATCGTGAGGGCGGTCATTTTATCTGTTTCTGTCGTGACATCGGGGATCGGAAGCAGGCCGACGACACTCTGCGCTCCCACGAGGAGCTTAAGAGCCTGCTGACCTCCCTCGCCCGGGATATGGTCAATATACCTCTCGATGAAGTTGACTGTACTATACGTCGGATGCTCGCCGACGTCGGTCGCTACACCGGATTCGATCGGGTTTTCGTGTTTCGCAATGACTGGGATCAGGGCGTTTCGGTCAACACCTTCGAGTGGTGCGCTCCGGGGATCGAGCCGGAAATCGCGAATCTCCAGGCGGTCCCGTTGGAGGATATCGCCACGGTTCTTGAGGTCCATCGTCGGGGAGAGCGCTTCGTCGTACCCACCGTTCAGGGGTTGCCGAAGAACGACCCGATCCGGCATCTCCTTGAGCCTCAGGGGATACAGTCCAATCTTCTGCTACCGCTATATCAAAATGGAGTGTACTCCGGCTACGTCGGTTTTGACGCTGTGCGGTGTCCTCGTGATTTCGCCGAGGACACAGTGGAGCTTCTGGCGATCATGGCAGAGTTGATTGGCGCCATACAGAGCCGCCAGGCGGCGGAGCTACTGTTGCGTCTGGAGAGACAGCGCCTGTCGGAGATTCTCGAAGGTACTGGCGCCGGTTCCTGGGAATGGAACCTGCAAACCGGAGATGTGATCATAAACGACCGTTGGGCCGAAATCATCGGGTATACCAGAAAAGAACTGCTCCCGGTGACGATTGATGCGTCTACAAGTTATTTACTCAGCGAGGATATTCCGGTGTTTCGAAAGGCGATAGAAAAGCACCTGCGCGGTGAGACAGACCAGTATGAGGCAGAAGTCCGGATACGTCACCGCGACGGACGGTGGGTATGGGTACTTGATCGGGGCCGGGTTGTGTCCCACAGCACCGACGGTGATCCGCTGATGATTATGGGCATACGCCTGGATATTACCTCGAGAAAGCGTGCGGAGCAACTGCTGAAGGACGATGCTCGGCGATTCAGGAGTCTTCTGGATGGAATCCGAGGGGTGCCGGTTCAGAGCGTGGGCCCGGACGGCGAAGTGCTCTACTGGAACACTGCATCGGAAGCCTTATACGGATATACCGAGGTGGAAGCGCTGGGACGAAACATCCTGGATCTCGTAGTTCCGCCAGAGCTGCACGATGCAGTCAAAGCTAATATTGCCGCGGCCTTCGGTTCCGGTCCTCCTGCCGATGCTACCGAAGACTGGCTCATACGTAAGGACGGAAGCCGTGTGGGCGTAAGGACCAGCTTTGCCGTGGTGGATGTTCCCGGGCGCCCGAGGGAGCTTTTTACCATTGATGTTGATGTAACGGAACAGCGTAGCGCCGAGGAGCACGCCCGGCGACTGCTTCGGGAAAAAGAGACCCTCATTAAGGAGGTGCAGCACCGCATCAAGAACATCATGAACACCATGTCCAGTTTTCTTTCGCTGCAGGCAAACTCGATTGATGACCCGGTAGCGGTGGCCGCATTGAGTGACGCACGTAGTCGCTTCCAGAGCATGGCGGTGCTCTACGACCAGCTTTACCGGGCGGAAGCCCACGACCACGGCTCAGCCGGTGAGTACCTTGGTGAGCTGGTGCGAAAGGCGATAGCGCTGTTTCCCGGTGGGGATGCAGTGACGCTGCAGGTGATGTGCGACGATTTTTCCCTGGACGTTAAGCAGCTCTCCGTAGTTGGGATGATCGTCAATGAGCTCGTGATCAATGCAATGAAGTACGCCTTTACCGATGTTTCAGCCGGAGCGGTTCGGCTAATATCGCTTGAAGCGCACCTGCTGGCAGGACAGCTAACCGTGACAGTATCCGACAACGGACGTGGTATGGACCCGGAGGAGCGTAGCACCGGGTTTGGCCTGACCATGGTGCACGCACTGGCCGAACAGCTCGGAGGAACCCTGCACATCGAGTCGGAGCGAGGTATAGGCTCCACGGTGATACTCGTCGCCCCCGTAGCTGACTGCCCCCGCTACTCCCAGGCCATCTCGTAGATCTTTTTCGCATCCGATAGCTTGAGCTTCATGAAAGAGCCTAACTTGTTTCCTTTGTTCTTCTTGAGGGTCTCAAGCAGCTTCGGGAAATCCTCTTTCTTCGCACCGGCTTCTTTCAAGGTAACGGGCATTCCGATTTCGATGAAGAATCCCTTCAGGCGCTGTATACCTTCACGCGCGACAGCCTTCTTGTTGTTATGGTTCTCCGGCACACCGAAGGCCTTCGTGGCGAGGCGGTAGTAGCGTTCAACGTCCTCCTCGAGCGTGTACTCCATGTACGCCGGAAACATCACCGCGAGCCCCGCACCGTGGGTCATGTCGTAGAGCGCACTGAGCTCGTGTTCCAGCGCGTGCGTAGTCCATTCTTCCTGACGGCCGACCCCGAGGATACCGTTGTGCGCGATTGTTCCGGCCCAGCAGATCGTCGCTCGCGCTTCGTAGTCCTTCGGATCCGAGACGATCCTCCGTGCGGCCTCCATGATCGACACCAGTGTTGCCTCGCAGAGACGATCGGTCAGAATCACGTTTTCGGTCTTCGTGATGTAGCGCTCAAAGATGTGCGACATCATATCGACGACGCCCGCTGCGGTCTGCCACATCGGAAGCGTGTAGGTCAGTTCAGGGTTGATGATGGCAAATCTCGGTCGCAGGAGATCCGAGCCTGCACCACGCTTGAGCCCCTCATCTTCCTTCGTTATGACCGTGGCCACCGATCCCTCGCTGCCTGCCGCCGGTATGGTAAGAACGACGCCGACTGGCAGCGCATCCTCAATCGTCGCCTTTCCGTCGAAGAAGTCCCAGAAATCGCCGTCGTACTTCACCCCGGCAGCAATCGCCTTCGCCGAATCGATCGCTGAGCCACCTCCGACCGCGAGGATAAAATCACAGCCCTCCTTGCGACACAGGTATATGCCGTCGTAGACGAGTGAATCGACCGGGTTCGCCCTGGCCCCACCGAGTTCTAGGAAATCGATGTTCTTTTGCTTCAGACTCTGTATGACACGGTCATAGAGCCCGGTCTTCTTGATCGAACCACCACCGTAGTGAAGAAATACCTTCTTTGCACCCGAGCCGACAATCAGCTCTCCCAATTCTTTCTCGGCGTCCTTGCCGAATACGAACTCTGTTGGACTATAAAACTTGAAATTTTCCATTGAAAGACTCCTTGTGCTCAATGACTGCTACCAACAGCGTGGCACTATCGGGCGCTTTCCTCAAGCGCTGTACCGGCCGCGGATGGGCAATCGCGGGCTACGGTCTGATCATTGAGGTCACGAGCGAAGGAGACCGTATGCAGGTACTCTACGCTCCCGTTCGTACACGCACGTACGCATTCAGGCAGATGGAAGCCTCTCGGAGCAGCCTGCTGGCAGCATCCTCATCCAGCTCAATGACAGATCGCAGGAGCAGCGCCTCGGTGAGGGTATAGATCAGACGTGCCGCATCGGTTGTGAGGTCCGGCTGTTGAGAAAACACAGACTCGAGAAGTATCGTCTCGATTCTGGATTCGATTTTTGACTCGAACAGCCGTAGAGATTCTTCGAACGCTGAGTCTCGCACGGCGAGTGTTGCGAAGTCTGCGAAGAGATGCCCGAAGGACAGCGCCCAGTGACGCAGCGCTCCGAACAGGGATAGGAAACCTTCTTCTCCAGTGTCATCCGCCAAAAAGCGCTCCAGTTGAAGCTCATCAAAAGCCGCATAGAAGTCGTCGAGCACGACCTGAAATGCAGCGGACTTATCTTTGAAGTACTCGTAATAGGTTCCGATAGACACCTCTGCCTCCCGCGCGATGTCTTTCGTCTGGGTTGCGTCATAGCCGCTGGCGACGAAGCAGGTGTGAGCGGCCTGCACAATACGTTCTCGTGTACGGGTGCTACGGTCCTGTCTTGGGATGCGGGAGCCTTGTGCCATGACGAACTGTACCATGCTTTTGTTCAGATGAAAAGTTGAACAAAGTCTCAATTATCTATTGACTCATGCCTGCACCTGAATTAAGTTGAACTTGAGTTCAGATTCGACTTATCAAGGAAGGATACTATGATTGTTACCCTGAATGAGTCCCGGGTCGCGGTAACCGAGAATCTCGTGCGCCGGGTATTCCCATGGCAGAATCCGCTTGAGCGGATGTTCTACTGGGCGTGGCGACGCCGTGGTCAGTCTTCAGTTCGTCTCCTTTTGCGCCTGGTCGGCATTTCCGCTATTGATGACACCTGGATATATCTCAACGACGCGGGAAAGGTCTGCGGAACAATTGGCCTGTACGCTCGCACCGAGGACGCGGCTGAAGCCCGTTGGGTGAGTTGGTTCTGTGTAGATCCGGAAACCCGCGGACAGGGAATCGGTAAGAGTCTGCTGGACCATCTCATTGAGGTAGTGCGTTCTCGCGGGTACCGATACCTCAGGCTTTACACCGGCTCCGATCCGGACGAAGCAGCGGCACAACTGCTCTACGAGTCACGTGGGCTGCGGGAAACAAGACGCAAACCATTTCTGTTTGTGCCGTATGATAAGATCTGGCGAGAGCTTGAACTAGATGCCGAGGTTGTCAGCGAGCGCACCGATGGCGAGTCAAAACAAGGACTGAATCCGTAGGCCGATCTCATATCGTACAACGCGGTCGTTATGTTCCGTAACGAGTTGGAGATGCGGCTCATGTCGTCGGGCCAGATCTGGATGTGCCACTTGACACCGGATATACACCGTGGATACGCCACTTGAGATCTCACCGGGCACGGTCGTACACCGAGCTCGGCGACCTCACGGAGTCACGACGGTGATCGGATGAGGCGCCAACCCGCGGAAGTGCCGGAGATTGTAGGTAAGGAGCCGCTCACACTGCGACTTTCTTGCGACCACGACGTGGAGTGCATCGTAGACTACGCCGCTAATGAGTCCGGCCTGCGCGACCATGTCTGTCGCTTCCAGGTAGTCGGCCTTCGAGAGATCGCGTACGGTCAACCGACCGGCGACGGACTCGGAAATCAACCGGCGCGCTTCTTCCGGCGTGATGCGACGGGCGAGCGGGAGCGCTGTGAGCACCGCGTAGC
>RECN01000079.1 GCA_007694005.1 Spirochaetaceae bacterium
ACTGATATTCTGGTAGCGGGGAGTGCGTTCTTCGCGAGTGCACAACCGGAAGCGCTTGTGCGGATAGTCGAAGGTGTATCCTGACAGGGGTCGCCCGACCGGATATTCAGAAAGGAGTGGAACCTGACGACATTCCTAAAAGAGGTGTATTCGATCATGAAGCATGGACTACGTTCTGCATGTATAGCAGTTGCATTCCTTCTGGCAACGGGGGCAGCGACCCTGTCAGCCGAGTCTTTCGCCGAGACATATAACTCGGCAGTGGACGCCTTCGACGCCCGGGATTATCTGACTGCCGGCGAGCTCTTTCGCTCTGCGGCATCGGCCACGGATGGCGCAGAGCGCTGGACGGCACTGTTCTGGGCGGGACGTTCTTTTCTTGCCGCCGGTCGGACAAGTACAGCGGAGGCGACATTCCGTCGCTATCTCGAAGATGCGGACCCGACCCACACCTTCGTACCCGAGGCGAGATACCAGCTCGGACGCGTAGCCTTCATTGAAGCCGCGTTCCAGCAGGCTCTTCGTGTCTTTGACGCATTCATGGAGGACTACCCTGATAATCCTCTTGTTGCAAATGCCCTCTACTGGAGCGGAGAAAGCCTGCTCGCGCTCGGTCGTCCGGAAGAAGCGGAATTGCTGTTTACAGCCGTTCTGTCGCGCTATCCCGAAAGTCCCCGATTTGAATCGGCACGGTACCGCCGGGACATCATCGAACTGAGCCGTCGCGAACAGGAGCTCATCGACCTGCTCCGCCTCAGCGCCGAAGAGCAGGTCAAGCTTGCCGACGACCTCGTGAGTGAACGCGAAGCTCACCGGGCGACCCGCGAGGGCGTGGTCCGCCTGGAATCCGAAGAACTGCAACGCGCTGAACGCGCTCTGGAGCAGGCACGACAGGAAGTCGAACGCGGCCGGCAGGAAGTCGAAACCCTGAGGGCTGAGCTGGAGCGGAGAATCGAGGCGGTGCGACTTCAGGAAGAGGTCCTTATGCTCATAGGAGCATATGCCGACTGGCTTGAGGAGCAGGAGTAGGGCATGCGCGCTGCGCTGAAAGGACTCGCCACTCTTGGCTTCATGAGCATAGTCATTCTGACAGCACCACTTTTTACTCTTGCTGCCTCCGGCGAGCGGGAAGAGGACGTGCCGTCAACGGCTCCTGCATCATGGTCTCTGCCGACCTTCGTGATCGATCACGAAAACGGCTCGGCTGTTCTCAGGGAATACGACAGTGACAGACCCGAAACAGGAGCTCTCTGGAACCCCGAGCGGTCGGAGGCGCAGATCCGGGTGGGGAACAGGGTTTTCAGTCTCGGCGATGCCCTGAACTCCGAGGGGACAGCGAACGTATCCGGTCTCAGGATACAGTTCGGCAGTCTGCTGCAGCGCGTTTCTGCCGACGTAAGTCGAGTACACGTACTGACTGAGTTCACGAACACATCCGGAAGGCCACGATCGTTCTCGCTGAGATATGTACTGTCACCGTACTCTACAGTCGGTACCGCCGCGATCTTCGTTCGTACCCGGCTGCCGGTAAGCGCACAGCGTATTAGGACAAGCTTCGCCGCAGGCACCGACCGTCTCATTGAACGCGAAGGAGACCTCGTTTCCGTAACGGACACCGACGCGGTAATCGCCCTCGCAAGCGGCGAAACACTGCGATCAGAACCCGTGTTGCCGCTGCCTGTATGGCCGCTTCCGGGGGGAGCCGCATCCTTGGACCCGGAGCCGGCGCAGTTTGCCGTCTCAAACCGCGACCGACTGCTGCAGAGCCCGTGGGAGTTTCGGGCCGCACGAGCACGCGATTTCACTTCGGGGCCGGGGACAGCTCCCGACGCTGCGATTGGCATTCGGTTTCACGATTACACCCTGAGCGCCGACGAGTCCCGTACCCTTGAGTTCATCGTCTACGTCCTGCATGAACCGGGAGAACTCCCGATCGACGATACCGCTGCGGCAGACGCGGCAGCCGATACTGCTGACGATAGCGATCCGGACGATGTAGCCGAAGACATGCAGGAAGATGTCGCACAAGCCGAAGACCCGCCTCCCGCAGACCAAGAAACACGGACTTCACAGGCGGATGCACCTGTGGACACAGAGACGGAAACAGAGACAGAAGCACAGGCACACGAGTCTCGATCCCGCGAAGCGTTTGAGCAGCTGAATCAGGCGCTCTCCGACCTGCGCACGCTGCAGAGACGCGAAGAAGCTCCTTCGCGAGAAGAGCTCGATGAGTACCGGCGCATGATCGAAGCGCTGAGACAGGAGCTTGATAATCTCCGCAGGAGCGATAGCACGGAATGAAGCAGAAGGGTGCCCTGCGCACAGCCGAACAGCACTACCGAAGAAAACAGTACGCTCAAACCATCAGTACCCTGGAGCCACAGATTTTTCTGTACCGGGAGAACGCGTTTTTTTTCCATCTGCTCGGACTGGCCTGCCTGAAAACCGGTGATCTCGGAGGAGCGCGATCCTATCTCATGCGTGCGACACAGATCAACAGCGACGCGATCGCCCCGAGACTCGCGCTCGCTGCATGCGATCTCGGACGAAGCGATACGTCTGAAGCACTGCAGATGTGGCTCGAAATCCTGGACGAAGACCCGGAAAACCGATACGCGCTGAAAGGGCTTACGCTGTTGAGAAACGGCCTCGGACGGGAAGGGGGGGATGCCGGCGATGCAAGCGCCCAGATGCATAAACTGTATCCCGATCTCCGGGCCCGTCGTGTCCCGGTACCGTCCGCCCGCATCGCCGTGCTTCTCGCTGGCATCCTCGTTCTCTCGGGTGTGGCCGTGTTTCTTGTCCCGCACGCCCAGTCACTCGTACGACAGCAGGAGCCTGAACGCGACGGCAGCGAACATACGGAGCTCGCGCGGCGAACCGGCCTCGTTGAACAGGTTGAAAGCAACCGTGATACAACTCCCCGCTACATTCTTTCGGACTCCGAACTTCGCGAGGTCTTCGATACCCTGCGACGCTACTTTCTCAACGAGCGCGATAACCTCGCTGCGCGGGAAGTGAACCGTATCATCAATTCGAACGCTACGCAGCAGCTGAAGGATCAGGCTGTAACCTTGAGAAACTATCTGCGCGCCCCGACCTTCGCCGATTTCTCCGACAACTTCGCCCTGGATGAAATCCGCTCCGACATCGTCCTTCACGACGGCACCTATGTCAGATGGCGAGGACGATCGAGTAACCTCGAAATAAGCGATGAGCAGGTTACCTTCGACTTTCTCGTCGGATACGAAGATTTCGCAACGGTGGAAGCCATCGTACCGGTAGAGTTCAGACGAGCGGTCAGAATCGATCCCCAGCTCGGGATCGAAGTAATTGGTCGAGTCAGACGGGATGCAGCAAGCCCGGAAGGGTTCCGGCTCGAAGGCAGCGCTATCCGACTTTTACAGGCAGCGGCGAGATAGGATGGCCGGGGGTACGGGATGCGAGCGGTCGTAACAAGAGTTTCGCACGCGCGGGTCGTCTGCGAAGGTGTCGTATCCGGCGAGATCTCACACGGGGTCATGGCGCTCGTCGGTATTTCGCCCGAGGATACGGACGTTGACGTGCTGTACATCGCCCGTAAGATAGCCGGCCTGCGCATCTTCGATGACGATGCAGGTGTAATGAACCAGAGTGTTCGAGACGTGGGTGGATCGGTTCTGGCCGTCTCACAGTTCACCCTGTACGGGAACGCCCGAAAAGGGCGGCGCCCATCGTATAATCGTGCCGCAGGCGGTGATATAGCGCGCCCCATCTTCGACCGGCTGATACAGGCCCTTCAGAACGAGGATCTGCACGTCGAAACCGGTGTATTCGGCGGCCCCATGTCGGTCCAGAGCAGTAACGATGGCCCCGTGACCATCCTGCTCAGCTCCGAAGGTGAGTTCTGACACCATGGAGCCCGACATTATGGTCGACTCAGGACTCAGATAAAGAGCTTCATCGAGCTGAGGTAATTCCAGGCATCAAAAGGCTCGAAGAATGGAGCGAGCGACTTTTCTTCGTGAATGCGCATGATAATCTCGGCGCTTAACCGGGCACTCGAGACGACGTGCAGAAAGGGCATCGCTTCGCGAACATCCGGAGGACAGGAAACGGTATCAGTGCACACAATGCTCTCGAGTAGACCAGCATCGTACAGTTCTTTCAGGCGGGAAACGGCCGGTCCACTGAAAACGGGATGTATCGCCGCTATGTGTATGCTTCCGACACCGCGTTTCTTGAGCTCTTTCACAAGGGTGTATACCGACCCACCGGTGTCTATCATGTCATCGACAATCCAGACGGTTTTACCCTGTACGGGGGAATCGGACAGTATGTTTATGCTTTCGACCGTGTTTGCTTTGTGATAGTTACGGGTCTTGTGTGCGATCATGAGCTGTGAACCGAAGGCCCGGGCGTAGGTTCTCGCAACACTCTCGCCACCTGCATCAACCGAACAGAACAGCCAGTCTTCCGAAACGGTCTGTTCGAGGGTTTCCATTGTTTTGATGAAGTTATCGCTGATGTACTCTTCGAGCAGCGAGTTAGCGGGGACGTCGTCGATCGCGCATACTGCCGGGTCAAACACCGTTCGCGACTTATCGCTGTGAAGCTGATACGTGATAAAATGGTCGATCCCGAGGGTTGTGAGCGTTTTGTAGTGCATAAACAGACCGACAGAGTTGCGTCGCGTCGTCCTGTCGCTGCGTGAGCAGCTGCAATACGGTTCGAACAGTGTAATACGGGACGGTTGTGCCCGGCGCAGCGCATCAATCGTGTGGTACAACTCCATTTTGGAGTCCGCTACCGACAGTTGCTGGTCGTTACGCCCGGCATTCGCAAAAAGAAACACGTCCTTACCGCGCAGAGAAGAATGAACTTCTACTTCCATTTCACCGTCGGCAAAGACGAGAGTGCGAAGTTTCCCGATGTAACTCCCTGACTTTACTTCGGTATGGAAGTCAGGAAAAGTTTCAAGCTGGTATGCAACGCGTTGTACGTAATCTTCCATACTCCGCGTCGAACACAGGGCAAAATTTCCTCTCATATGGCTTCTATATACAGCATTGGTTTGTGGGTTCGATATTAGTCGGCCGTCGTCGATGCGTCAATCGAACGCTCGATTTCCGTTCTTGCGCGGCGCGCGGCGAGGACAACAGACCGGTTACGCACCTGTTGCTCGATTATGACGGTAATCCTGAGCAGGACCGGATCTGACAGCGTGCGGGCAGCATACAGCCATGCGACGACACCCCCGGCTTCAGCAGCGGACAGGTTGCCCGAACGATCGCGTATTTCGCGCTCAATGCGATGCCCCTCCGCCTGAAGACTCCGCCTCCATTGCGGATCGTCGCGAAACAGCACACCGGTCCGCAAAAGGGTTTCTCTCAGGCCTGACGGTTGTGTCGAAATATCGTCAAGAAACGGGCTCAATGAGGCAGCGAGTTCGTCAGCGATCGTGGCGCTCTCGCGAATAGACCGTTCAGCACGCTCAATCAGCATGCGCACGAGACTTTCGAGCTCGTGTGGTCTCAGGTCCGCATGAGCGGACTGGAAGACACGCAGTGCATCAGCAAGCTCCCGCTGGTCATCGCGTGAGGCAATTGCCGCCGCCCGGTCATGCGCTGAAGGAAACTCACCGTTGGTCGTGTACATGGCGAGCAGATACACATCATAACTCTCGTAGGAATCGGCCCCGTACACCGCACCGACTGACCCCACGGCGAATGCGATCAGAACACACGCTGCAATTGACCGGCACGAACGCGGAAGATAGTATGGCGAAAAGAGCAATCGCTCGTTCATTTCACCCTGTAGTATATAGTATCAGCCGTGTACGGCATACAATACAGCTACGGAAGAGGTTTATATGGCTAAGAAAGAGTCGACAACGCCGCCCACTGAGAAGCAGAATACAGGCGAGGAAAAACAGCGCGCGATTGAAGCCGCACGGCTGCAGATCGAAAAGCAGTTCGGGAAGGGCTCGCTCATGAAGCTGGGCACCGGCGTACAGGGCATCGGCATCGGGACGATACCGTCAGGCGCAATAATGCTGGACGAGGCGCTTGGCCTCGGAGGCTATCCGCGGGGGCGCGTCATAGAGATCTATGGACCGGAGAGTTCGGGAAAAACGACGCTCGCGCTCCACGCCATCGCACAGGCCCAGAAAACCGGTGGCATTGCCGCCTTCGTCGATGCCGAGCACGCACTCGATCCGAGTTACGCCCGAAATCTTGGTGTAAATATCGACGAGCTCTGGGTGAGCCAGCCGGACACCGGTGAGCAGGCCCTGGAGATTACCGAAAGCCTTGTACGCTCAGGTGCAGTCGACATCATCGTCGTGGACTCGGTAGCCGCGCTGACCCCGCAGGCCGAGATCGACGGGGACATGGGTGACAGTCACATGGGTCTCCAGGCCCGCCTCATGAGCCAGGCCTTGCGCAAACTCACCGGTACTATCAATAAATCCGGAACGTGCCTCATTTTCATCAACCAGATTCGAATGAAAATCGGTGTCATGTTCGGAAACCCTGAAACGACAACCGGCGGAAAGGCACTGAAGTTCTATTCCTCTGTCCGCCTCGAAGTGCGGAAGATTGAGACTATCTCGAAAGGTTCCGAAGACGCGATCGGAAACAAGGTTCGGGTAAAAGTGGTCAAGAACAAGGTCGCCTCTCCGTTCCGGAAGTGCGAACTTGAGATTATCTTCGGGAAAGGTCTGTCCGAGAGCGGAAGTCTGCTCGACGCGGCTCTGAAACATGATCTGATCGCAAAAAGTGGAAGCTGGTACAGTTACGGAGAAGACCGAATCGGACAGGGGCGGGATAACGCCAAACAGTTCCTTGAGGAAAACACTGATATCGCCGTTCGTCTTGAAGCGTCGCTTCGAGACATAATGTTTGCTCATCTGAAGGCAAAACCGGAGCCGGACGAAAAGGCTCAGGCAGGCGTCGGTGCCGACCCCGAAAAGAAACCGGCTTCGAAGTCGTCGGCAAAGACATCCGCAGCGGTCGCAGCGGAGTCGGAAAGCGCGATATCCGATGACGAGTTGTTCTGAGCACAGCTCCGGGTTTAGAAGCGGACTCGAGACCGATGAGGTCGTTATCGGTCTCGGCTCGAATCTTGGTGACAGGCAGCAGAACATAGCCTGGGCGTGCAGAGAACTCGGGAGGCACATGACTGACATAGTCGTGTCCAGCCTGTACTCGACCACACCCGTTGGCTATGCTGACCAGCCTGACTTCCTGAACGCGGTTCTGATCGGCCGATGGAGCGGAAGCCCCGAAGACCTTCTCGCCTGCATGCAGGAAATAGAACGCTCCGGTGGGCGGGTCAGGGGAGACGGTCCACGATTCGGCCCCCGTACGCTTGACCTGGACATACTTCTGTTCGGTGATTGCATTCTCAAATCCGACAATCTGACGATACCACATCCCCGCATGTACCTGCGCAGGTTCGCTCTGGATCCTATGACTGAGTTGCGTCCGGATGTCAGGGATCCGGTAAGCGGACGAAGCTTCGCGTCCTTCGCGGATCAGCTGCCGGTGGCGGGTATTTACGAATACGGCAGCGCGCCGATATAATCGACCTCCCCCCACATGGTCAGGTCAGGAGCCGCTGCAGATGGAAACGATTGAACAGGACGAAGCGACCGGCTCCTCAGACCAGCCGCAAACATCAGACGCGCAGCGTTTCAAGCTCGGAGACTTCGAAGGACCACTTGATCTTCTGCTCTTCCTGATACGCAGGTCGGAAGTCAACATATACGATATTCCCATATCACAGATAACCGAACAGTATCTCTCGTATCTTGAGTACTCGACAAAAGTCGACCTCGACAACATTACCGAGTTCTATGTCCTTGCCAGTACCTTACTCTACATAAAATCACGAATGCTGCTTCCTGTTGAGTCGGATCTCGAAGACGAGATTGACGACCCGCGACAGGAGCTTGTCGACCGACTCATCGAGTACCAGAAGTACCGGAAACTGACTGACCTCATGAAAGACCAGGAAGAGCATGCCGAATGGTCTATCGAACGGAAAAAAAAGCAGCGTACCCTCGATTTTCTTGACGACGAGGAGATGTGGGAAGAACTCGACGTCTGGGATCTTCTTCAGACATTTTCGCATCTCATGACGAATCTGACGCCTGAACGGATCATTGATCTGTACGAGGAAGTATCGATAAACGAGAAAGTTACGCTCATACACGAACTGCTCGACACCAGAGAGGAGTTCCTGTTTACCGATCTGATCATCCGTCCGGACTCGCTTCTTGATGTCGTCTGTGCATTTCTGGCTATTCTCGAATCGGTAAAGGAACGACGAATCTCAATGTACCAGAACAGGATGTTCGGAGATATCCGGATACGACGTTCGACTGTAAAGGCTCCACAGGAATACGCGGATGGAACTGAAGACTGAATCGGCGCTCATAGAGGCAATTCTCTTTCTCGAGAGCGAACCTCAGGACACGGCAACCCTGGCACGGATCAGCGGGCTTTCACGAAATGTGGTCGAAGCCTGTCTAGAATCTCTCAAGGAGCGCCTCGCGGGCGAAGAGTATGGACTTGAACTCCTTGAGATCGGTGGAGGTTGGCTCCTGACACCGAAACGCCACCTCTGGGAGCAGCTGAGAACACGCTACGGTAAGAAGAACGATAATAAACTCAGCAAGGCAGCCCTCGAGACGCTCAGCATAATCGCCTACTCACAGCCGGTAACCCGGGCAGAGGTGGAAAATATCAGGGGCGTACAGGCCGACAACATGATGCGTCTGCTGCTGCAGCGTGAACTCATACAGGAAGTCGGACGCAAGGACGCACCAGGCAAACCGGTGCAGTATGGAACAACCAGGAACTTTCTGAAGGTATTTCGATTGTCGAGTATCTCAGAGCTCCCGAAACTCGACGAGGCGGATCGAAGGAGGTTTGAACTCGATGGACAGGAATAACGAGTCGGAAAACACAATGCGCTTACAGGTATTTCTTGCGCAGGCAGGACTCGGCTCACGAAGAGCCTGCGAGACGATCATCGACGACCTTCGCGTCAGCGTGAACGGAGAAATGATATCCCGGCACGGTGTTCAGGTATCGGATGACGATGTGATCAAGGTCGACGGTAAACAGGTGTACCGCACGAAAAAAAGCATCTACCTGGCACTGCATAAGCCGCCCGGGTATCTCTGCGCTCAAAGCGACCCGGAAGGGCGACCTCTCGCCGTGGAACTTCTGCAGTCCAGATACGGCATGCGCCTCTACACCGTCGGCAGGCTCGACTTCAACAGTTCGGGTCTGATTTTCGTCACGAATGACGGCGATTTCGCTCAGGCGGTATCCCACCCCTCTAATGCGGTTGAGAAGGAATACATCGTGCAGACGCGAAAACCTGTCACCGACGAGTTTCTTGAATCCTGCGTGCGCGGTCTGAATATCGAAGGCGTGCAGTACCGCTTCACTACCTGGGAGCGGGCAGGGTCAAGAAGTGTACGCGTCACGCTTCTTGAGGGCAAAAACCGGGAAATTCGCACCGTATTCAACCACTACCGCTTCGGAGTGAAGCGTGTGCATCGTGTCCGAATTGGTCCGGTTAAACTGTTTCGCATGGCACCAGGGCGCTTCAGACCGCTTACAAAACAGGAAATACAGTGGTTCATGAAGAACTCGGGGGCCGTGTCGGAAAGCGATGCGCCGTCAGTATCACCTCCGGCCGAAGCGAAGACAAAACGCCGACAGGTCAGAGTCCGACGGGGGAAGAAAGAATGATTATTGCTATTGATGGTCCCGCCGGCAGCGGAAAAAGTACGATTGCGCGGCGTTGTGCCGAAGCTCTTGCGCTTGCCTACGTCAACTCGGGACGATTGTACCGCGCGGTGACTCTGTACGCGCTCGGAGAAGGCATTACTGAGCACGCCGAACGCATAAGGTCCATGCTCGGAGACATAGACATTCAGGTGAAAGGTACCGACATCATCCTGAACGGCGAAACGGTATCCGACAGACTTCACGATGACGATGTAGACCGCTGGGTGCCACACCATTCATCGGTGCCGGAAGTGCGCCAGTATGTCAATGCAAAACTTCGCGAGATCGCTGAACGCGACGATGTCGTGGTAGAAGGCAGGGACATTACGACCGTTGTCTTTCCGGATGCAGAGGTCAAACTGTACCTCGATGCGTCCCTGGAAGCACGGGCCACCCGTCGCCACGAGCAGGGAACCAGTGAGCTCACGTATGAGGAGATATATCGAACGATCGCGGAGCGCGATGAACTCGACCGAAACAAGGCCGTTGGCAGTCTCACACAGTCGGAGGATGCCATATATATCGACACCTCGGACTTGACCATAGATCAAGTTTGTGACAAGGTATTGAGCATTATCCACAGACATCTCGAATCTTCAGGAAAAGTATATAAATCATGAGCGATAGTCAGTCTAGTCAAGGCGCGAGCGCGCCGCTTCAGGAACAACTTCAGGAACAGTATCTTGACCACCTCGACCAGCTCGAAGAAGGGCAACTCGTCGAAGGAATCGTCATCGAGGTCGGACCGGAACAGGTCTTCGTCGACGTCGGCTATAAGTCGGAAGGGAAGATTGACATCTCCGAGTTCCGAGACCTGCCGAAGGTCGGAGATACGGTAGAAGTTGTACTTGTCAACAAGGAAAGCCGATCCGGCGAAGTCATTGTATCCAAGAAAAAAGCCGACGAGCGGGTTTTCTGGAAGACAATGAAAGAGGCGGCTGCCGAAAATCGGGCGGTTCCCGGACGCGTTAAGCGTGCCATCAAGGGCGGCTTTGAGATTGATCTCGGGCATGATGTACGTGCTTTCAATCCCATCTCCAAGATGGATCTCCACCGGATCAATAATCCGGAAGAGTACGAAGGTATGGATACCTTCTTTTACATAGAGCGTCTGTACAGTGACAATCGCGTCAACATCGTGCTCAGTCGTCGCGACTGGCTTGAGGAAACCGTTGAAAAGAACCGTGGCGAGTTCTTCGAGAAGATCAGTATCGGCGACGTGGTCGAAGGCACCATCAAGAGCTTTACGAGTTTTGGCGCCTTCGTTGATCTCGGTGGGTTCGACGGACTTCTGCACATTAATGACATGAGCTGGGGTCACGTGACCCGACCGAAGGACTACGTCAAGAAAGGCGATAAGATCGAGCTGAAGGTCATCCGAATGGACCCCGAGGCGAAAAAGATCAACCTTTCCCTCCGACACATGAGCGACGATCCCTGGAATCAGTTTGAGCAGAAGTATGGCGAAGGAGATATCGTCGTCGGACACGTCACGAAACTGACCGATTTCGGTGCCTTCATCGAACTCGAAGAAGGTATCGAAGGACTTGCCCATATCTCCGAGCTTTCCTGGACACGCCGCATCAACCATCCCAAGGAAGTGCTTGAGGTTGGACAGGAAGTCGAAGTCAAGATTCTCGCCTACGACCTGCAGGAAGGCAAGGTAAGTCTTGGCGTCAAGCAGGCAATGCCGAATCCCTGGGATCATATCGAACACATGTATCCTGAGGGACTTCGCCTGATCCGCCCGATCAAGAAACTTACCAACAGCGGTGCCTTCGTTGAGCTCGAAGAGGGCATCGACGGTTTCCTTCACGTCGACGACCTCAGCTGGACCAAGCGGTACAAGCATCCCAGTGCCATTCTTCAGGAAGGTGAAGAAATAGAATGCATGGTCATCCGCAGCGATTCGAAGAACCGGAACGTACGCCTTGGAATCAAGCAGCTTTCGGAAGATCCCTGGGACAGCCTGAAGAAAGCGTATCCCGAGCACACAGTCATTGAGGGTGAAGTAACCAATATTACCGACTTCGGAGTTTTCCTGAGAGTACAGGGCGGCATCGAGGGCCTCATACACAAAGCCGCACTCGTTGATCCGCGACAGGAGTCATACGAAGACGCCATCAAGAAGATCAATGTAGGTGACTACGTCCGGGCAGTCGTTATTGAACTGAATACCGCCAAGCAGAAACTCGGACTTTCCGTACGGGAGCTCGAACGTCTTGAACAGCGTCAGGAGCTCGACAAGTACATTCATGAAGAAGATGACGAAGGTTCGACCATCACCCTTGGTGACATTCTGAAAGATAAGGACGCCAACTAGGTAGCAATACTCAGGGCGTTCGGAGTCGTGGATACAACACATGCTCGCAGAAAACGTTGATCTTCGACGGCTGGATACGCTTATAGAGATTAACACTCTCATAAACAGCGATTACAGCGATCCAAACGCCCTGCTCACGCGCATCGTGGAGTCAGCGACTCGTCTCACCGAAGGTGAGGCGAGTTCACTGCTCCTCATAAACCCCGACGATAATAAACTCTACTTTGAAGTCGCGCTCGGGTCGAAAGGTCCTGAGGTGCAGCGCTTCAGCCTCAACCCTGGCGAAGGTATAGCCGGTTGGGTTGTTGAAAAAAACCGCAGCCTTATCGTCAACGATGTGGAAACCGATCAGCGTTTCTTTTCGAACATCAGTAAGGCTGTCGGCTTTTCCACACGAAACATTCTGGCCGCACCGATGCGCATACGCGACAAATGCGTGGGCGTTCTCGAAATACTGAACAAGAAAGAAAGAAAAGACTTTACCGAAAGCGACCTCTGGTGGCTTGAGATCTTCGCCAATCAGGCAGCGCTGGCAATACAGAACGCGCGTTCGTTCCAGAAAGCTCGTGAACAGATCGATCTGCTGAGCGTACAGGTAACCGAATCGAAGGGCTACCACACCCTTGTCGCGATGAGTCCGGCTATGCTCGAGAAGATTGACCTCGTCAAACGGGTGGCACCGACGGATTCTTCGGTACTCATTCTTGGTGAAAGCGGGGTCGGGAAAGAGCTTTTCGCCGAGCAGCTGCACCTTAACTCCCGCAGAGCGGACCGGGCCTTCGTCCGTGTTAACTGTGCAGCCCTGCCTGAGTCGCTTCTGGAAAGCGAGCTCTTCGGACATGTTAAGGGAGCCTTTACTGACGCGAACCGTGATCGGATCGGACGTTTTGAGCTCGCCGATGGAGGCACCATCTTTCTCGATGAAATAGGTGAGCTTCCGCTTTCGCTGCAGGCAAAACTCCTGCGGGTACTGCAGGAACGCACGTTCGAGAAAGTCGGTGCGAGTGAGCCAATCAGCGTCGATGTCCGCATCGTGGCCGCGACAAACCGTGATATAGAGGAAGAGGTCTCGGAAGGCCGGTTCCGCCGGGACCTGTACTACAGGCTGAACGTTCTACCGCTCTATGTTCCGCCGCTGCGCTCGCGACCTGAAGACATACCGGAGCTCGCACAGTTTTTCCTTAAGCGCCTGAACCACGAGACGAAGAAGCAGATACGCGGATTCTCCGACGAGGCGATGGAGCAGCTCCTGTCGTATTCCTGGCCGGGGAACGTTCGTGAGCTGGAAAACGCCGTGGAACGTGCGGTCGTGATCTCTCGTGGAGACGAGATTTCACCCGATGACCTTGTTCTGCAACGAGGTCAGAGCGACGGAGCACGGTACGAGGGAAACAGTCTCAAAGATGCCGTAAACATGTTCAAAAAGCAGTATCTGCGTGCTACTCTGGGACGCTGCGAGTGGAATCAGACCGTTGCAGCACGACAACTTGGAATACAGCGAACGTATCTGTCACGCCTGATAAAAGAGCTGGACATATCGCGTTCAGAGTGAGATCGAAGGAGTAAACCATTACGATGGAAAAAAAGAAAGATGAACGAAGTACCCGCGAACGTTTCGTAGACAGCTTAAGCGGCTTTCTACAGAGAAATCGTGTCGCTATGCTGAGTATCGCGATTCTGGCTCTGGTCGGCATTGCAAGCTTTGCAATCTACGCCGAGGTCAGTAGTCGTCGTGCTGAAGACGCCCTGGTACGCCTGGAGGCCGCACAGGCCCGCGTCGACGAGCGGCAGGGGCTTTCGGGTGAAGAGCAGGACGCACTCGACACCGAGCTTCTCAGTGACCTCGCCGACATCGTGGACAGCCATCCGCGTACCTATGCAGCGCAGCGCTCGCTGTTCCTGATGGGGATCATCAACATGGATCGGGAGGACTACGGAC
Source organism: Spirochaetaceae bacterium (assembly GCA_007694005.1). GTDB lineage: Bacteria > Spirochaetota > Spirochaetia > DSM-27196 > SKKC01 > SKKC01. The sequence goes on from RECN01000079.1 coordinate 14,051, forward strand.
AAGCAGCCGAGGCCTTCGGCCGTCTGGCAGATCGCTTTACCGATGGCCACCTTGCATTCATTGCACGCGCAAACCAGGCAACTGCATACGAAGAGCAGGGGGATGCAGATTCCGCGCTGACCGCGTATCGGCAGCTGCTCGAACTCCGACCTTCGGCAAATCCCCTGAGGGCGCGTGCTCTGTTCTCCATTGGTCGATTGACCGAGACGGCTGTGCAGGACTCGGACGGTGCACGCGAATACTACGAACGCGTAGTCAACGAGTTTCCACAAAGTGACTGGACAAGTCTCGCAAGGAACCGTCTGCTTGCATTGACGACGGTCGCTCCCTAGTCATCTGCAGTCGGTAGGACGAACGTGTCGATATAGGGTATATATGTAGCAGGGACAGTGCCGTTCAAAGCGCAGAAAGGGGGGATCATGAGTGATCAGCAGGTTCAGGGTGTCAAACGAAAGAGTAGAAGATTTAACCGTGCTCTTGAGACAAAAAACTTTGGACCTGTCCTCGGGATCCTTGTTTTTGTTTTTCTGTTGTCGCTTTCAACGTTTTTTCCCGTTATTCCCGAACGCCTTGAACTCGCAGTGCTTGATTTTCACTTCAACCTGCGACAGCTTACCGGCACGACGCGGCTCGAAGAAGGTGTCATCCTTGCGGAGCAGAACCCGAACATTTCGTCCGATATTCTCATTGTCGGTGTCGATTTCAATGCCCTCCAGCGATTCGGCAACTGGCCGTTTCCCAGAGCCCGGCATGCTGATCTTGTAAACTCCTTCGGACGGATTTCAGACCAGACGCAGCGGGAAAACTCTGTTTTCCTCGACTTTTTCTTTATCGAACCGGTTGCAGATGCCTTCAACGACGCGCTTCTCGTGAACGCAATGCAGGAAAACGGACGAGTGTTTCTCGAGACGGTTCTTGAGGCTACACCACCGCCGTCGGGCCTTGAAGATGAGCTTTTTACCAGACACGACGTACTATTCGAGCGTCAGGGCCGTTTCGAGACCATACACGGAAACTGGCAGGATGTGCCGGGAAATGAGGGCCTGCAACCGCCTCTGCAGCCATACGGTGCGGCATCCGGCGGGTTCGGTCACGCGAACTTTTCCCCCGATGTCGATGAAGTGTTCAGACGCCAGGCGCTCATTGCAAAATCGTCGGAGTTACTCGGGTTCCTCTTTCTCGACGACCTGGAGCCTGGTGTAGACCTTATCGATGAGGCGCTGTTTCAGCGCCTCGCATGGATCGACCGCTCCGGCCGTGAACATCAGATACGCCTTCCTGTTACCGAAGAATCTCTCGCTGCGTTGACAACCGAGATGCAGGCGAACGCTCCCCCGAGACGCGTTGAACTCGACGACGGAAGCGAAGACGAGGTATTCCTCGTTCGTGTATACCAGGATGAGTTCGTACCCGCCATAACGCTCGCGCTCGCGCTGCAGTACTGGCACCGGACACCGGAAGAGGTCGAAGTACGCTTCGGAGAGTACATCCGTATTCCTGAACCTCGAGTCTATAATTCCGAAACGGACAGCCTGGAACCGTACCGCATTGTCGAACGGCCCGAGCGGCGAAACGATGACGGGGAAGTCACACAGGAAGCACGATACCGTGAACTTACCGAAGTGCGTATTCCCATCGATAAAAACGGAAACATGACCATCAACTTCATGGGACCCCGGTCGAGCGCTACACGTGGTGAGTACCAGACATTTCCCGTCCGGAGTTATGCCGGCTACGCCGCGAACCCTCCCGGACCGAATCCGGATACCTGGCCGCGAACGCGGGCAGTTCCCAACTCGATTGTTATGGTCGGTGCCTTTGCCCCGGGAATGGCTGCGGACGAACTGACAACGCCATTCGGACTCATGTACGGGATCGAAGTACACGCGAACGCCCTGAATACAATTCTCATGGGCAATTTCCTGCGGTATGCCCCCGCCTGGATGAACAACCTCGTTCTTCTGCTTGCTGCGCTGATCATAGCCCTTGCGACGTCGCGGCTTCCCACCGGCTGGGCACTCGGGATGCTGATTGTTGGAATTGGCGGGTATTTTATCCTCAATAATCTGTACCTCTTCGACTCAAGGGGTCTTGTCGTCGACTACGTCATGCCGGTCAGCTCAGCCTCCTTAAGTTTTCTGTCGGTTGTTGTCTACCGCGTAGCGACCGAAGAACGCGATAAGAAGCGTCTCCGTGAAATGTTCGGTAAGTACGTGAGTCCGCACGTTGTCAGCGAGATTCTCAACAACCCCCCCGAACTCGGCGGTGTCGACAAGGAACTCACGGTCATGTTCAGCGATATTCGGGGATTCACGACGCTCTCCGAAAGCATGACGCCTCAGGAACTCGTCAACCACCTGAACGTCTACCTCACCGCAATGACTGATACCATCCTTGAATTCGAAGGCACGCTCGACAAGTACGTCGGTGACGAAATCATGTGCTTCTGGGGGGCACCGCTTCCGCAGGAACAGCACGCCCTGTTTGCGTGTCGGTGTGCGCTGAAGCAGATCGAAAAACTGAATGAGCTGAACGAAAGCTGGGAGCCCGACCGCCGCATACACATCGGGATAGGGATTAACTCCGGTATAATGACCGTCGGTAACATGGGTTCGCCCGGTCGTCTGAACTACACGCTCATGGGCGACAACGTCAATCTTGGCGCACGTCTTGAAGGGACAAACAAACAGTATCGCACAACCTGTATTATGAGCGAGTATACCTACGGCCTCGTCAAGGACAGTGTCATTGCCCGCGAACTCGATAACATTCGGGTAAAAGGCAAGAACCGTCCCGTGTTGATTTATGAGCTGCTGGACATGGTTGAGTCACAATAGAGTGGTGCAGGGGAGGGGCTCAGAATACGGCCAACGTATCACGGGGTACGGGCGACCTATCGCAGGCCATCGATTCTCCTCCGTGTACACGAGGCCGGTCCGCACCGCGGTGTTCCTGGCCGTACTGCTTCTAAGCTTGACTGCGTGTGGACTACTGACCGGTGTCCGCATCGTCGCTCCCCCGCGTGTTCTGGAAACGACTATCAGCTCCGTGCGATTCGAGCACCGTATTGAACCAAACGGCTTCAACGGGTTTCAGGGGTACGAGCTGTATTACAAGATATACGGAGAAAGCTCTGATCAGGTATCCAGAAAGCAGGCCGATGAAAACGCAGTTTCGGGGAGCAGCGACCCGTTTTCCACGCTCAACAACCGGGGGTTCAGGAGATTTCAACTCGAAGAAGACCCACAGGACAGAAGCAGACCGGAAGTAATCGCGCGGGTCAGAAATCCAACGGACGAAGACGTCGTATTTCTGCTCGATTTTCTCCCCGCGATCAATCGCACAGGGAATCCGAATCTGCAGATTCAGCGCGACACATCGCCGGAAGAATACCGCCTGATTCGAACGATAACTGCCGATTCTGACGATTTCGGTCGTTCGTCGTCGCGTCGGCGTTTTGACAGTACCATCGATCCGCGCTATTTCGAGGCTGACGGTGTGACTCCGCACGCAGACGTCGACAGCGAGTACGATGGGGATACGTCAGTTTCCATAGTCATATTTGCCATAGGCCAGGCGTTTGACGTCAACACCTTATCACCGGTTCGAAGCATCGAGGCCGTACGACTCGTAGAGTTCAGACTATAATCAACAGAGAAAAGGAAGTCACCGCATATGCATACGCAAGTTTTAACCACCGCACTGATCTATCTCGCGACAGGACTATTTGTCGCGATCGTATTTCTCTACGTGTTTCGCGGGTCGGTACCCGGAGGCGCACCTGTGGCCTTGTTTATCGCCGTCATCGGTTCATTTCTCGGAGGAGTCATCGAGACAGCGTTCGGCCACATAATACAGACCCTGCAGAACGTTGCCGGAGTAAATCTGTTTCCAGCCCTGATCACCGGCACGGTCCTGCTCATGGCGCTCGGTGCAACCACGAAAATGAAAAACCACACCCATGATTCCGAGTAACAACATTTCCACAACTTCTGATAATAAACATTCTGTCTACTCTTTAGTATCAGGTCCCTATACGAGCGCTTCGCGTATGGAAGCGCTGAGAAATGTCATTCGTATTCTCCGCAGCCCCAAAGGCTGTCCCTGGGATCGCGAACAGACGATAGAGAGCCTCAAGGCATCCCTGCTCGAAGAGTCCTTCGAAGCAGCCGACGCGATCGATCATGGCGATAGTGAACATACTAAAGAAGAGCTCGGCGACGTTCTGCTTATTGTTCTCCTTATGTCACAGATTGCCGAGGACGGTGGAAAATTCCGCTTCGAAGACGTCATGACTGAGTTATACGCGAAGCTCATACGGAGACATCCCCACGTGTTCGGGGATGAAGCTGCAGACAACTCCGGCGACGTCAAGACACGATGGGCCGAAATCAAGAAACACGTCGAAGGCCGCGAAGCAGACGAGTCTGTACTCGACAGCGTTCCCGTGAACATGTCGCCGATCCTGCGCTCGCAGAAACTGCAGAAAAAGGCAGCAAAAGCCGGTTTTGACTGGCCGGGTATCGATGGACCACTCGATAAGATTCGTGAAGAAATCGCGGAACTCGAAGCCGAGGTGTCAGCAGACGCGATCGACAGACAGGGTGCGGCAAACGAGATCGGCGACCTGCTGTTCTCTGTGGTCAACCTTTCGCGACACCTGGGAATAAGCGCAGATGACGCCCTTCGCGCAACCAATCGTCGTTTCTCCGCGCGCTTTCGACACGTTGAACGGGAGATGGGTCGTGGCGGTCAGGAGATGTCGTCAGACAATCTGCAGCTTATGGAGGAACACTGGCAGGAGGCGAAAAAGATTCAGGACTAAAACTCCCACCACGGTAGATACCACGGTCTCATGGTTCTGACAGCCTCTTCGTATGTCTGTTCGGCAAAGATTCCGTGGAGAATTATATTCGCCGCTTTCGGCGACCAGAAATCGTATTCGTTGTCGGCATCGACGAGTACCACAACCGCGACCTGATCCATGGGATCCTCCGGTTCATGGGGACCGTACGCGACGTACCAGCTATGCCACTGGTCGTCTCGCCCCACTTCGCCGGTTCCGGTTTTACCGACACTGTTGACAGCCCGCGTAATGACGGTTCCACGCGCGGTCCCTATCGTAACCGCCCGCCGGAGTCCCTCTTCAACATGCAGAAACGTTGACTCACGAATTGGAGCACTGCGGAGAATCTCCGGCTGTACCTGCTCGACAATCTGACCGGTCACGGGGTTCCTGACCTGCTGCACGAGATGCGGCCGATATACCGTTCCACGATTCGCGACCATGGCCATGACATTCGTCATCTGTATTGGCGTTACGGCCGTGTACCCCTGACCTATACTCATGTTCACCGTATCACCACCGACCCAGGGTTCACCGAAGGTGCGTTCCTTCCAGGTCGGCGAAGGAATCAGGCCCGGTCGCTCCCCGGGGATGTCAATGCCGGACCGCTCTCCAAGGCCGAACATTCTCGCGTAGTTGCCTATGCGGTCCGCCCCGAGATACTCGTTCCCGAGCGTATAAAAAAAGTAATTCGATGAGTTTGCGATGGCTCCATAGACGTCAAGGGGACCGAAGCCCTGCGGCCGCATCGCTATGCCCCATTCCCTGAACAACTGGTTACCGGCGCGATATGCACCCCTGGTATTGATTATGGTATCCGGTGTGATCAGCTCCTCTTCGAGGGCGGCCGTTGCCATGATGATCTTGAACGTCGATGCTGCGGGTGCCTCAAGCTGTGTTGCCCGGTTGAGAAACGGTGATCGGGTATCGCGGGACAGACTGTTAAAGATCGCGGATCCCGCTCCGTACATGAATCGGTTCGCGTCGTATCCGGGATAACTGTACATCGCGAGGACCTCACCGGTTGCAACCTGCAGGACCACGACAGCTCCGCTTCGCTCTCCGAGCGCGTTCGCGGCAAGTCTCTGAATATCCCGGTCAACCGTCAGGATCACATCGTGGCCCGGTACCGGAGGCATCACGTCGAAAACACCTTCGATCTCGCGTCCGAGGACATCGACGTTCCGTGTTCTCCGTCCTTCACGTCCTCTGAGTATCATGTCGTACTGCTGCTCAAGCCCGGTCTTCCCGATGATGCTTCCGGGGTTATAGCCCCGATTAAACATGATCTGCAGCTCACTTGATGTGATTTCTCCGACATATCCGAGGATGTGGCTGAACAGTTCGCCATCCGGGTAGTAGCGTCGGGGATCATTCCGCCAGGATATGCCGGGAAACTGATCGGTGCGTTCGGCGATCTGTATTATGGTCTCGAAACTTACCCCCGATCTGAGGGGAATCTCGCGAAACTGTCCGCGAATATTCATCGGCACGCGCTGGTGCAGTTGCTCGGTCGAAAGGTCAAGGAGCCACGAGAGTCGTTCGAACATTGCTCCAAATCGATCAGCGGGTACCTCCGAAGGATTGATCGAAACGACGTAGGAATCTATGTTTGTCGCAAGCGGGCGTCCGTGGCGGTCCAGAATGTCGCCCCGCCTGGAGGGAAGGACCGAGCTCCGTCGAGTGACTTCCTGGGCCCGCAGGGCGTAATCAGAACCGTCTACGATCTGCATCGTAAAGATCTGCACAAGATACAGAACGACCAGAGCCCCTATCGATGCCCCAATGAGGAGTAATCCGAGCTTCGAGATATTGTTTCCAGCTTTACCCAGGTAACCCGACACGTTCCACTCCAGAAAGCTCAGTAGTTGCGTTCACGATAATCGAGCATAAGCCACCGCATTCGACCCATGATCCCGTACAGAACCGGAGCAAGTAAGGCATTGTACAGGATCTCAATAAGAAATGCAGTGGAAAAGACCGTCGAAACAACGCCCTCAATACCGAACACAAAGGCTACAACGCTAAAGAGCAAACCCTTCAGCAGCGTGGCAAGAGCTACCAGCATCATCGGAAAGATCAGACCATCGAGAAAGACATTCCCCTTGCTGAACCCGTACAGGAACCCGATGACCGTGTTTACAAGGGTATAGAATCCCAGGGGTGCGAGACTCAGAAGGTCCTGGAGAATTCCGGAGAACGCACCGGCTCCCTGACCCACACCAGGTCCATTCTTGTTTGCAATGAAAGTAACGACGATCAACAGGAGATCGGGCCTGACTGACATGATCGCAATACCATGAAGAAGATTCGTCTGAATGACCGCAATGCCAGCGATCAGAAGAATACCACCGAAATAGGCAATCATATCTGGCTACCCTCAGGCTGAATCACGAAAAGGTATTCGAGGCGACTCAGATCCACAAAGGGTCGCACCGGTAACTGCAGGGTCGGCTCAAACGGATGCGACTGTATACCCTGTACCCTGCCTATAAGTATCCCCTGCGGATAGAGCGATTGCAGACCACTCGTGACCACGGTCGCACCATGCACAATATCGTCGGCGGCGGACTGCGGTATATGTCGTAACTCGACACCGTAGACTCCGGAGCCCGTTCCGGCTGCCAGTCCCTGATGGCGTGATTCGGAGATCATTGCCGAGACGAACGAACCAGGCTGCGTCACAGGCTGCACACGCGAACTGAAGGCTCCAACCTCAACGACGCGTCCGACGAGCGACTCAAGGCCCTCCTGTACGGCCACAACAGGCGAATCCCGCTGTATGCCGTGCTGTGATCCACGGTTAATGGTAATAGTGGCAAAAAGGCTCTGAGGATCCCGTCCCACGATGCGTGCGGGAATATGCTCATAGCGAAATGATTCTGAAAAATCGAGGACGTTCCTGAGCCGTTCGTTCTCGCGGCGAAGCGACTCAATATCCTGTTCCAGGACTTCAGCGGACCGAACGCGTTCAAGAAGCGCGTCGTAGTCCTCGCGCAGCTGTCCAAGTTGCCTGACCGAATCCACTGTCTCGGTGAAAAACCGCCCCACTGAGCTTACACCGCTCTGGAGCACGCCAAGCAACGAACTCCCCTGACCCGCAAAACTCGACGAAGAAAAGAGGAGGGACACCGACGATACGGACACAATGATGACGAATACAACCAGGGTGGTATGAAGCTTTAGAAAACCTCTGATGTCCATATGCAACGGCTGTGAGAACGGATCAGGCGTTCATTGAGTTGTAGATGTTTCGGCTGTTGTTCTTGCTCTTCATGTGCTCAAAATACATCCCCGCCCCAAGGCACACGCAGTTCAGAGGATCTTCAGCCTTAAAACACGGTACACCCGTTTCGTTGGCGATCAGTGTATCAAGCCCCTTCAGGAGACTGCCTCCACCGGTCATTACGATGCCGCGTTCGACGATGTCCGCAGCGAGTTCCGGAGGCGTCTGCCCCAGAGTTCGCTTGATCTCTTCGACAATGGCGTTAATGGGCTCCTGTAGTGCCTCACGGACCTCCACAGAGTCGATCTCAAGGCGCCGCGGAAGACCGGTGATTGCATCCGTACCTTTGACTTCCATCTTCTCGATCTTTTTGTCTGGCGTTGCGTTGCCAATGCTCTTCTTGAGTTCTTCGGCGGTCCGCTCACCAATGATAAGATTATGTACCGTTCGAACGTGTTTCATGATCGCTTCATCAAACTCGTCGCCTCCGAGGCGAATCGCATTCGTGACGACCATGCCGCCGAGCGAAATAACCGAGATTTCGCTGGTTCCACCCCCGATGTCGCAGACCATGTGGCCGGCGGGCTCGTAGATCGGAATATTCGCGCCTATGGCAGCGGCGAGTGATTCGGGGATAACTTTGACCTCGCGAGCACCGGCTTTGTACGCGGCATCCTGCACGGCGCGTTCTTCGACCTCGGTAATACAGGCGGGTACCCCGATAACCATGCGGGGTTTCACGAACCATCTTCGGGGCAACACACGCTGAACAAAATAACGAATCATGCGTTCCGTCGTTTCCGGGTCAGCGATGACACCATCGCGCAGAGGACGTATGGCAATAATATCGCCAGGAGTCTTCCAGAGCATGCGACGAGCTTCCTCACCAACCGCGACTACCTTTCTCGTTCCTCTTTCCACCGCAACGACGCTCGGCTCGTTGGCGCAAATACCTCGACCGCCAACGTACACCAGTGTATTGCAGGTACCCAGATCTATGCCGATATCACTCGACAGACTCAGTGATTTTCCAAAACCCATATTATCCTCCGCTAACTGTCCAGACGCCGCAACGCAGCAGCGTGCCCGCTATCAATCTGTAACGCATTACGCCATTGCGCGCGCGCACGGACCCCGTCGCCCATTGCATCAAAGAGTTCGCCCAGGTAGAAATGAGCATCGGCAGAATTTGGATCATCTTGAAGGACTGCCTGAAACTGCTCTTCTGCCTGTTCGTATCGAGCTTCAGAAAGCTCGATCTGACCAAGAATGAAACGCGCCTGATGCACAAGACGGGGTTCATCCGATTCCGATATTACACGGTGCAGGTGAGGCAGTGCCTCAGATGCCTGATTGTTCTCTACAAGCCGCTCTGCGACGGCAAGAAAAGAAATATCCCTTGGTGCTCTATCGGCGGCCAGGAGAAGGTTATTGATTGCCCGATCGCGATCATAGAGTCGCTCATATGACAGCCCGAGAAACTCATACACCGAGGCGTTGTCTACACCGAGTTCAACTGCCTGATTCAGATGATCTACGGCAAGGTCGGCAAAATGACGTCCCTGCTCATAGTATGCAAGACCCAGCACGAAATGTATTTCCGCGGACAGTCGCTCACCGGATAAGGTCCGGGCGCGGCGAAGGTATCGTATAGAGTCGCGGATAAGTTCGTCTCTGTTTTCGAGATCAATGTCGGACGCTGCCCCGTAATATCCGGCCAGTCCACGAAAAATAAGCGCATCGACATCGAGCGGATCGGCTGCAAGAAGATCATCTGTCAGTCGGATCAGCTCGAAAAACTCTCTCCGATCCCACAAGGTCTCGATCTCGCCCCGGTCTATGCCCGTGCGGTTCCCGACCGTTGGAACCTCACCTCCGAACACAAAAAACGCGCCGGCTGCGATGAGAACAGCACCGCCGAGACCTGCCAGCCAGACCAGAATGCGCGGACGCTTCGCGCCACCGTGTGAGGTTGGGCTGGTTTCACTGTTCCTCGACCGGCTGGTCTTTGAAGTGCTGCGTTTATCCGTGGAGTAGATCATCAAACAACCTGCGCCATTAAATATCAGACAACCGGTGAAGGTCAATCATGCGAAATGAACGGAATTTCAATGCCAGACAGCGTTTTCGGAGCAGGTGGTAAGCCGGGTTCAGTGTGACCGACAGCGATTTCTGTCGGCGTGACTGTCATCTATCTGTCAGAGGCAGGCGTTACCACCGCTCTGTTTACAGCAACCTACCCGCACTGGTGCAGACGCCGGAATCGACGCCTGCGTCGGCTGAGCAACCGACCAGCACTGTTTGGTCTTGCTCCGGGTAAGGTTTACCATCATTGTCCGTTACCGGACAACAGGTGGGCTCTTACCCCACCCTTTCACCCTTACCTTCGCAGCCGACGAGCGACAGCAAAGGCGGTCTGGTTTCTGAGGCACTTTCTGTCACAACGGAATACGGGAAACCGCTGTTCCCGGGAATTACCCGGTACCCTGCTCATCTGGAGCCCGGACTTTCCTCCGCGGAGCGCAATGATTGCCTCTGCGGCGACAGTCTCTTCCGACCTGCTCCGAAAACGCTGTTGCCTGTCAACGAAATCTATTCGTTCTCTTCCTCTTCTTCCTCTTCGTCAAGATCATCATCGCTGTCCTCGTCGACCTCGTCAACGTCGTCGTCATCCTCGTCGACATCTGCTTCATCGTCGTCTGCTACGAGCGTATCGTCGTCTTCATCTTCGTCGTCATCCTCGTCATCCTCGTCGCGCGGCGCAAGCGGAGAGTCGAGATCATCGATCAGATCTTCTTCGTCGACGAAACTATCGTCTTCGTCGATAAGATCCGCGAGGCCCCCTGTGGCGTCATCGTCGAGGACGTCCATCAGACCTTCTGCATCATCATCAGGACTTGCCTGATCGTCTTCGACATAGAACACGATTTTCGAACAATACGGACAGAAGTGTATCGCTTCGGCGCTTCGAACGTCGTTAACGAACTGTCTCGGAAGAATCATGTTACATCCGCTGCAGACACCTTTGCGAAGAGGAACAATACCTTCGCCTTCCTTGCTGCGTATGATGCGATCAAACTTGAACAGGAGGCCCTCTTCCATTCCAGGCGTTACGTCGTCCGCCTGAGATTTAAGCGCGTCTATCTGCTTGCGTTTTTTATCGCTCTCGCTCTCGATGCGGCTCTGTTCTTCCTCAAGCTCTTTTTCCTGCTCGGAAATCATGAGCTCTTCCCGCTCGAGGCTGTGCTTCATCTCTTCGAGACCGCGTTCTTCGCGCTGTAGCTCTTTGCGAAGCTGTTGCTCACGTTCACCGGCTTCACGGATCTCCTTATCAAGAGCTTCGTACTCGCGCTGAGTCTTGATTTCGGCCATCTGCTGCTCGTAGTGTTCCCGGTCGCGCTCAGCCTCGTCCATACGGGTCTTGATATCGCGAATTCGCGTCCGTGTCCCTTCGTACTCTTCGTTCTTCTCTATGTACTGCTTTTTAAGCCGGGTCAGAAGTTCAGTTTTTGTCGAGAGACTTTTCGGTATATTCTTCAGTTCCTGTTCGATGCGATATCGCTCCGACAGAATATCCTGAAGGGTTTTCAGTTTTTCAATTACGTCCTGCACTGCTACAATCCTCCCGAGGTTGTGCCGGTCTTTCGGTCATGTCCGATTTTACTGGTCCAGATAATCTTTTAATCGCCGGCTCCGTTTCGGATGCCGGAGTCGTCGGAGTGCCTTCGCCTCAATCTGCCGTATACGTTCACGAGTGACGTTAAAATAGAGCCCGACCTCTTCAAGCGTCAGGGAATAACCGTCCTCCAGACCGAAACGCATTTTCAGTACTTCCTGCTCCCGTGGCGGAAGGGTCGAAAGAACCGTCCGCAGCTGCTCCTGCAGAAGCGTAAACGCGGTCTGTTGTGAGGGGTTTTCAACGTCCTTGTCTTCGATAAAATCGCCAAGAAGGCTGTCTTCTTCTTCGCCAATAGGTGTTTCAAGCGAAATTGGCTCACGGGCCACGTTCTTCACGCTCTTTACCCGGGCAACACTCCATCCCAGGCGCTCTGCCACCTCTTCATCGTTTGGCTCACGTCCGAGCACCTGCATGAGCTGCCGGCTTTCGCGTACGACCTTGTTGATCTGTTCGATCATATGGACGGGAACACGGATCGTCCGAGCCTGATCTGAAATAGACCGCGTAATCGCCTGTCGAATCCACCAGGTGGCGTAGGTTGAGAACTTGTATCCCTTCCTGTACTCGAACTTTTCGACGGCCTTGATCAGGCCTATGTTACCTTCCTGTACGAGATCGAAGAAATGAAGGCCACGGTTTGTGTATTTTTTCGCGATACTCACGACTAATCGAAGGTTCGCCTTGATAAGCCTGTCCTTCGCGTTCTGCATCATGGTCTTTCCGCGAGTAATTTCGCGCGACATGTCCAGAATCTCGTCTATCGAGTTCTCAAACTCCACCTCGAGGGCCTTGAGCTTCTTGTCGGTGATCTGAATCTGACGGATTTTTTCTTTAATCTGATCGGCACTGATCCCGAGATCGGATTCAATCTTTTCGCGTTGCGCGGAACTCGCAAGGCCTCGTCCGAGACCGCGCAGTTCACGCATGCTCCCGACACGAAGGCGCTTCTCAATGCGCTCCTCTTCTTTCTTGTACTTCCTGATCTTTTTTGCGGCTGTTATGAACTTGTCGCTGATACTGAGGATTTCGTCCTGATGAAGCTCGATCTTGACGAGTTTCTTACGGAGGTTTTCCCGCCTGGAAGCGAGTCCTTCGTCGGTGATAATATCACCACCCCGGTCGTTCACTTCCCGCTTCTCTTCCATGTACGCTTTCAGATCCGCGATATTTGAGCGCACCGCGTCCCGATAAAACTGATACAGTCTCCGACGTTCGGCAAGATACTCCGAGATTTCCTTCTTGCTGAGGTTCAGATCGCGCGGGTCACGCCGGGAGAAAGCCCGTTGAGCGAGACCGTAAAACTCGTTGACCAGGACACCGGAGCCGCGGATAACTTCCTTGATGATGTTCTCGCCGTCTTCCATCTTTTTGGACAGCTCGACTTCCTGTTCTGCGGTAAGCAGGTTCTCCCGGCCGATTTCCCGGAGATACAGACGTATGGGATCATCGATGTTCGAGTCTTTATCCCCATACACAAGGCGCTGTTTCTTTTTTTCCTGTTTTACAACCTGCTCTACGTCTTCAGGCGTTACATCGACGACCTCGTCCTCAAGACGCACGTCGTTCTTTCCAAGTATGGTAATTACATCTTCGATTTTGTCGGAATTAACGATGTGATCGGGAAGATGATCCCGAACTTCTTCATAGGTGAGTGTCTTCTTGTCCCTGGCGTACTCAAGAAGCTTCTCGATCGCCGGGTCATTCTTTAACTCATCCATGCTGTACCGCCTTCAATTTCTGCAATTCACCATCCAGGTACGATTTTTCAGTCATAAGTCTCCGTTGCTCTTCCACTGGATTATCCTGCGTCCGAAGCTGGGCCTGTACCTGCCGCAGCTGTGTCTCGATGGCCTTCCGCTTTACCGCCCGTACGGTATCACGTACAACCTGCTCCGTATTCACGGAAAACTCATCGCGTGCGGCGCGCTCGTACAGCAACTGCGACAACTGCTCGTCTTCTATCCGTGTCTGTATTCGATCAAACTGCAGCTCTTCAGCTCGATATGCCTCTTCAAGCGCTATATAGAGGTCCCGGGCCAGAGCATCGGTAAGATCATCTGTTTTTAGTATAGTCCGCACAAACGGAAAATGCTCGCAGTGTACTGCTACCGCGAGCATGAGGTACAACTCCTCTGAAAGTGAATCCGGTCGTTTATTTTTTGAGCCACCCTGCGAAACGGCGTCAGGCTTTCGGCCCTGTTTCCGTGTTTCAAACTCCCGTATAATACTGGACCTCTGAAGATCCATTGTATCGGCTATGTACGCCAAACTGGCCTCTCGACGAACTTCAGAACGTATACTTTCAATATACGGAAACAGCTCCCGTAATACAAGTTCTTTACCCTCGGGGCTGTCGGATTGAGATCGGACGCCATACACGCCGGTAAAATATTCCAGACTACTTATAGCCGATAGCACGGATTCCTGCAACACTGCGTCGCCATTGTCTGTCAGAAGATCAGCAGGATCTTTACCCTCAGGAAGTTCGACCACTGTCGGGCGTATATCGTGCTGTTCACAGAGTATTGATGCCTTCATTGTCGCGGCGAATCCGGCGCGATCAGCATCGAGGACCAGTACCGCGCGATCGACAAATCGCGACAGACTCTTCGCCTGCTCGGGCGTAAAGGAGGTTCCAAGCGGTGCGACCGCGTGTTTCACCCCGGACTGATGCATGGCAAGCACGTCGGTATACCCCTCAACGAGGATGAACTCACCGGCCGAACGCATGGCCTTCAGAGACTGATACAGGCCATAGAGTTCACGAGACTTCTGAAACACCTCCGTATTCGGACTGTTGAGGTACTTGGGCCCGTCACCGGAGAGCAGTCTGCCGCCAAACGCAATAACATCTCCGTTTCGAGAAAAGATCGGGAACATGAGTCTTCCTGAGAACAGAGCACGTCGTGGATTGGCACGGGTGAACAGGCCGCTTGAGGCAAGGAAGTCATCGGAGTAGGAGCGCTTCTTCAGAAAGCGGTATAGCCAGAAGGGGTCAGTTGGTGCCCATCCAAGCTGAAAGTCCTCCACCGTGGACGCCGATATGGCACGTCGTTGCAGATACGCACGTGCTTCCTCGCCTCCGGGGTGCTCGGACAGAAGATACTGGAAACTGCCACACACCCGCCGGTACAGCTCGCGCAGGGGTTCCCGACTTGAAGCCTCCTCGGTATCGGCGTCCTCGGGCACATCGATCCCCACCCTCCTCGCCAGCATGCGGACCGCTTCCGGGAAGCTTACATTCTCCATCTCCATGACGAAGGTGAAGAGGTTTCCCCCCTTGTTCGTCGAAAAGCAGTAGAACAGCCCTCTATCCGGACTCACGGTAAAGGATGGTGTCTTTTCCTGAGTGAAGGGACTTAAACCCCAGTAGCGGTTTCCTTTCCGGGTGAGCGACACATACTCACCGACCAGGTCGACGATGTCGACCTGGTCTCGCACACTCTCTATGACCGCATCCGGGATCCTCATTCACACCTCGTACGAATAACGCTATCGCTCCAGAATGAACTCGACACGGCGATTCTTCCACCGTTCGTCGAGATCATCGTGAGGAACCAGAGGCTCGCGCCCTCCCCGTCCGACAGTGCCAATGCGGCCGGCCGCCATTCCCCGATCGACAAGTGCCTGACGCACCGACTGTGCTCTCTGCAGCGAAAGAGGTCCAAGGAACTCAACTTCCTCGCGTTCGGTCCCCGACGGATTTACCGCGTGGCCTTCAACCGTGATCCGGTACTGCGGATAGCGGGCAAAAATCTCAACCAGCCGATCGAGGACAATGGAGTTCTGCCGTCCTCGCGGATCATTCGCGTCGACAACGAGCGCCGAGCTGTTCGGAAGGAACGTGATGCTCGGTATCTGAACCTTTAATCGGTCACCATCAACAATGACGAGTATATCGATTGGTATACTGCCTTCTACGACAGTCTCGTTCCCGTATACGTCCCGCACCGACAGCACGTACGGGTACTCTTCGGCCGACAGGACAGACTCTCCGTCTATAGCGCGCCCGTCCCAGCGTATCACATCAGCAGGCATGCCCTGACCGAAAAACTCGTTAAAGAATCGTCGATTGCGGTCCAGTATCTCAAAAGACCACTGGTCTATGGATACCGGTGAGTCCACGTCAAGATGGATTTCGAGTTCGTCGCGGTCGGTACTGCCGTCAGGCGCAAAAGGTATGGGATCAAGCCGTACCACAACACGCGGCGGGTTTGCGACCAGATCAAAGGTCGTTGACTGAACACGCGGCCGGTTTCCTTTCGTGTAAACGGCGCTGAATACCGCCCGATACGCTCCGTCTGCGGCAATTGAGCCTGCGGTATTTCTGCCGTTCCAGCGGATCTCCTGCTCACGTGTGAGGCTGCTTCCGGTAAAACGACGGACGACACGACCTGAATCAAGCGCTTCGATACGCAACTCCCAGCTCGTCACCCCTTCGGTGAGAGACGATATAAGCGAGAACCCGATATCGTCAAACAGTCCGTTGCCGGTCGGCGCGAGGCCGGGTGCGTCTACCGTCAGAAACAGCCGTGCCGGTCGTGTGTCGACCCGTATATCGTCCAGTGTATACTCGACGGAGTTTCCTGCCTCATCCGATGACGCGACAGTATAGCGGTACATGCCATCCGGTACCCGGTTACCGACATCATCCCGACCATCCCAGTCAAAGGCCTGCGGTCGTCCGGACCACTCGAAGGTCCGTACCGGAGCCCCGGCAGCATCGATGATTTGCCCATTCCATGCGGTTTCCTCGGAACCGGTCTGCCGGAACCGAATCAGCTGCCGGCCGTCCAGGCCGTCCGGTGAGAAGATCCGGTGATCCACCGTGACCTGTATCTCCGGGCTGCGCGTGTCTGCGACAAAGGTTCCCGTTTCGGCGGACGCCTCGACCCCTGTCTCGAAGACGACGTTCATTGCCGCGCTGTAGCGACCATCCGGTATGCGTCTGCCCTCGCGGTCGATACCATCCCAGACGATTCGCTCGGGAACACTACCATTGCCCTGAAACGAACGTACCGACTCCAATGACTCGTCACGAATCTCGAGCCGGTACGACGAAACAGCCTGGTCGGCGCGTACCTGGGGAAACAGCGTGATGGTATCGCGGGTGCCATTCGCATTCGGCGAGAATGCATCGAACTCTGCGGTAAGAATAAGGTCTACGTCTTCGGTGGTCAGCCCGAAGGAAACCGGTGCCGTCACAAAGCGGTTTCCGGCAGGATCCACGCCCTCAAGCTCATACGTGTATCTGCCATCGGCGGCCAGTCGACCACTGATGGTACGGCCATCCCACTCGTAGCGGGCGGAAGGTAGACGGCTCCATCGCACCTCGTGCACGAGATCTCCGGATTCATCGATGACGCGGCCGGTCCAGTGATCGGCCTGTTCGGCTTCGTGATAGAGAATCATCGTATCGCGTATACCGTCTCCGGTCGGGGCAAAAAGGTCTGTCTCGATCTGCACAAATGCACGCGGCGGCGTCGTATCGACAACGAAGGCAGGAGACTCGGCGCGCTCGACGCGTCCGATCCGATATCTGACGGTCAGCTCCATAGAATACACACCGTCGGCGAGACGTGATCCGTCAGAAGCTCTTCCACGGAACTCGTAGCTCTCCGGGGGACCGGCAATCCCTCCCCCGAGCCGGAAGACAGAGGCTCCCGACGCGTTCCGTACAATCATCTCCCAGGACTCTATGTTCCGTCGGACGGGCACATCGATGGTGACACCTACGAACTCGTTTACACCGTTCCCGTTCGGAGACAGGTACCGGCGGTCTATCGTTAATGCAATGGGGGTCTCTTCGGTATCGATGATGATGTTCGATAAACTCGT
Organism: Spirochaetaceae bacterium; assembly: GCA_007694005.1. Classification (GTDB taxonomy): domain Bacteria; phylum Spirochaetota; class Spirochaetia; order DSM-27196; family SKKC01; genus SKKC01. Next base: position 31,640 of record RECN01000079.1, read on the forward strand.
CGAGAAACGATTTCCCGCTCGATCGACCGCACTGAGCCGGTATGAGTAGACACCGTCTTCGCGTGCATCGCCCGCTTCGTCAAGGCCGTCCCATTCAAAGCTCTCGGGTGCGCTGTTCT
>RECN01000168.1 GCA_007694005.1 Spirochaetaceae bacterium
CCGGTTACCCAGTTTCCGAAATCAGCAAGACCCACGGCGCTTACAAGGCCTACATAACCTGTTCCAATTACTGTAATGTTTTGTGCCATAATGCTTACAGACGATAGCACAGGGCCACAGCCCCAACAACTGCAAGGCCCGGCGGAGGGAACACAATGACAGCATCTGTCCTGGAGGTTGCGGCGCGCCTGCTTCCGATCATACTCATACTTGGACTCGGAAACCTTGTCAGGGAAAAATCGCTGCTCTCCGAACAGAGCATCAAGGAACTCAAGGGCCTTGTAATCAACATCGCCCTTCCAGCGGTGCTCTTCGGCGCCTTCCTTGAAATGGACCTTGACCCGTCCTACCTGCTGATCTTTGCCATCGTGCTGCTGATCTGCGTGCTCATGTACGGACTCGGCCACCTGCTCCGCACCCGGATCGGGAAATCACGGGAATACTATCCCTTTCTCATGACCGGATTCGAGTTCGGCATGGTTGGCATTCCGCTGTTCGGTGCGGCATACGGACTCGACGCTGTGGGGTACATTGCGATCGTCGATCTGAGCCACGAGCTCTTTATCTGGTTCGTCTTTGTTACCCTGCTCAGAATGAAGCGGGATGGATACGGGTCGATTTCGACGACCCTCAAGAGCTTTCTGCGCTCACCGCTGATCATTGCGATCCTCGCAGCGCTCGGGCTGAACATTTCGGGGCTGGGAGGAGCCTTTGAGGCACACGCTGCCGGGCAGGCGGTCACCCGCACCCTGGAGTTGCTCGGAGGAATGCTCATTCCCGTCATACTCGTGATTGTCGGATACGGTATGCGACTGAACCTGAGAAACGCCATGGCGACCCTGTCAGTCGTCGTCCCCCGTCTCGTGATCCTCGTACCAACGGCGCTCGTGCTGAACCGCGTACTCGCTACTGCTATGCCCGGCTTCAGTCCTGCCTTTGAGGCAGCGCTTTTTACCTTCCTGATCCTTCCGCCACCCTACGTAGTTCCGCTGTTCATGCCGCAGGGGATCACGGACGAACGCACCTTCGTGAACAACGTGCTGTCGGTCTACACAGCGGTAACACTCATCATATTCATCGTGTATTTTTCGCTGAATCCGGTAATCTGAAACGAAGGTTCGTTTGCAGGGAACGCATGCAGGCCATATATTAAAGATATATGATGAAAAAAGTGTCCGGCCTGTTCGCGTTCCGGCGTCGACCGAAGGACATCTCCGCCGATGTCACAGAAGACAACTCCGAATCGCCCGATCCCCTGAAGTTTCTCGGCGCGGAAGTGAACTTTCGCGATACGCAGGAAGAGATCCGCAAGAACCTGCAGCTCATAATCCGCATACGCTGGTTTGTGTCGCCAAGCATACTTCTGATCATGACGCTCGCAGGCGTGTTCGGCGTTGCTGCACAAACCGGATTCACCGCCGAGCAGCTCGCAATCAACGGCATCAACATGGGCCTCATGCTCGTGTTGAACATGGTCTACCTGGTTGCTTCGAGGCGTGCGAAAAACCTCGGGCCGCTCGTTCTCTTTCAGCTTGTCATCGATATCATTCAGTTTTCCTTTACCATCTATCGGACCGGCGCGATTACGAGCCCATTCACCTTCCTGTACTTCTTCGTGATCTTCTCCGGGGCGCTGCTCGTCAGCGGACGCACCGCCTTCCTCATGGCAGGCCTCGCGTCAGTGTCGTTCATCGGCGTCGTTGCAGCCGAATACACGGGTCTGATTCCACACCAGCCCTACTTCAGTCCGCTTGCCGGCATGCAGGACAACCCCGCGTATTCGGCGCTGACTATGGCGTTCACCGTCATTTCGCTCTACGCCTTTGCAGCCCTCGCAGGCTTTCTTACCAGCCTGATTCACCGCAGACAACGGCAGCTGCAGCAGACCGTTTCGCTCCTGAAGGAGCGCAACGAAACCATGATGATGCTCTACCGGACCTCCGAGGCGCTGAACAGACACACGGATGTCGACGAGGTTGGTGCGTTCATACTCGATGAGCTCATGCAGTTCCTCGACCTCGACCGGGCGCTTCTCTACCTTAACGAGGACAATCGCGTATTGCGCCTCGCGCTGGTGCGCACCCGCGGGGGCGGCACCGACACGTCGGTAAAACTGGAGATTCCAATCGAGGAAGACGCCGGACTCACCGCCCGCGTCGCCCTTGAGCAGAAGGCCTACAACATACGCGACCCGGAGAACTCGCCGCTTATCAACAGGGAGCTCGCGAAGAAAATCGGCCTGAACCCCTTTGCCATGGCTCCCCTCGTACTCCGCGGACGCACCGTCGGTGTCATAGGCATAGACCGCAGCTTCAAGCCCGTCGGCAACGAGGAGTTCCAGATTCTGCGCGCCTTTGCGAACCAGGCGGCGATTGCGATAGACAGCGTGCGGAGCGGGGGGCGTTGAGGAGCAGCGTGCCGTTTTCGTCGGAGCCGGGGACAAGATCTTCAAAAATTTGAAGTGATGTCCCTATTAAGTGACTCGCAACCCTTCTCGCGACGCAAGCTCCCGCTGGCGATCGTCGAATGTAATAAAAGTATCCACATTCAGTTGAAGCGCGCACGCGACGTGTAAAATATCCAGCGACCGGCATCCTATGGACTGTGTGTGAAGACTAAGGGTGCGGAAGTCACTCAGAAGTCGGATTCGTTCGATTGTGGCTATATGGTACTGACCTCGATACACTCGGTCGTCAAAAAGGGACAGGAGGTGCGTGACCGTCGGGGCGTCCAGTTCTCCCCAGAAGACTTTCAGACGGAGCGAATTCACAAATTCCAACTGCAGAACGTCAGCAATTGGCACCGGCTCACGCTGTGCCGCGAGCATGTGCTGTACCGTCTCCGACTCCTTTTCTCGTATGTAAAGTTTGAGAAAAGCGCTTGTATCAAGATAAATCACCAGCGACCTTCCCTATCCGCACGTACGGTCTGCTCGGTACTGCGGCCGGATGAAGGAACGGCGGTCTCCAGATGATCATCCCAAACAAGTACCTCACGAGGCTGCGGGGGAACGATGAGTGCGGCCGGTCGACCACGGTTCAGCACCTCGAAAGACTCTCCGTTTCGAATCTGCTGCTCAATCTCGGTCCAGTGGGCCTTCATGTCGCGTATAGAAATGGTCTTCATACGATTAAGCATACCATATGAGTCACGTAATGCAAAACTTTTGTTTTACATTTTGTAAAACATATGAGTACTTGTAAGCCATATTTCCGGCATCGTTCGTTTCACGATGTTCAAAAAGGTAGTATCTTACCCTCCGTGCCCGATCGACTTCCCCTCGTATACCACCCCGACTATGTCTGCCCGCTGCCCGAAGGCCACCGCTTCCCCATGCCCAAGTTCGGCATGGTTAACGATATTCTGCGGGCCGAGGGGATCGCCGGGGACGATAACACCTTCCAGCCTGACATAGCAGATGAATCACTCCTGAGCTGTGTGCACACGCCTGCCTACGTTCACGCGTTTCTTACCGGAGCGCTTTCTGACGCAGAGCAGCGCCGCACAGGCCTGCCGTGGAGCGAGGCGCTCGCGAAACGTACCCGCACGGCGGTGGGGGGCACACTCCTGACCGCGCGACTTGCGCTCGAGCACGGCATAGCGTGCAACATGGCAGGCGGCACGCACCACGCGCACCCCGGCTTCGGCTCGGGCTTCTGCATTTTTAACGATCTCGCGGTCGCGGCGCGTACGCTGACCCGGGAGGGTGCGGTTTCGCGGGTTCTCGTGCTCGATCTCGACGTACACCAGGGCGACGGGACTGCCGCCGCGTTTCAGAACGACGCTTCGGTTTTCACCTTCTCCATGCACTGCCAGAGTAACTTCCCCTTCCGCAAGACCGCGGGAGACGTGGATATAGGGCTTCCCGACGGTATGGGAGGTGAGGCGTATCTGTCGCGCCTCGAGCACGAACTGCCCGGCATTCTCGATGCGGCCCGCCCCGACCTTGTGCTCTACGACGCGGGTGTGGACGTGTTTTCGGGTGATCGCCTGGGAAAACTTGATCTGAGCCTGCCCGACATTGGCGAGAGGGACGAGATGGTCATGTCTTTCTTTCGTGAGGGTGGGATTCCGCTCGCGGGTGTGATCGGCGGCGGCTACGACCGCGACGTATACGCACTCGCCGACCGGCACTGCACCCTGCACCGGTCGGCGTGCCAGGTTCACGGCATCGAAGCGCTCGGCGCCTCGGCCTGAGCTTCGGCGCCGGGACCTTACACCAGCCACAGCGCTATAGTTGCTGCGACACACACAACCCATACGAGCCGGTTCCAGTCGAGGATGCGTTTTCCGTTGAAGCATTCGAAGGGAAAGATCGGAATCAGCACATCGAAGATCAGAAAAACGCGTATGTATGTCAGGGCAACCTGCAGGGGCAGTGCATCGGCAAAGGGAAGCACACCGCTTCGTAACAAAAGCAGCAGGATCCAGCCGGCACCAAGGAGTTCCGCGGCTCCGGCAAAGGCCATGAAGCCGAGGCGGGGAAGCTCATCACGATAGCGATACACCTGTTCTTTCGGATACAGCGTACCCGGGGCGGGCATGATACCGCCAAACAGAACGTGTACCACCAAAGACAGCAGCATGCCCGCGTCCCAGGGTCGGTACTCGGTGGAGAGTCCCTTCATGGAAGCGGCAAGTTTCATGGCGAGCAGCCTGATCCCGAAGAGCGCGGGGATCAGGACCAGGAAGGTCACGACGACTTCGACGGTGAGTGCGCCTCCGGTTCGCAGAACAAGGAGCCACGCGAATACCGCGTGAAACAGCGCCGTGACCCCGAAGGTCAGGAGCTGATCGGCTCGCGTAGCATGCACGGGTGTTGCCTGACGGTCGAGTGAGCCGCCAGTGGCGGTCGCTTCGGACCGCTCGGGAGCGGGCGCCGGAATAGCCCCGCCAGCCGCATCCCCGGACACCCGTGCCCAGAGAAAGTGCCCTATAGTCACCCCGTAGACCGTGTGCATCCAGATACGCGCCGTCTGCAGACCGTAGCGCGACAGCTGCTCGCGCAGGCTCATGATGCTGAAACCCCGGGATGAGAAGCGATTACTGCTCGCGGTGTTGTAGCCCTCTATGCAGGCGAACACGGCATGGCACTGCTGCTCTGCAAACCACTGCATGGCGGCATCGAGCAGCTGCGAGGCGGCTCCCCTGCCCCGCGCTTCGGGCAGGGTGAAGATCCATTTGACGACCCCGCCGCTTCGCTCATCATCAATCCTGAACTTTGAAATGGTCGTGCCGCCGACGATACGTCCGTCGAGTTCATAGACGTAGGCGATAGAACCAAAGTCAAAAAACAGCGATGCAAACCAGCCGAAACAGGTGCGCATGACCTGCCGCACGATTTTTCGTTCGTGCGGCTGCATTTCTCGTACGCGAGCGCTCACGACGTGACCTGCCTATCGGCGCTGTGCGGCTTCGGTACGTAAACGGTCAAACATCTGCTGGTCGACCCGGAATGCCTCGGCGGCCGATCCGACACGCTCTATGCGTACCGACTGTATGCTGTCGCCCTGGCGTATCGCGTCGACCACGTTCTGGCCTTCGACGACCCGGCCGAAAACGGTATGTGCACCGTTGAGCCATGGTGTGGCGGTGTGGGTAATGAAGAACTGGCTGCCGTTGGTGGCAGGACCCCGGTTGGCCATGGACAGGACGCCGGGTCCATCGTGGCGAAGCTCAGGATGAAACTCGTCGGCGAAGGTATATCCGGGTCCACCCGTACCGTTTCCAAGCGGGTCACCACCCTGAATCATGAAATCGGCAATAACGCGGTGGAAGCGAAGTCCGTCAAAAAAACGCGGACTGCCGGATCGGCTGTGCGAGATTGTTCCCTCGGCAAGGCCGACGAAGTTGGCTACCGTCAACGGGGTTCGTTCGAACTCGAGCTCGAGCAGGATGGTCCCGCGGCTCGTCTGCATGCGGGCGTAGAGTCCGGCTTCGCGTGTCTGGGCGGAAAGGACCGCAGTACCCGCGAGCATCAGAATCAGGACAAAGGTGGCGTTTCGTCGAAGCATGGAATCGTGCTCCTTATGGATTGGTGTGGATTCGGGGCACTATAACACTGTCGGCCCCTCAGCGCCCAGCAGGCGGCCGCCTTACCAGAACTCGACATGTTTCGTGACACACGGTAAGAATCAACATTGACAACTGGTACATCCGGATAGAAAGTTACATGTATGTTGCGCCACAGTTCGCCCGGACTTATTGTTGGCATGTTTCTGATGGTCACCACACTTCCGGCGCAAGCTGGTAATCTGCAGTATGTATCGGGTGTTGAACTTGGGCTTCTGTATCCGACAGATTCGTCAGTCGGTTATATGGATATTGATATATTCCGTGCCGGCCGCCATTGGCCTGACTATGGGATCACCGCGAGTGTTGGGCTAGTCCGAATTCTGATTCAAACCATTCGCTACCGTGATGGTGTCCTTGTTTTCGATGATCATCATCGGGAAACACCGGTCGAGTACTCGTTCAGTACCTATTTCCCCGTTTCGATCACATACTCGCCATTACGGCTTCTGCAGACAGGAGCTTTCCATATATATCCACACGTCTTCGGCGACCTTTTTTTCTTTAGTAGTGTTACCGATCGCCACAACAATACCAACGATGCATTCGGCCTGTACTTTAACACCGGATTTGCCGTTCAGACTGATTTGCGGAACATTCTCGGTGAACGATTCGGTGGAGACGGATATAGCGAGGTGTTTTTCCCCGTGTCGTTACGAGTCACGTACCATCATTTACCCGAGAAGCGAACCTTTACGACCGGGTTGTATTTCGATCTGGGTGGTTATTTTCGACCGACAGTAGATATGGAAGAGAACAATCCGTGAGTAAATTTCATCCTGCCGTTCTTCTGTTATTTGGACTAACGGCTATTGTGAAACCGTGCGTCGCGTACGACTTCGAAGGACCAATCGAAATCCTTATCACGAAGTATGATCAATACCGACGATCTTACGATGCTGCTGTCGAAAACGAACGTTCAGCTGCACGAACGCTCGGACTCGGTTTTGATATGAGACTGATACTTGCACCAAGTCCACAGTTCACCTGGTACGCCGACTTCGGAGAATCGGGCATGCTAAATTACGGACTGCTCATTGGTGCCGACGGTGTATCCGCGTTTTCTCGAACCGGGAGAGAAACAGCATCGGAAGAATTCTGGTTCGGGGATCTGGCACTCGCTGACAGATCACGGATCCCGGCTATCGGTTATTTTTTAACTCATGGACGAATAGGTCCTGTTCAGCCGTTCAATCTCCCGGTACGGGTTCGCATAGGCGTGCTCACTGGATTCTACTACTGGGTTGCTCTGGATAGCACGGACGAACAGTTTATCGATCCGACATTTTACGCGGACCACCCGTATTTTCTTGAGGATTCGGGAGGGTCATTCTTGTATCCTCACGCCGAGATAATTGCCGACATATTCGGAGTGCCATGGTCACAGTCGATTTCGACGAGTGAGTATTCGTCATCTTTGCGGTTCAGGACGGGTAGCGTTTCCTATCAGCCCGGCCTGACCCGTCGCTACAGACCACGTTCCGACTCATATCGGTACGCAGGCAGTTTTCAGTTGCAGATCGAAACTGCGCGGGACCTGCATTCGTTATACGTGTTTCAGGAGTCGGGATTCGTACGTTCGGAACTCGAAACAATCGATGAGCGTCTGTTGCGAGATATTGTTCTTGGGGTCAGCACGAGTTTTGGTGATCGACGGCATACTATAAGCGGATGGATGCAACCGGTCGATTTTTCGTGGCTTCAGTGGGGGATCGCATATCACGCGATCATCGATGAAACCCGATTCGAGCTCGCATGGAATGATCGGGACATCGGCCGCCCCGGAGCACCTACCGGTGGAGTAACCCTTGCAGCCACAACGTTATTTTAGTCGATCATCGACACAAGCCGGTTTCGCACGACTTCACGACACGGCAAGGGTCCCGGCCGCCTTACTTCACAATCCCCCGCAGCAGACGCCCGAGGATATCGGTTCCGGTAACGATGCGCGGCGTGTCAGCCCACAGAAGTATCACGTCGTTGTCGACGACGTCGTCCTCCGCGGGGCCGGGGCGGACCTTGAAACGCGGTATCATCATGCCGAGGGTCGCCGTCGGGTCCCGGGTCAACACCGGCCGGTGACAGTGCCTGATCGCACGGCATTTTTCAGCGTCCCGGAGAGCTTCGCGGGTATAGGAGTCCGACTTCAGAAGCAGGCGGGGAACCCGTTCGGCATCCACGATTACGATCCACTTCTTTCCAGAGCGATTCACGTGTTCGAGAAACGTCGTTCCGTCTGACCGTTGCTCGTCGGGGCGGGGAAAGACCGGGGCGGCGCCTTCGAAGGGCAACTCGATGATGCTTTCGGGGTCCAGCGCTTCGCCCTCGTCGGTCATGGGAACATCGTCAAGTTCCAGAAAATTCATGGCCCCACGGCCTTCTACGAGGTCGATCTCGCTCTCGGAGCTGTCCATGTGCAGTTGTATGAGCCCTCTCAGGTCTCGTTCGGGAAAGAAGCGGATCTCTTCTCCACCAAGCCACAGGTCAAGGAGCGCGGCGGTGGGAGCAGCAACCGGATAGAGCAGGACCTGGTATACGCGCAGTACGGGTGACAGGGCCGCTGCCGTCCGTACAGCATGCCTCGAGAAATAGGCCTGGGGAATGATCTCGGCGAATACGGTAATGACGACCGTCGAAAACAGGAATGCCGACACGCCTGCCATGACCGAGCCTGACAGCAGGGCAAGCACGACGTTCACCGCGACATTACCCCAGAGGATGGTCACCAGGGCAAGGTTCGCGCGGCACCGCAGTGCGAGCACCTTCTTCGCTCGGGAGTCACCTTTTTTCGCCAGTACGTTCAGTTCGAGTCTGCTCATGGCGAACAGTCCGAGGTTCATGCCCGATAGCATGGCAGACTGTGAGAGACACAGGATGATACCGAGCCACACGATTCCTGTTTCCGCCATGCCGATTCCTCCACTGTCGTACTGGTAACCCGGTTTTCCTGATTTCGCCTACACTTTATACTACCGGGCATCATGAGCGCACAGATACCGATAACAGTGGCACGCGGGGATGGAATTGGTCCTGAAATAATGGACGCTGTCCTGCGGGTGCTTGAAGCAGCCGATGCGGGGATAGCCCCGGAGTTCATCGACATAGGCGAGAAGGTGTATCTTGCCGGCAACTCCTCCGGTATAGAGCAAAGCGCGTGGGATTCGATACGGCGCACGAAAATACTCTTCAAGGCTCCGATTACGACACCGCAGGGTGGCGGGTATAAGAGCCTCAACGTAACGATACGGAAGACCCTTGGCCTTTTCGCGAACGTACGCCCGGTTCAGGCCTTCAATCCCTACGTAGAGACGCATTACCCGGATATGGATCTGGTCATTATACGGGAGAATGAGGAAGACCTGTACGCCGGCATCGAACACCGGCAGACACACGACGTGACACAGTGCCTGAAACTGATCACACGCCCCGGCAGCGAACGCATTATTCGCTACGCCTTCGAGTACGCGCGCAACTACGACCGGAAGAAGGTGACCTGCATGATCAAGGATAACATCATGAAGGTGACCGACGGGCTTTTCCACGATGTGTTCGACGAAATCAGGACGGAGTACCCGGAGATTGAAGCCAATCAGCAGATCATCGATATTGGAACCGCGCGTGTGGCTACCGCGCCCGAGCGCTACGACGTGATTGTCACGACCAACCTGTACGGTGACATTATCTCGGACGTGGTCGCCGAGGTCAGTGGCTCGGTCGGAATGGCGGGCAGTGCAAATATTGGCACCGAGGTATCCATGTTCGAAGCCATACACGGCTCGGCTCCGGACATTGCCGGTACAAATCGCGCTAACCCGAGCGGCCTGCTGAACGGCGCGCTGCAGATGCTCGTGCACATCGGTCGCCCCGCGATCGCAGAAACCATACACAATGCGTGGCTTTCCACCCTCGAGGCGGGGATTCATACGGCCGATATTTACCGGCCCGGACACAGCACCCACCTCGCGAGTACCGATGAGTTTGCAGACGCCATTGTCGAACGCCTCGGGGAGGTGCCAAAGCGCCTGCGGCCCTGGAGCATAGACACCTCGCGTGACACCCGCATTTCGGTGCCCGCGTACGACCGGCAGCAGAGCACCAAAACGCTTGTCGGTGTAGACGTCTTTGTCGACTGGGTGGGTGATCCTATGTCGGCCAATACGATCGGGAAAAAAATCGAGGCACTCGCGACAGCTGCGGGCGGAACACTTAAGCTCAAAATGATCACGAACCGCGGCGTGAAAGTCTATCCTGAAGGCTTCCCGGAGACCTTTCTGACCGATCACTGGCGATGCCGACTCGTCGGCTCGGACGCCCCGGACACCGGTGCTTCCTACACGCCTGTCGATCCAAAAGCAATCGTAGATCTGCTCGGCGCCGCTATAGAATCCGGCGTAGACGTGATCAAGACCGAGAACCTGTATCTCTTTGACGGCGAACGGGGGTTTTCACTCGGGCAGGGAGAATGAGGCCCCGTAGCGGAGCACCCGTCAGGCGCTGAACACGCGATTGCCGCCGTCGACTTTCGCGCTGTACATGGCCTCGTCGCCCCGGGACAGGAGCGTCCGGGGTGTATCATCCCTCCGCAGCTCGGTGACGCCTACGCTCAGGCTGCACGCCATTCCGACCGGGAAAACCCTTTGCGTGTCCAGATCCATTGTGTCAGGGTCGATGCAGCCTTCAGCGAGCGGGGGCGTGGCTCCAGACCAGAGGCCGAGAAAGTCACCGCGTATGCGTTCGGCGATCAGTCCTCCTGACCTGGCGTCCGTTCCCGGCAGAATCAGTGCGAACTCATCACCCCCGAGTCTGCACGCCACGTCCGAGCTTCTAAGGTTGCGTTGTACCGCGATCGCAAGCCCCCGTAAGACCATGTCACCACAGGCGTGGCCGTGGGTATCGTTGAGCGTCTTGAAGGTATCAACGTAGATATACAGGAGTCCGAGAGGCTGGCGAGCGGTCCGTGCGTTTTCGACGGCCGAGGGAAATACCCTGTTGAAGAAGCGCCGGTTCCTGAGCCCTGTCAGCTCGTCGGTCAGCGCTTCATCGCTCAACTCGCGGGCCCTGCGGGCAAGGCCCGTGTGTTCACGACGGAGCGTTCGCAGGCGGTCTGCCATCGCAAAGGAGTAGAGCAGAGCCTCAAGCGCGGCCGCTCCGAAAAAAGCGTGTGTGAGCTGATATGAGTGCGGAACTATACCGTATCCCCGCAGCCCGAAGACAAATACGCTCACGAGCAGCACCGTCGATGCGGCTATGAAATACAGGGATACCCGGCTGCCGTTCCGGTAGCTGACCCCGGCCGCCGTGAAGCCGACGAAAGGAAGCAGGATTCCCGCACCGTGAGCGACCAGATTCGCCTCGCGCAAACGGCCCGCCACGACCAGTACGAGCCCGATAGCGCTGATCGTCCAGAAACAGTAGTACAAGGGTCTGACCTTCTTCGCGGTATGCGGAACGGAAAGAAAGGCCCACGAAAAAGCGAGCGCAGCCATCATGGCAACGAAAGTCCAGGCTACCACGCTGCCCGAGCTCAGGAGCTCAGACTCGAACGGTAGAAAACGCGACAGCCCGACAAGTTGAGCCTGATAGGCGAACATCACGCTTACGTACACGAGGTAGCGAAGATACATCCGGTCCCGCAGTGCGACGAACAGCACGAGGTTGTACAGGCCCATGGCGAGCATGACCCCGGTGAGAAGGCCCAGAAACAGAATGATGCTGAGCTCCGTCGGTCGGAATGCGTCAGATGGAGCGAGAAACAGGCGGAAATTCGCCGAAAGCTCAGACGCGACACGAATATAGATCTCCGAATCGGTATCGATCGAATCGGGTATAGCGAAGACAGGAAAGACGAAGGTCCGGTCATCCCGACGACCAGCGTACCCCCATCCCCCGGACAGTCTGGTGTAGGTTGGACCGTCTCCGGATACACCGGAACTCTGTATGGGGAAGAAGACGTCGACAAACTGAAGCGGAGCATAATCGAAGGCGAGAACTCCAGGACGCTCGGTGTCGATCAGCCCGGCATCAAAGAGCCTTCGCGTCGACACGCGTATCCAGTATGCCTGACCCCGCAGCCCGAACCGGAACGAGTTGCCGGATACCGGGGAGAAGCGACCGTTGTCGAGTTCGAGTATGTCGTTGAAGTCGAGATCACCGTTGACATCAACCAACACCTCTGCGTGAGGAGCCAGCAGAACAGCCGGATGGTCGAGTGCATACGTTGCGAAAGGGAACAGGAAAAAGAGAAGCAGGCAGGCTGCCACGCTGAAGCGCGCTGTCTGCCTGCTCATTGAGGTTAGAAGTGAATGGTAAGGCCGGGATGTGCCATAGCTCACTGACTGCTATTTTCCTTTTGGGCAAGGAGCATAGCAACTATTCTCAGAATCGAACAGTAACCCCGAAGTTAAGCGACGGCCACACTACGGTGAAATTCTCATCCGGTTCATCAATATTTTCTCCGAGCACTTCTTCAATAACGGAAAGCGTATTCAGGATCCCGAAGTTCATTTCCACAGGGAAGGAAAATCTTTGTCCCGGGAGCAGTTCTCCACCGATAATCACGTTCGTCGTCTGAAAACGTCCAAAAGGCGCTTGTGCATTACCGATCCAGTAATGACGTGCCCCGCCGTAGATACCTATGATCTGGTCGAACTCGTAGCCCATAAGTGCACCGATATCGAAGCTCGGATAATTTAAGGGTTCCATGCCGTCTTCAAGCATGGCAGTTGGTAGGAACACGAATCCCCACCGGCCGTACCCCCCCAGGACAGAAAGCTGGAACGGACTCGAGTAAGGCAGCAATCCGTACTTCAGAGTCCCGTACACACCAATCCCGCCTACGTTCGCACCGATCTCGAGGTTATCGATGAGCCCATAGCGTCCCGTAAACGTAGGCGTACCGGTAAACACCGCCTCGCCCAGGTCAGTGTTATCGTCACCAAGCAGTCGCGGCGGAAACAGCGCCGTTCCATGCACCCCAAGCTGTACGTCTCCGGGTGGCAACGGTCGTGGCGTCTGAAGACTCGGAGGCGTCACGCATCCGGCCAACAGTACAAGTCCGACAACCAGTGCAATCGCATAATATTTTTTCATTTTACACCTCCTGTGTAACCCCATTGTCTCATGAAGCCTACTAAATCACTACCACAATTGTGTTGTAATCTCATGAATCGGGACGATATCGCATTTATCGGAGAATCCCCACCATTCTGTGGAGAAAACTCCATTTACGGCAGTCAGAAGTGGTGTAACTGTGGAGTCATGAGTTCTGCATCAGCCGAGACCATTCTCTCTATGACCGACATAGATAAAAGCTTCACCGGTGTACAAGCACTCAAAAAGGTAAGTTTCGACCTGAGGCGCGGTGAGATACACGCACTGGTCGGCGAGAATGGAGCCGGAAAGTCGACCCTCATGAAGGTTCTGACCGGAATACACGACAAGGACGCCGGGGGGATCTCATATCTTGGCCATCCGTTCAATCCGCGCAACCCCAAGCACGCACTCAGCCTCGGAATCGGCATCATCCATCAGGAACTGAACATGATGGACCACCTCACCGTCGCTCAGAACGTCTATATAGGCCAGGAATCGACGGTTCTCGGGGGCCTTTTTCTCAGCGAGAAGAAGCAGAATCGCCGTACCTCCGAGCTGTTCAAGCGTCTCAACATCAACATCAATCCGAGCGACCGGCTCGGAGACCTCTCAGTCGGTAAGCAGCAGATGGTCGAAATCGCCAAGACCGTAGCCAACGACAATCTGCAGATACTGATCCTCGACGAGCCGACCGCAGCGCTGACCAACCGGGAGATCGAAGAGCTGTTCCGCATCATGAGAGATCTCGCGAGTCAGGGCGTCGCCATGGTGCACATTTCGCACAGACTCGACGAGATCGAACAGATAGCAGACCGGGTCACCGTGCTCCGCGATGGAGAAAACGCGGGCACCCGCGACGTGAAAGACACGTCCAAGGCAGACATCATCAAGATGATGGTAGGACGCGCGGTCTTCGAGCAGCCGAAAGAGGCGAGCAGAGTGCCCGAAGACGCCGAAGTAGTCCTTCGGGTGCGCAACCTGAGCGCCGGTCGCATGGTACAGAACGTGAGCTTTGACCTGCACCGGGGAGAAATCCTCGGCTTTGCCGGCCTGATTGGAGCGGGAAGAACCGAAACCGCACGAGCCGTCTTCGGCGCCGATGCGATAGACAGCGGTCACATCGAAATACACGGCAAACCCGCTCATATAACATCGCCCGAAGACGCGGTACGTCACGGCATCGGCTATCTTTCCGAGGACAGAAAGCGATACGGGCTGGCAGTAAAGATGTCGGTATCGGAAAACTCGGTCATGGCTTCGTATGACCGATTCTCAAAAGCGGGTTTTGTACAGTTCGGCAAGGTGGCGCGTGCGACACGCGAGTACGTCGACAAGCTCAACATACGAACACCTTCGATAGAGCAGATCATACGGAACCTGTCCGGAGGAAACCAGCAGAAAGTCGTCATTGCCAAATGGCTGATACAGGATTCGGACATCCTCATTTTTGATGAACCGACCCGTGGAATCGACGTTGGTGCGAAGAGCGAAATCTACACGCTCATGAACTCGCTCGCCGAACAGGGCAAGGCGATCATTATGATCTCCTCTGAACTGCCTGAGATTCTTCGCATGAGCGACCGGGTCGCTGTCATGTGCGAGGGCAGGCTCACCGGTATTCTCGACATTGCCGAGGCCGACCAGGAGTCGATCATGCACTACGCTACCATGCGCGAAACAGGAGTAGCAACGCATGCAGAAAACTGAAATCGAAATTGAAGACATCCGACGTAAGCGGCAGAAGCTTATACAGCGCTTTCTCGCACCGTCCGCTCTGGTTATCCTGTACATCTATTTCGGGATATTCGGGAGAAACTTCTTCTCCTACCAGACACTCGTAAACATCATTGATGCCTCGTATTACATAGGGTTTATCGCGATCGGCGTGACCTTTGTCATTATCACCGGCGGAATCGACCTCTCGGTTGGAACAGTAATGATGTCCGCAGCGATTATCGGTGGTACGGCGTTCACACGCTGGGGCTGGCCAATAGAACAGGCAATGCTCCTGATCATGGTCGTGGCGACCCTGTACGGTATCTTCAACGGCATCATGGTTGCCTACGTCAAGATGCCGCCATTTATCGTCACGCTCGGCACCATGATGACCTCCATGGGTATAGGGTCCATGGTGGCAAACGTGCGCAGCGCGGCATTCCCGAGTCGTCGTGCCGCAGGCGGATGGTTCCGGAACTTCTTCAAGTATATTACCGAAGACAACTACGCGATCCCGACCGGCGCGATCCTGCTTCTGATTGTCGTCATTGTCTGTCACGTGATTCTGACCCGAACGAAAATGGGGCGCTACATCTTTGCCATCGGCAGCAACAAGGAAGCTGCCCGCCTTTCGGGCGTCAATACGCGGGTGTGGGAAATGTCGGCGTACATCGTGGCCGGCGTCTGCGCAGGCATAGGCGGCATCGCCTTTGCCGCGACCTATACTACCGTCATGCCGAGTCAGGGACAGGGTTTTGAGCTCTTCGCGATCGCGGCGGCCGTCATCGGTGGTACGTCGCTTTCGGGTGGCGTGGGATCGGTGTTTGGAACGCTGATCGGTGTATTCATCATGGCGGTCCTGAGTAACGGGCTGCCCTCCATGGGCCTGCAGGCGCATTACCAGACCTTCTTTACCGGTGTCGTCGTGATCGCCGCGGTGCTTCTCGACATGTACCGCAACAACCGGGCCACGAAGGTCCACGTACTGACCGCAGCCGACAAATATCGCACAGAGACTCTGGAAAAGGTGCGAGAAATTCGCGAAAGCGGAGACGACGAAGCCGCAACCACGCTCGAGAAAGAAATGAACGCCGAGTACGCACGCCTCAAACGCGAAGAACGCGGAGAAGCGAAGCGTGTCCGCGCGGAAGAAAAAGCCGCGGAGAAAGAGTTCAAGGATTTACTCAAGAAACAGTCCGGGAATACCAATAACCCGGACTGAACGGAAGACAACACATACAGGAGGTATGTCATGAGAAAAATGAACAAGGCAGTCATTCTTGCAATGACGCTGGTTCTTATCTTCGGTCTCGCACCGTCACTGTTCGCAGCCGGCGCCCGGGACACGGTGCCTTACATCGCCGTCGTTTCCAAGGGTGAACAACACGACTTCTGGCAGCAGGTACGCCTCGGCGCAGAAGCCGCCGCAGTGGAAGTAGGTGTAGAAATCACCTTCGAAGGCCCTGCAAGTGAAGCAGACGTGCAGGATCAGGTGCAGATGCTCAACAGCGCACTCGCACGCAATCCTGTCGCCATAGCGCTTGCTGCACTCGACACCAACGCGGTCGTCGAACAGCTCGAGGACGCGATGCGCCGGAACATCCCGGTCATCGGGTTTGACTCAGGTGTACCGAATGCACCCGCAGGCTCAATCTACGCGAACGCATCGACCGACAACGCAGCAGCAGCAGGCCTCGGCGCCGAGCACATGTTCCGCGAAATCGTCGGCGCCATCAACAACGCGTCAGCGTCGAATCCGGTACGCATCGTGGTCATGAACCAGGACGCAGCCGGTGAGTCACTGCTAAGCCGCGGCCGCGGATTCCGCGACCGGATGGTGGAGCTCATCATCAACGATAGCAACAAGAGCCGCAGTGATATCCGTGTCACGGGTAATGCTGCTTACATCGACTCCGACACCCCGACCAGTGGTCGCGCCGTCGTGATCGAAATGGTTGTTCCTGCATCGAGCTCTGCACAGGACACCACATCGGCCGCGAACGCGGTATTCAGCCGTGTGAACGACGACAACATCGTTGGCATCTTCATGTCGAATGAAGGAACCGTTCGTGGTGTGCTCGCTGCAAGCAACGACGGGGCAGACTTTGCAAACCGGCTCTCCGGTGTTGTAGCAGTCGGCTTCGACGCAGGCGCAGCCCAGAAAGACGCGGTCCGGGAAGGGTTCTTCCTTGGATCGATCACCCAGGACCCCTATCAGATCGGTTTCCGCGCCGTGAGCCTCGCCTACCAGGCGTATCGCGGTGAGTCGGTCGCTGATGTCGACACCGGTGCCCGCTTCTACGACGCGAGCAACATGGACGACGCAGAGATCGCTGGACTTCTCTACGACTGATAGCGTCTGAATCGGATTCGCAGGCCCGCAGGTGCTTCAAGCCCTGCGGGCCTTTTTTTATCTCGCCGGATCAAAGAACGGAAACAGGAGTTGCTGAAACACCGGATCGTACATATTCTCTCGTGTCACGAGTTCACTGCCGGTGTCGATAAACTGTTCCACCGCTCTTCCTTCGAGTACGTCAATCATGGTCCTCAACGACACGTAGCCCATATTGAAGGGCTTCTGCACGATCAGCGCCTGTATTACATCCTGCTCGAGGAAGGCGATCTCCTCCTGCGAGTGGTCAAAGCCGACTACGCGCACCTGTGATGCCTTCCCGGCGTCCCGAACCGCACGCGCAACACCGACGGTGCTGGTCTCGTTCAACCCGATGATACCACCAAGATCGGGATGCTCGTTCATAAGACGCTCGGCGTGTGCGTAGGCGAGCTCGAGCGTATTCTCGGAGAAGTAAGTCCCGAGAAAATTGTAGTTCCCGCGCCGCGCGAGCCCGCGCAGCGCACCGTACTCGCGATCGATGGATGTTGCAACTTCCTCGATATGGCTGACGATCGCCACGGTGGAGCCCTCGGGTAGAACCGCCGCCATAGCCTCTCCCGCCCGTTCGCCTGCTCGCAGGTTATCGGTAGCGACAAAACTCGCAGCAGCATCACTTGCGACCGCACTGTCGATGGTTACCAGAGCGATACCCGCCGCGACCACACGGTCGGCCAGAGGAGCCAGCGCCTCGTAGTCAGACGCCGCAAGAATGACCCCGTCGGGCCGCTCATCGATAATCTCGCTGAGTATGCGCATCTGGTCGGCAATATCACGCTCAAGCCAGGGCCCCGTTACCCTCGGTTCAACACCAAACTCGCGCGCGGCTGTATCGATGCCGGCCCGGACGATCTGCCAGAACTCCATGTCCGGGCTCATGGCTTTAACTACCACAACGATGTCGTATGAATTTTCCTGTGCGGGCATAAGGCTCCGGACGACAAACACCGTGATAAGCGCGGCGATCATAATTGTGAAAAGGCTCGCTGCAATGGTCGTACCGATCTTCATGTGCTCTCCAACCCCTTCTCGAGAACCGGCTGCCGCACGATTACCGTGGTACCGCAACCGAGTTCGCTTTCAAAAGACAGTCCGTAGGCCTCACCGTAGTACAGGCGAATCCGCTCATGAACATTCCGAACTCCAACTCCCGAGCTCTCTCCGGATCTACCGCTGCGCGCACGGCCAGCCGTTGCTTCCTTGAGCCGCGACGCCGCCGCATCTCCATTCAGAAGCGAACGGGCGATGTCGACGGGCATGCCGACACCATCATCCGTGACCTCACAGACGAGTGTGTCGGATTCCCGAAAGACGCGTACCACAATGTGCCCGCCCTGGTCTTTCGTCCGCAGTCCATGATAGATCGCGTTCTCCACCAGCGGCTGCAGAACGATCCGAAGCGTCTTCAGCCTCAGAATCGCGGGATCGGCTTCTATGTGGAAGTCCACTTTTTCGGGAGAATAACGCATCCTCTGTATGGTCAGGTAGTTCTCGACGTGCTCGAGTTCCGCGGACACCGGAATCAGTTCGTTTCCCTGACTTATGCTGAGCCGGAGCAGTCGCGCGAGCGCGGAGGTCATGGTAATGACCCGCTCGTACTCCCTGCCCTCGGCCATCCAGATAATCGAGTCCAGTGTGTTGTAAACGAAATGTGGCGTGATCTGATTCTGCAGCGCCTTGAGTTCGCTCTGCCGCATCTCCGCCTGACGGGCGGAGTTCTGGCGCATGAGCGACTTGATCTCACCTATCATGATGTTGAAGTCACGGCTCAGGTCGACGACTTCGGCACCACCGCGGACATCAACCTGTATGTCGAAATTACCCTGCTCGACTGCCTTCATCGACTCGCGAAGGCGCCGTATCGGGTATGAGATACGCACGGTCAGGAGCTGCGAAAGCAGCACGACGAGAACAAAACAGAGGAAGCCAAACAGAACATACAGGACAAGCACATCGCGGGCGTCGGCCAGCAGCTCCTCAACGTAGTTCACGCCGACGACTTTCCATCCCGTACTTTCGCTGTGCGCGACGGTGTAGATCTGCTCGTCCGGTCCATAGCCCGCAGTAAACGAACCACGACCTATGGCCATAACTTCTGCGATGCGTTCGTCACGTAGATTGCTGAAGATCAGCTGCTGCTGCGGGTGATAGACCAGTGCCCCGGTCTCGGAGACGACGAACACGTAGCCACGGTTTCCCAGCTGCACGGATGCCAGCAGGTCTTCGATGATCGTGAAGTTCAGGTCGACCAGAAGCACACCCCCGGCCATGGTCCGCGACAGCGATATGACCCAGCGATAGCGATCGGCGATGATATTCTGCACCTGCGCAGGTGTAATGACCGGCTCTCCTCCCGCGTTCGCAGCGCTGCGGTACCAGCGCTGCTGCTCGAGCGTTACGGCGGGGTTCATACGCAGACCGTCGTCGTGAAACACCGGGGCTCCGGTGGTCCCTGCGACCATCAGCAGCGAAATGTCATCCCGGGTCTGGGAGACCGAATTCAGGAGCGAGAAAACCGACTCACGTACGTCCGCTCCGGGCTCGGCCTCGCTGACGTATCGACGGACATTCGAGTCCCGGTGAATGACCTCGGCGATGCTCTTCATGTTGGCGATGTAGGAATCCATGCTCGCACGCAGTTGTGTTACCAGCTGAGCGGTGTACTCCTGTGCGGTATCGACCAGCACACGCCTCGTGACGTTATAGGAGGCGACACTCATGAACAGGATGGTGATGAGAACCATCATGGAAAGGGCAGCGGTAATCGAAGCCTGTATGCCGCCTATGCGCGGCAACAGGGGTGAACGGCGGCGCCCGGGGGAATCGCGCTCAGACATCATTCCGGTACTCTCGCGGCGTAATTCCGCAGTAGCGTTTAAAGGAGTTGCTGAAATAGTGCGGATCGCGATAACCAACCTCCGCGGCAATCTCGTAGGTCAGCTGATCGCTCGCACGCAGAAGCTCCTTTGCCCGTTCCATGCGGAGTGAGGTCAGGTACTCGACAAAGGTCTTGCCAGTATGTTGCTTGAATATGCTGCTGAAGTAACTCGTTCCGACACCGATAGCCGAACAGACCCGTTCAACCGAGAGATCCGGGTCAGACGAACGGTGTCGGATGTATTCCTGTGCTTCAGCCGCTTTCCGGAGTGAGCGCTGCTGCCTGCGACTGCCGAGAACCTCGTGCCAGCGCTCAAACACCTCCACAAGCCAGGCTTCGATACGGTCGAGCGTCTTCAGCGTAGCGAGGGCGTCAATAGGACTGCTGTCGCCAAAGACCAG
This sequence comes from Spirochaetaceae bacterium, assembly GCA_007694005.1. GTDB lineage: Bacteria > Spirochaetota > Spirochaetia > DSM-27196 > SKKC01 > SKKC01. The sequence goes on from RECN01000168.1 coordinate 20,552, forward strand.
TCCGGGTTCGACTGAGAGATCAACGGCAGTATCGATGATGCGGGCGACCAGGCGGAGAAAAATCAGCCGGCAATGATCGGGGCCAAGCTCGCGTTCGCGCATATCCTGTATCATCCGCCGGACTCGTTCGGTACTGTCATCGATACGGCCAGCTCCGAGCGACCTGATAATCTCGTGCTCATCGTCGGTCGGATTCCACGCGAGATCATCGCCTGCTCCTGACGCGTCATCGTATTCGATTATGCGTCCGCTTCCAACGGTGAAACGATAACTCAAGGCGAAACCGGCTTCACGGTAGGACTGGACGATGCCCTTGACGCCGGCTACGGCGCGTCCGATACCGATGCTCACCGGGGTATCGAGCTTCGCAGCGACACGTGCATTCAGATCCTCGGCAAAACGCAGCGCCTCCGACGACGCTTCCCTGAAGGAAGCTCCACCGGTAATGCAGACGACCCGTCCGTCCATGTCACGGAATACGAGCCGCCCCGGCGGCTCACCGTCGGTCCGTTCCACGAGGTTCTGCAGGGCGATGAGATCAAGCTCGACATCGGTCGATGAGCGATCCCGGCCGGCCGGCTCGTCGTGGTCGGCTACGAGCACTACCAGAAAGTCGCCCGGCATGGACATGCCGCTGAGTTCAAGAGCACCAGGAATCCCGGGTACACTGAGCTGCCCGAGAATAATCCGGTTCAGTATCCGCTCACGCAGCAGGGGCATGCTTTCGGCGAGCTGTCGCTCAAGCCGGGCCCGGTCGAGTGTTTCTTTCCGGTCCTGATCGAGCTCGCTGCGGGTTGAGGCGAGCACCTCGCGCAGTTCGCTCGGTGTAATCGGCTTCAGCAGAAAACTGGCCACGTGCTGCCTGACCGCTTCCTGGGCATACTCGATGCGGTCGTGTCCGGTAAGGAGAATAACCTTGGTCCGGGGATACCGTTTCCGCACGACTTCCGACAACTCCAGCCCGTCGAGAAAGGGCATGGAGATATCACTGATGATCACATCAACAGGATGTTCCTCGAGCATGGCTACGGCCTGGGCTCCATCCTCACAGGTACCAAGGAGACGGTAGCCCTGCGCGTCCCAGTCGACGTGACGTTGCAGGCCATCCCGAATAATCTGTTCATCATCCACCACAATGATGGTATAGCGGTCTGCGCGATTCTCCATTGCTGTGGTATTCTACACCGGTACCGACAATCCAAAAAGGAGTATATACATGAGTACATCTGAACTGTCTCTCGGCATAGAGTTCGGATCAACGCGAATAAAGGCCGCTCTCATCGATTCGACGTGGAAGCCGGTCGCATCCGGCTCGTATACCTGGCAGGATACGCAGGTGGACGGATACTGGTCGTATCCCCTCGAAGACGCGTGGACCGGTCTCCGGGAATCGATGCGATCGCTAATTGACGATTACCGCAACTCCACGGGCGCTGCCCCGCAGATCGCGGCAGCCGGTCTCAGCGGCATGATGCACGGCTATCTCGTGTTCGATGAACACGACAGGCTGCTGGTGCCCTTTCGCACATGGAGAAACAACCGAACACACCGCGCCTCAACCGAGCTCAGCGAACTCTTTCAGTTCCCCATTCCGCAGAGATGGAGCATCGCACACCTGTATGAAGCAATACTGAACAGTGAAGACCACGTTCCCCGTATCAGGCGGCTGACGTCGCTTGCCGGACACATACACTACACGTTGACCGGGAAGCACGTTCTTGGCCTGAATGAAGCTTCCGGCATGTTTCCGGTTGACCCCGCGACCCTGACCTACGATGCGAAATACGTCGCCATGTTCGACAAAATACTCGAGAAACACGGAATACCGTACCGTTTCCTCGACATAATGCCCGAGGTCGTGGAGCACGGGACCGGCGCAGGCACGCTTAGCGAACAGGCAATTAAGGATTTCGACCCCACCGGCACCGTACAGGCGGGGCTTCCATTCTGCCCGCCTGAAGGCGACGGAGGAACGGGCATGATCGCGACCAACAGCATACGCCCCCGGACGGCGAACATGTCGGCCGGGACATCCGCCTTCGCGATGGTGGTTCTTGAGAAGCCGCTTGCGGGATTTCACGAAGAGATCGATGTGTTCCTGACTCCCGACGGCAAGACCGTTGCAATGGCTCACTCCAACAACTGCACCTCGGATCTGAACGACTGGGTTACCATGCTGACGGCAGCGTCTTCTGCCCTGGGCAATGAGGTCAGCATGAGCGAGGGATTTTCCGCGCTTCTGCCGCTCGCGCTCGAGGCCGATGCGGACGCTGGTGGCCTCACGGTGATTCCGTACCGCTCGGGAGAACACCTGACCGGTTTCGCCGACGGTGTGCCGCTGTTTCTGCGCTCTTCGGATGCGCGTTTTACACCCGCGAACCTGATGCGGGCGCATCTATTCTCGGCACTCGCTGCCATGCGCATAGGACTCGATGTCCTGCGCGAGCGGGAAAAAGCAACCGTCGAGCGCATTACGGGCCACGGAGGCTTCTTTACGACGCCCCGTGTCGGTCAGCAACTCGCCGCGGCGGTGACCGGCTGTGACTGCTCGGTCATGGAAACCGCCGGTGAAGGTGGTGCCTGGGGCATGGCCCTGCTCGCCTCCTTCCTGAAAGATGGCGACGGATCGCTTCCGGACTACCTCGACCGGGTCTTTGCCGACGCTGCGGTCAGTACGGTGGCGCCAACGGCGAAAGACCTTGAGGGCTTTACCGCCTATTTCGTCCGCTACAAGGCTGCCCTCGGGGCGGAACGGGCCGCGGTTGACGCGGGCATGAACAAGGGCTGACCGGTAGATTCTATCTACTCCGCCGGAGCGCTGAACGCCACGCTCACCGCAGTTCCGGCGTCGGTCGTGATTTCTACCGTGCCACCAAGCTGCTCGGTGAGCGCCCGTATCATTCGCAGCCCGAAGCCGTCGATGGTGTTTCCGGCGGCCTCGGGCTGAAAACCGGGGCCGTTGTCGGCGACAGTGATGCACACGCGTGTACCGGATACGCGCGAAGCAACCGTAAGTCTCGCCTCATCGCCAGCTTCAAGAGTGTCGTCGGCGAAGGCATACTTCATGGAGTTGGTCACAAGTTCGGTCACGATCATGCCAATCGGGGACAGAACTGAGGTCGGAAGCACAAGATCATCGAGCTGCTCAGATACCGCTACGCGCGGACCCGCCGGAAACAGAGCCACAACCGTATGGACGACCTGGCTCAGATACTGTTTCAGGGAGCCCCGGTCGTGCGACTCGGAGCGGTACAGCTGATCGTAGAGTACTTCCATGCTCCGGAACCGGCTTCGGGCGTCGGTAAGCGCCGCTTTCGCAGCAGGACTGTCCTGAACTGCGTCCGCGTGAAGCGACAGCATCGCCCCCATGGTGTTCATGGTGTTCTTGATGCGGTGCTGCACCTCGCGGAGAAGGTTCTCTTTTTCAGCGAGGAGGCGTTCGGCCTCAAGCTCCGCATGCCGCCTGACAGTAATATCGCGCACAATGCCGAGCACGCGCCCGTCGTCAAGCCGCACGAGTCTATCCTCAAAGTGGCGGTGTCCGGCCGGTACGTCCAGCTCGTAGTCTACAACCTGAAGCTGTCCGGTATCGTAGGCCTGTCGTATCGCGTGAAGTATGCGAGCACCGGTCTCTTCAGGCAGCTCGTCTGCGGCTGAGCGTCCGACCAGATCAGTAGACGCCAGAAGATCTGTCGCCTTGGTGTGATATTCAAGAATGAGCCCGTCCCGGTCAGTTACGAAGACAATATCCGGGTGTGCGGCAAGAATTGCGCTCGACCGAACCCGTGCATCCTCGGTTTCTCGAATAGCGGTGCGTTCGGCGGTGATATCGACGGCAAAGCCGACGACCCCGATTATGTTCCCGGATTCGTCGGTTGTGGGCAGGCGATCGGTACGGCTCCAGCCCGTTTCGCCTGACAGGGTCCTGTATTCGGTAACATGCCCGAGCAAAGGCGTTCCCGTACGCACGATCTCCTGTTCTTCGACATCGAGCTGTTGCGCCATGTCAGAGTCGAACACATCCGCCGACGTTTTCCCTATCGCGTCGTCAGGCTCTACACCGACCGCGTCGGACCAGGCACGATTAACCCTGACATAGCGTCCCTCACAATCGGTAAACCATATGGCGGCCGGTACGGAGTCGAGTATGAGCGCCAGATTTCGCTCCGCCGTCTGAGCGCTCTGCTCGGCGCGGGTATGTTCGGTTGTGTCCTGTATGACCACAGCCACGGCGCGTTCACCGAGGTCAAAACCCGGGAGCGGATAGTACCTGACCCGCATGTGTCGCCTGCCGAGGCCTGGAAAGGTGAACCAGTTCTCGAACTCCGTCGGAACACCCGCAAGCCCCCGGTCTATGTGGGGTCGTATCTTCGTCTCGAATACTTCTACCCCGGTCAGATCGGCTATGGTCCCGCCGACAATTTCTGATTCCTGTTTCCGGTAACTGTTGGCAAACTGCCTGCTTGCAACCCGGTAGCGATACCGGCTGTCGACGACCGCGATCTTGTGATCGGTCATTCCGTCCACTGCCGTGCGATAGAGTTCGAGATAGCGATTCTGCTCACGCAGCTGTTCTTCGGCGCGCTCCTGTCGTTGTCGCGCCTCGAAAAGCCGGAAGGCCATGCGAATAGAAGCGAGCAGCACGGTCTCACCAGAATGCTTGACGACGTACCCGTAGGAGGTAATGCCTTCGGTCTTCTCTACGATCTCCGGTTCGGTATGCGAGGACAGAAATACCACCGGTATTTCGTAACTGGCAACGATCTGCTCGGCGGCCTGCGTTCCGTCCATGCCCGGACCGAGATCTATGTCCATGAGAATAAGCGCTGGAAGCGTGCCGGCCGGTTCCTGCCCATGGGCCTGCTGCGCGTCAGCGAGCTTCAGAAGCGCCTGCTCGCCGCTTCCGGCAATATGAACCGTGTATCCCGCCGCCTCGAGCATCGCTTTCTCGGCAAGCGCGACGATGCGTTCGTCTTCGCAGAGAAGAATGTTGGGGCCGGCGCCGCCGTGTGTCATACGATCAAGTATAGCGAACTTACCCGCCGGCCGCGAGCGCGCCGACAGCGGCGCTATCGAAGCTTTACGCGCGCTTTCAGCCGGATCATGAGCGGGACATTCGCGAGCAGCCCCAGTGATGCTGCAAGCAATGCGCTGAGCCCGAAGCCGTAGCCGAGGTGGCCGACATACATGGACTCCAGCATGCTCCACAGCCAGAAGTTCGGAAACGGCCACAGCAGCGGACGGAACGACGCGGGGATCACGAGGCTCAGAAGCGGCACGAGCAGAAACAGGGGAATAATCAGTTTCCCGACGCCCATGGCGGCGATCTGGCTGTCGGCAAGGGTGCCGAGCAGGGTTCCCACGAGCGCTCCGCTGAGTCCGCCAATGAGCACGACGAGCAGTAAGGCCGGAAGATTCGCCGAGACCCCCAGCATGATATACGCCGCGGCAATCATGCCGAGGCCGCTTTGTGCAATCGTGTACAGGTAGCGTGCAGCGAGATAGTCCCGCAGACGAAGCGGCGATACGGCCAGCGCACGAATCGCTCCGGTACTACGGTCCTCGACGAGCAGAAATCCGACCTGCATGCCGCCAAGCAGCACCGTGGTCATGAGTACGACTATTGCGAGATACGGTAACAGCATGGATTCCGCTGCAGCTGTTTCGGTGACGCCCCCCGTATCCGCAGCTGCCGCCCCGAGCACCCGACCACCCGACATGACATCAAGAAGCACCATACGAAAGTAGCGCTCGGAGGTCTCCGATTCGTTGCCCTGCAGCAGCATCGTGAGTCCCGCGTCGGTCATGATAAAGCCGGGCACATCGTCGGGCCGATTCACGCGCGCTTCCAGGAGCGACCGATCCTCGAACAGAACAAGCTCACCGAAGGAGGAGAGCAGTTCCCGCGACGTCTCGGGCACGGTATCGAGGACGGCAAAGGTCGGACGCTGCTCCCCCGCCCCCGGGACGAAGGCCCTGATCAGCAACGCGAATATGACCGGTGCGAGCAGGATGTACAGCGAAATCGGGTCACGGCGTGCCATCGCCCAGTCGGCTGAAAGCCGTGTGTATATGCGTGAGAATGCGCTCATATACGGGCCTCCTTCATGAGAATGCGCTTCGTCGCAGCGAACGCAGCGATCGTCGCGGCGAGCGCGAGTATCGCCATGTATCCGTACGATCCACCGATTGTGTCTCCCGGGCCCATGAGCCCCGCCGGTCCGATGGTGAGAATGTCACGCACCGCATAGAGTAGCCGGTAGGTCGGAAACCAGGTGATCCAGGAAGGCGAGAAGGTCGGAAAGAGATACGACACAATGGGAAGCTGACTGACGAGAAGCAGGGAAATACCCGGCAGAAACCACCCGTTGATGCTTGAGAAGAACAGGGCCACGAAGAGTCCGAATGCACTGATAAACAACCCGGCCACGAGCAACAGCAGCAGCATAGCGGCCCAGGATGCGGGCGACAGACCGAAACCGACGGTGCACAGCAGCAGGACCACCCCGTACAGAATCGTGAGCCCGGTCCACAGCAGCATCTTGGCAGTCAGATAGCGACCCGTTCCTCCCGGCGTCACGCGGTAGGCCCGAATCGTCCCGTCCTGTTTCTCCTGAAACAGGTTCACGGCAATGAACACAAAAGGCAGAATAAGCACTTCAAAAACCATGAGGTTGATGATGAGACTCATCCGGTTACCGATCGGATCTCGAGGCTCGCCCAGGTAGCGCACCGGCAGTTCCGCCAGCGCGGCTTCAAGCTCGGGTGCGTCATCGGCGGCGGCCACCGCACCGCCCAGGTCCTGATGCGTACTGTCCGGTATCAGATAGAAGCCCGCAACCGTCAGCACGAGGGTCAGCACCATAATGATGGAAAACAGGTTGCGCCGCATGGTCGTGAACTCAGCCGACATGAGGGACGCGAGGGTACGCATCAGGAAAGACCCCGCCCGGTCAGTCGCATGAAGATCTGCTCGAGGGTCGCCTCCTGACTGTGGACTGTCTCCACCCGTCCCGCCTCGGTCAGCTGCATGAAGCGTCTGCGGTCGTCCTCGCGGTCGAGAAACAGCGTCTCGGACCGGAACGCGCCCCCATCGTCATCCGCGTACTCGATTTTTACCGACTTCTCACCGTAAGCGAGCTTGAGGTTGCGGGGGGTATCCATGGCGATGATCCGACCCTCGTTCAGGAAGGCTACCTGGTCGCACAGCTCGTCGGCGGTGTACATATTGTGCGTGGTCATGAACACCGTGACCCCGGCGGCCCTCTTTTCGGCGATAATCGCCTTTATGCGGGCGGCAGTCGTCGGGTCGAGCCCGGACATGGGTTCGTCGAGAAACAGCAGGTCGGGTCTGTTCATAATGGACCGTGCAAAACTCAGGCGTTGTTTCATGCCCTTCGAGTATTGCGAGGTCTTCCGGTGAGCGGCGTCGGCGAGCCCGACCATATCGAGCACACGCTCGGGGTCTTCGGTCGGAACCGAGAAGAGACCCGCGTGCAGTTTGAGATTCTCGAGACCAGTCAGTTTCGTGTAGAGGTTGGGCAGCTCGAACGAGTAGCCGACGCGATTAAAGAAGTCCGGTCGTATGTCCCGGAGTGGGACACCCTCGTAAGACACATCGCCTTTCTGCAGGGCAAGAAGTTTGGTCAGAAGGTTCTGCACCGTGCTCTTGCCCGAACCGCTTGGCCCGAGAAAGCCGTAGATTGACCCGGCCGGTACGTCGAAGCTCACGTCTTCGACCGCGAAACTGCCCTTTCCTTCGTAATCGTGATACAGATGCTTAACACTGATCATGTCGCATTTCCTTCTATCTGGGTTCAGCAGGGCGATAAATCGCCCGCCGCAGAAACTGCATCGCGCGCCGCATTCGTGCGGTAATACCGTCGACGGTTTCGGCGAGCGGCGCTTCGGCGCTGCCGCGCGCCTTCATGTACTCGAACTTGATGCCCGTAAGTACCCACTGCACTACTTCGTAGATCACTTCGGGGTCATCCGCGAACGCGGATGTGTCCACACCGTCAAACCACCCCGAAAGCGACATATCCGCCTGGCCGTCGATATACTCGGCGACAAAACGTTGCAGCAGCTCGGGTGGGCCGCTGTCGAGAAATCGCTGAAAGAGCCGGTAATCGTCGGGATGCTGCTTCAGCACCTCGCCTCCGGCGGCCAGAATCACTTCCAGACGACTGATCAGATCCTCAGGCCACTCGACGATGGCCGCGCGCATCTCTGTGGCGATTGCACGCTGTGCCCGGGAAAGAACCGTCAGATACAGATCCTCTTTCCCGTCGAAGTAGTAGAACAGGCTTCCCTTGGAGATGCCGATGTCCGCCACCATGCGGTTCGTCGAGGCGCCGGCGTATCCCTGTGCAATGAAATGACGGCGGGCGCAGGAGAGGATATGATCCTGCTTTTCCTGCGCCAGCTTCGCAAATGCGTCGGTCGGCACGACTTACTCGTCGTCCTCGTGTATCTCGCCCGCCTTCGCTTCCATCTTCCGTTTTATGGCAGCCCAGGCTTTGAGCTTGACGTAGCCAATCAGCACAACACCCACGCCAATAAGAACCCAACCCCATACCGGTATCTGCATACCACACCTCCCTGACCACCTGGTCAAATAATCTGATAATAGCATAATATGCTTTGACCGGGCGGTCAATATTGATTATTGCCTTGCCCGTACAAACAGAGCGCTCTATGCTGTGGGGAATATGAACTACGATCCGATTTTCCACCCGAGAGTGAATGTGCTCCTTCACGGAGCCGACTACAATCCCGACCAGTGGCTGCACATGCCCGACATCATCGACGAAGACCTCAGGCTCATGAAACTCGCGAAGTGCTCGATCATGAACATCGGCATTTTTGCATGGGCTGCGCTTGAGCCGCAGGAAGGCGAGTTTCGTTTCGAGTGGCTCGACGACATTATGGACCGGCTCGCCGAGGCCGGCATGTACGCGTGCCTCGCAACACCGACCGGCGCGCGACCGCGCTGGCTGGCGACACAGTACCCCGAAACGAACCGTGTGCGTGCCGACCGGACGCTCGAGCTGCCGGGAAACAGGCACAACCACAACTACTCATCCCCGGTCATGCGCGAGAAGACAACGATCATTAACACGAAGCTCGCGGAACGCTACGCGCAGCATCCGGCGCTGCTGATCTGGCACATCTCGAACGAGTACGGTGGCGAGGATCACTCGGACTTCTCACAGATCGCGTTCCGGGAGTGGCTCAAAGACCGATACGGCAACGATCTGGACGCCCTGAACCGGGCCTGGTGGACGTCTTTCTGGAGCAGAACCTATCAGGACTGGGAGCAGATTCTCTCTCCCGCGCCGCACGGCGAACGCGCCGTGCACGGCCTGGTACTCGACTGGAAACGCTTCGTGACCTTTCAGACCGTTGACTTCATGCGCCACGAAATCGAGCCCCTGAAGCGGATCACACCCGAGATTCCTGTTACCACGAACTTCATGGAGAACTATCCCGGTCTCGACTATTTCCGTTTTGCTGAGTCAATTGACATTGCGTCCTGGGACAGTTATCCACGCTGGCACACACCCGCTGAGCGCCCGGGCGAGGCCCCGGGTGACGGGATTACCGGTGCCGGACCGGGGAGCGGCGGAACCGCGGGCGACGCCACCGGAGGGTCGGCGCCAGCAGCAGACCTGCGCGACTACGAACGTGCCGCCGACGTCGCCTTCATGCACGATCTGGTGCGATCGGTGAAAGGCGGAAAACCCTTCATGCTCATGGAAAGCACCCCGAGCATGACCAACTGGCAGCAGGTCGGCAAGCGCAAGGAACCCGGCATGCACACGCTCTCAAGCGTACACGCAGTCGCACACGGCGCGGACACCATCGAGTATTTCCAGTGGCGAAAGAGTCGCGGCGCGTGGGAGAAGTTTCACGGGGCGGTAGTCGACCACGTAGGCCACGAGCATACCCGCGTCTTCGGCGAAGTCGCAGAGCTCGGCTCACTGCTTGAAGCGATATCAGAGGTCGCCGGAAGCAGGGTTCCTGCGAAAGCAGCGGTCATCTACGACTGGGAGAACCGCTGGGCGATCGAGACCGCACAGGGACCTCGAAACGACGGAAGGACTGCGTATCTTGAAACGGTCATTACGCATTACCGGCAGCTGTGGAAACTGAACATTCCGACCGACGTCGTGGATCAGACCATGCCACTCGACAGCTATCGGCTTGTCGTAGCGCCCATGGCCTACCTGCTCCGTCCCGGATTCGCAGAACGCGTCGAAGCTTTTGTCGAGGCTGGTGGTACCTTCGTTGCAACCTACTGGTCGGGAATCGTGGACGAGACGGACCTCTGTTTCCTCGGTGGGTTTCCCGGACCGCTGCGCAAGACGCTCGGCATCTGGAGCGAGGAGATCGACGCGCTTCCGGTCGGCGAAACGCGAAGCTGTGATTTCGAGGCCGATAACGGTCTGGATCTCACCGGCGGATACACGGTCGTCGAACTCTGCGACCGCGTGCATCCGGAAGGCGCAGAGGTCGTAGCCCGCTACCGGGACGGGATGTACCACGGCTTTCCCGCGCTGACGAGGAACCGTTTCGGCGAAGGCGAGGCATGGTACCTCGCCGCGCGTCACGTCGAGGCGGATCTCGCGGCGTTTTACCGCGCGCTCACATCGCGGGCGGGCCTTGCGCCAAACCTTGATGGACAGCTCCCCGCCGGCGTCGCGGTTGGCCTTCGCGAGAACGCGTCGTACCGTTACTACTTTTTGCAGAACTACACACCCGAAGCCGTGACGGTGACACTGCCAGGTGGCCGAAACTTCACCATGGTAGATACCGGCGAGTCGTGTGCAGGCACGGTGAACCTGCCGGTGTACGGTGTTGCCATTGTGCGAGAAGCCCCATTGTGCCAACCCCACCAAGGAAGGATTTGGACTCAAACAGAGCTAC
>RECN01000146.1 GCA_007694005.1 Spirochaetaceae bacterium
ATGCGGCTGAGGTGTAGTATTCGGTGGTGGCCGATATCCCGACCCCTGCGAACATTCCTGCCATGAGCGCCCAGAAGGCATCGAGGCCGCCTGTCATCCACCGGACCAGAAAAAATGCGACGACTATCATGATCCCGTTGGCGGCAAACACACCAAAGTTCATGGACTTCTGCGCTCCGGCTACCTGCTGCTCAAAGTTGTCCTCTCTGTGCTTCGGTCGGACAAGAAGCGCTCCGGCCATGGACACGATAATTCCAGCTGCCGCGAGGACGAGGGGGAGAAGGACTCCGTCCCTGACCCCAAGGGCGGCGACACCGAGCACGATCGCCGCAGCAATCGAAGACACATAAGACTCGTACAGGTCCGAACCCATGCCGGCAATATCGCCGACGTTATCACCGACGTTATCGGCTATGACTGCGGCGTTTCTCGGGTCGTCCTCGGGTATCGATTTCTCGACTTTGCCGACGAGGTCAGCTCCGACATCTGCGCACTTCGTGAATATTCCACCGCCCACACGGAGAAAGAGCGCGACAGCAGACGAGCCGAAGGCGAAGCTCAGGGCAAGATAGTGGTCACCGGTTACGACGATCGTCAGCGCGACACCGAGGAGACCAAGACTCACGACCGAAAAGCCCATGACACCACCGGCAGAGAAGGCGACTTTGAGCCCCTCGTGCCAGTTGCGTTCGGCCGCGACGGTCGTTCGGCCATTCGCACGGGTCGCAATAGCCATTCCCATGAATCCTGCCAGTGCCGACATAAGCGTTCCGAAGAGATACGCAATGCCGCTCCACGGCCGCGGCTCCACGAAGGCCGACAGAATAGCGACCATTACGACGGTGAAAATGGCTAGTATGCGGTATTCACGCCTCAGAAACACCCCGGAGCCGCTGCGGATCGCCCCGACGATTTCCTGAACCGTTTCATTCCCGGCGTCGTGCTTCATGATACGGTGAATCAGAAACGCAACGAACATCAGGCCAACTATCCCTGAACCAAATACGAACACGTGTATTGCTGTATTTTCCATGGGTAGCGATTGTAGCACGGTACGCAGCGCGCGCAAGTTCCACGAGGACCGGTCGCGCGGCTAAATTCTACCGGGTTGGACTGGTCGTGATTATCGGCTTAGCTGCAGCTCGCAATACCGCGTCACATCGACGAACCCAAGCGTCCGGTAGACCGCGATTGCGGCATGATTCGCGGCGTGTACGTTCAGACCGATGTGGGCTACATCGCGGGAAAGCGAGGCGCAGAGGGCAGCACTGACGACACGCGCAAGCCGTCGTCCCCGGTAATCGGGGTGGGTCGCGACGTTTCCAATCGCCGCAACGCCGTAGGACGGAGCACACACGTGGGTACCGGCTGCAGCGATCAGCGCTTCCCCGTGGCGCACCCCAAAGTAGCGACCGTGCGCAAACATGTCGGCGTCAAACCAGTTCCGCGGATAGCCTGCTGCGTACAGGTCTCGCAAGGCCGGAATGTCCCCTGCCTCAAGACGGTGAAGGCTCATCCCGGCTGGCAGCAGCCCTTCCGACGCGCCGGGTTCATCATCTGCCTTCCCTCTCCAGATCATTTTCAGGTGCTCTACGCAGGAACGAACCGGGTATGCTGCCTCGAACACGAAGGCAAGCCGCGGGCTCACGTGTACGTTCAGCTCATTTGGAAGACCCGGCAGCAGGGCCTCAAGCAGCCGTTCATAGGCAGGTTCAACGTGATCCTCGATAGCTATAAGGGTTGCCGGCTTCTGCGCGGTATAGAGCAGCGCGAGCGCTTCTACGCCCTCGGTGTCCCACGCATACCACTGCGTATGGGCGAAATAGTCGTCTTCCAGATCACCGAGCTCGTAGATATGCAGCTCGCTCTGTCGGGAGAGGAAACGGAAGATCAGGTCCTTGTCTGTCACTGCGCAGAGCATCTGTTATTTTCGGCGCGATTGCTGCTAAACTGCAAGCGGTTTGACAACGTGAAACTGTACAGACAACACCGGCCTGGGCACATGACATCGGAAACGGTAGAGCAACTGGAAGACCGGGTATTGCAGTCCCTGCTGATCGGAATGTTCTCCGTCCCGCTGTTGATATTCTTCATCAATCTCATTATGGGTCCCGGTACCGAAGCGGCATTTGCGGCGGGCTTCGCCGCGTTCGTGTTCCTGATCATATATCTTGCGTACTGGAGATCAGGCGATACCGTATGGATACGTAGAACCGCGGTACTCGCATTATTACTGCTCGTCATTCCACCGACATTCGTGACGAACGCGGGGCTGGACGGTGGCTTCGGGTATTTCGTGCTCATGTTTGGCCTTATCGTCGTGAGTATTACCCGCGAAGGCAGAGAACGCGTCTGGTTTTCGGTCCTGTATGCGGTTATTCTGATCGCGCTGGTTCTTGGCGACCTCACATTCCTGCGAGAACTCTATCCGGAAATTTCGGTCGTCAGCTTGCGCTTCAAGCGGGCCTACTCGCTCCTGATCTCGGCGGCTACCGTGTACATCCTGTTCCAGATCTATGCGTCACGGTATCTACACGAACACCGGAGACTCATGGAGTCACAGATCGAAATTGAGAAATACAACGAGGAACTATTCCGGCAGGCCCGCATCGACAGCCTGACTGGTGTTCCGAATCGCCGCGACGGGATCGAACGGGTGCAGGCGCTTCTGGAAATCGCCGAACGGAACGATCGTGAATTCGCGCTCCTGCTGTGCGACATGGATCTATTCAAGTCCTTCAACGACGAATACGGTCACGACTGTGGAGATTATCTTCTGAGGGAGGTTGCGCAGGAAATGAAGCGCACCATTCGCGCTCAGGACTTTGTCGCACGCTGGGGCGGCGAAGAGTTTCTGATCGTCCTGCCGGAAACGGGAATCAGCGGGACTGCCGAACTCGCGGAGAAACTCAGAAGCCACATTGAACACCACGAGTTCGTCCACGCGGGGGTCAGACATAACCTTACCCTGACCATAGGTTTTACCGCCGCAACGGAAGCCGGATTGCGCCACTCGATGAATACCTGAAAGAGGCCGATCGCGCCCTGTACTTCGGCAAGGAAAGCGGGCGCAACAGAATCGTTTCGGCTGCCTCGATGGCCGATCAGAAGGGTCCGTAGCCGACCCGAACGGCCACCCACAGAAACAGCATCGAAATCGTAAACATGACCACCTGCAGGATAACCGTCCAGCGGAGCCACCGCGGGTAACTGACCACCGTAAAACCAAGCCCGATCAGGAGCAGCGCGTTTGAGGGAAAGAGCATATTGCTGAATCCGTCCCCGAAGCCGAATGCGAGAACGGCGGTCTGTCGGGTAATTCCGACAAGATCGGCGAGCGGCGAAAGGATGGGCATCATGAGAAAGGCCTTGGCACTCGCTGAGCCTATGAAAACATTCATGCCAAGGGTAACGAGATACACAAAGAAAGCCGCGCCAAAGGTCGTGCTGCCAGCGATGAGGTTGGCCGCCGAGTTCAGGATTGTGTCGGTGATGCCACCGAGCTCCACGATATGCCGGACGCTGAGGCTCATGAGAATGAGCAGCACCGCCGGCGCCATTCCGAGAGCGCCGCCACCAAAGGACCTCCAGACCTGCCCCCAGGACCGACCCGCGAGACGGCCTGCGCCAAGACCTCCGACGAAAAACAGGAGCGACATCAACGGAAAGGCGAGATCGCTGAGCACAGGATTGCGGGCCGTAACAAAGATAAATATAAAGGCGAGGACGATATTCGCTGCGAACCAGGTCGCAGCCTTCCTGAGTTCAGGCGACATGCGCCCACCGTCGGAAGCGACCGGCGCCGCGGCTGCCTCCTCACTGAGCAGGCGACGCCGTTCTTCGTCGAGATGATGCACGCGAGAGGTTTCCGGCGCCCGCTCGACTCTGCGTGCGTAACGGATCACGAAGAGGACGACGACAAGATACGTGACGACAAAAAAGGGAATCCGCAGCCACGCTCCGGAAAAAAGTGGAAGTTCGGCGATCCGCTGCGCGACGCCGATGGTAAAGGGGTTGCTGATTGCCGCAGAGAACCCGAAAGCCAGCGGCAGCAGACTCATACCGAGTCCAGTCAGCGAATCCCATCCGAGTTTGAGCGACAGCGGGACAATGAAAACAATGAGTGGAACCATGGCTTCGTAGATTCCGAGAACCGATGCGACCGCCATGAAAAAGAAGATGATGATCGCCATGAGCATGTAGCGCCGCTCGTAGAAACCGGCGACAAGCCTGCTCAGGACCGCCTCGAGCACCCCCGACTGTTCGAGTATCGTGAACGATCCACCGACAAAAATCAGAAACACGATTATCGTAATCGCGACGATTGCCCCGGGAGCGAACAGAACCTCAACCGGCGCGGTGAACCAGCGCCAGATTGCCGGAGGCGTCTGTTCGGGGGTCAGCTGATACGACCCGGGAATCACGAACTCGCGTCCGTCAACGAGCTCCCGTTCGAAGGAGCCGGCCGGAACCGTTCGGGTCAGAATACCGGAAAAGATCATCAGACCCGTGAGAATGCAGAAGGCGAGTATGAACGCTGCCTTTCCAATGCGCAGACTCGAAGCCTTGTCGCTCATCTATGTTCCGCTCCGTGT
Source organism: Spirochaetaceae bacterium (assembly GCA_007694005.1). Classification (GTDB taxonomy): domain Bacteria; phylum Spirochaetota; class Spirochaetia; order DSM-27196; family SKKC01; genus SKKC01. Next base: position 4,596 of record RECN01000146.1, read on the forward strand.
GAGAGAGTTTCGATCAGATCCGAATAGAAGTCGATCATCGAAAGGTAGCTTGTCGCGCCGATGCGTTCGTCGACCCCGTGCACGGTATCGAGCATCGCCGGGTCCATGCGCAGCGGCAGAAAGCGATAGATCGCCTGCGCGACATTCCGGTAGTGTTTGCTGTCGGTCGTCGCCGTGACGAGATAGGGAACAACAACCGCATCGCGAAAATGGGTGGACACAACGGTGCAGAGACTACGGTAGGTATCGGTATTCGAAGGCGACGCTTCCACCGGTTCCCCGCTCCCGGACGGATTGTGGACCTCAACGGTTATGGCAGGGTCCGATATAACCTTCACGAAGCGTCTGCAGACCGACGCGATCGTTTCACCCGGAAGTATACGCACATTCACCACAGCCTCCGCGCAGGCTGGAAGAACATTCGGCGCGGCTGAGCCGGACAACATGGTCGGGGCCTGGGTGGTACGCACGAGGGCGTCGGTCTTCGGGTCTGCAGTCAGGACACGCTTGAGAACAGGAGCGAAAAAACGTGGCCGTCTGAGAATGGGGCGGTAGGTCATGGGGGCGGCTTCGGCGATTGCAGCGAGAAACTGCCGAACCGATGGAACGAGCCGCACCGGAAAGGGCCTGCGCTCGATGCGCCGCAGCGCCCGCGCGAGGCGCCCCACGGTCGTACGCCTGCGCGGCATGGACGCGTGTCCGTCTGCTCCGCGCGCGCTAATACGGATATCGACGTAGCCCTTCTCGGCTGTTCCGATCAGCGCGACCGGCCTGTCGACGAGCCGCACGGTGTTTTCGACCACAGCCGTCCCTTCGTCGACAAGGCAGAGTGCACGGACGCCACGTTCGGCGAGCGCAGCTGCAATGCGGCCCGCGCCGCGTTGTCCGGTAACTTCCTCATCACCTCCGAAGGCAAAATATACCGTCCGTTCCGGGGTGAAACCGGCTTCGGCCAGCCGTTCGGCGGCCTCGAGGATGGCCATGAGACTGGACTTGTCGTCGACGGCTCCACGTCCCCAGATAACGTCATCCACGACCGCTCCGGAGAAGGGCGGATGCGTCCAGTCCCCGGGTCGGTCAGCGGGTACGACATCGTAGTGCGCGGTCAGAATAATCGGGTCCGCTGCCGCGTCACGTCCGCTCCAGGTATAGAGCAGTCCCGGGTCTCCGAGCGTTTCCCGCTTGAGGGTCGCGTGCACACGCGGGAAGCTCTCAGCGAGGAACTGCTCGAACCGGGGAAAGACGTCCGGATCGGGTATAGCGGCCGCATCCATAGCGTTAATGGTGGGAAATTGTATCGCCTGACTCAGGCGCTCAACAGAATCACGAGCTTGGGTATCCACTCATTCGTTATACCTGTGTTGCGCGGACTTTTCAATTACGCAAACGCACACGCGTGCGACCCCAGCCGCCACGGGGACCGTGACCGAGTTCAAACGATTCAACGGTGTCGAGGCGGGAAAGCGTGGCGTGCACGGTGCGGGCAAGAGCTCCGCTTCCTTTCCCGTGTATGAGTTCGACCGTCGTGAACCCCCGGGCGCGACACGCGCGCAGGTACTCGGTAACCAGGTCAGCGACCTCGGACGGGCGGAAGGTATGCAGATCGAGCACGGGTTCTACCTCGTGCTCGACTGCGTCGGAATCAGACTCAGAATTCCTCGAAGTCGGAGTCAATGTCGTCTCCTGTATCTTCCAGCGCGATTATACTGCGCGATGAGGATGCGCCTTTTTTCGGAGCTGCGGGTTTCGCGGGCGCAGGTCGGGACCCTGTGGATTTCGCGTAGCCGTTACCCTGTCCGCCACTGTGGTGTTTTGGTGCGGCAAGCGCAGACTTTCCCTGGGTGCTTCTACCGGACTTCTTCGCGCCGCTCGCGTTCTCGATCTTGAAGAACTCCATGGTTGAGGCGAGCTGTTCGGCCTGGCTGGTCAGTTCCTCAGACATGGAGGCGATTTCTTCGGAAGCGGACGCGTTCTGCTGTACAACCTCATCAAGCTGCAGGAGCGCCTGGTTGATCTGCTCCGCGCCCTTGTTCTGTTCGGAACTCGAGGCGTTGATCTCCTGCACAAGCTCTGCGGTCTTTCGGATCTCGGGGATAATCTCAGAGATCATGGTGCCAGCCTGCTCAGCAACAGCCACGCTACTTTTAGACAGCTCGCTGATCTCGCCGGCTGCCTTCTGACTTCGTTCGGCGAGCTTTCTGACTTCGCTCGCGACAACGGCAAAGCCCTTGCCCTGTTCTCCGGCGCGCGCGGCTTCGATCGCGGCATTCAGTGCGAGCAGATTCGTGTTGCGCGCGATCTCTTCTATGATGCTGATCTTCTCGGCGATTTCCTTCATGGCGGCGACCGTCTGGGTCACTGCCTCGCCGCCCTTCTCCGCATTCTGCGCAGCGCTCATGGAGATCTTCTCAGTCTGCATGGCGTTATCTGCATTCTGTCGTATGTTCGAGCCCATTTCTTCCATGGACGACGAGACTTCTTCAGCTGATGCGGCCTGTGTCGCGGCACCCGAGCTTAGCGTCTGCGCACTCGAGCTCAGCTCGGCACTCCCGGAGGATACGTTCTGGGTTGCTGACTGCACGTCCTGGACGACCTCGGTCAGGCGACTCTGCATGGCGCGAAGTGCTTCTGCGAGCCTGCCAATCTCGTCTTTCTGATCAACCTCAAGCCGGGTCGTCATGTCTCCGGTGGAAAGCGCCTTCGCAAACACGACTCCTTTCTCGAGGGGCTTCGTGATTCCACGTGAGAGCACCACACCGAACACCATGGCAAGAATGGCGGCAATAATCATAGCGATGATATTCACCAACTGCAGATTCGCAGCACCGGCAACGGACTCGTCGATCTGAATCTGGGTGTTTCCGATGTTGTTTTCGACGAGCTCCATGAAGGTTGCACCCATGCGATCAGAAACCGGCACCATGAACGCCACGGCCTCGCGATACTGCGAGTACAGCTCGGCGCGTCGTTCGGCAGTTGCGGCCTGTGACAGTTCGTTTATCGTCGCATCTATGGGTATGTAACTCTCGCGCCATGCGTCGTACTCGTTCTGCAGGCGCTGTACGATCTGTCGCCCCTGTTCGCTCGCTCGCGGAAGGGCCGCAAACTCGGTCAGATCAGCCTCCATGCGGTCAAAACTCGCGCGCCGCTCGTTCAGTATTTCCCGATACCGGGCCTGTGCTCCTTCCTCTCCCTGACGTTGAAAGACTTCAAGGGTCTGCCCGCGGATCACCATGCGCTCGAAGTTCATGTTTCCAAGGAGTACAATACCCGGAACACGCTCAAATCCGATGCGGTCGAGGTCGCCGCTCAGTTCCTGTATGGCGAAAACGC
>RECN01000067.1 GCA_007694005.1 Spirochaetaceae bacterium
GAGTGGGATTCGAACCCACGGAACCTTGCGGTTCAACGGTTTTCAAGACCGCCTCATTCGACCACTCTGACATCTCTCCAATGTCTGTCACTCGGCAAACCGAGGCACAACTATAGCCGTCGAAAAATCCTTTGTCAACGCGACTCTGAGCTACAGTCGCTCAGGCAGTTGCCCTCTATGCCAGCGGTCAACCAGGTCACGCAGATCCTCAAATCGTGCCGAGCGGCCGGTCCGGACGTAGAAGCCGCTCGCTGCGTTGGCCGCAAGGAGCATACCCGCGTCATCGAGTCCGGCGAGGTGGCCGGCGAGACATCCTGCCCCGAAGTTATCCCCGGCCCCGGTTGAGATCAGCGGGTTTTCGCAATACGGCCCCGGAACGTAGACGACATCATCGTGACTCGCGCAGGCGGCACCGCTGTTCGGATGTATCACGATGCGGTCGACCGGAATGTGCTTTTTAAGGAACCCGGCAAGTGCAGCAACGTCTTCGGGTTGCTTCTTTCCCGTAAAGCGGCCACCGAAAACGTCCCCCATCTGCCAGGCTTCCTTGAGATTGAAGCTGAGGAAACTTGAGAAGATCTCCGTGATCCGCGGAAGAAGTACTAGGAGTTCCTCAACGTCCGCCCGGGAACGATGCTCAAACTCCGCGAGATCCATGAAAAACGGTACCCGGGTCCCTGCGTTGGGCCCGGATGCGCGGCGCGTCGCGATATCGGCCCAGATCTCACCGACATTCGGGAGTTTCCCCCAGTTCACCGCCACAAAAAAATCCGCTGCATCCACGATCTTCTGAAACTCGGGTTCGCCCACGACTTCAAGCAGTCGCGCAAGAGTGATCTCACCGCAGGGGCCGAAGTCGTTAAGCATGATCTTTCCGTCTGTGAACTCAAGACAGTCGGTATGGGCGGGCTGGGCCATGGGGTACACGGCTTTCAGTCGCGGTTCGAGCGCTTCCGCAAAAAGCGGCTCCATCTCGGATACGCCGACACCTCCAGCGTATCGGAGATCGATGCGCCCGTCGAAAAGATCGTGCAGGGCACTCACGAACAGCGGCCCGTTCCCACCGAAGCGGTCACCCTCGTGCGTGACCGAATACGAGGCTGCGATCCCGGCCGCCTCGGCGACCTTGGGTCCGAACTCGGCCATGGATGACGGACGATTCATGCGGATAAAACTGTCCACGAAGCCGTCGAATCCGCAGAGACCCTCAAGACGGTCCATTCGCGGAGCGGAAAGCACCTGAGAGAACAGCGGAAGCGCCGGTGACAGATCCTGTATCGATTGATAGATGTTCATAGCTGAATAAGTAGCCTACGGGGTATTTCCGGTTCCGGCAAGTGAATTGATAGTTCCGAACAGATGCTCGGGATGCTCACACAAAACCGTCGCACCGGCGCCCACAAGCTCCTCCTGTGACCCGTAGCCCCAGAGTACACCGACGACCGGAACACCACACGCGATAGCCCCGACCACGTCATGCCTTCGGTCACCGACCATAATGCACTCCTGCGGATTGAGCGCGTGCTCCTGCATGATACTGGCAATCAGTTCCGCCTTGTCCGATAGGGTGCCGTCGAGTTCCGATCCGTGCACAGCGCGAAACAGCGTATGTAACTGAAAATGGTCAACGATGCGCCTCGCGAATTCGACGGGCTTCGAGGTAGCGACGTACAAAGCGTATCCCTCGACGAACAGATCTGCGAGCGCTTCAGGCACCCCTGCGTACACGGCGTTCTCATACATTCCCAGCTCAGCGAAACGCTCGCGGTACGAGCGCACCGCCCGGTCTATGGCGTCCGTGTCGTCGGTTGAGAGAAGCTCGCGGAAGGCTTCGGTCAGAGGCGGGCCGATGTACTGTGCGAGCTCGGCCTGCGGTGGCGGAGAACTCAGACCGCTCGAACGCAGGGCGTGCTGCAGACACTTCGTTATGCCTTCGAAGGGGTCGGTGAGCGTACCATCGAGATCGAACAGAACTGCTTTCCCGTTCATAGCTACCTGCGCGCGTGTCTGAGCAGCAACGTCACAATCTGGAAGGGCTCGGCTGTAACCGAAACACTGCCCTCCTCGATGCGAAGGCGTTCGATTGGGTCCTCGCTCAGATGTGCCCGGTTGCAGCCGGTAATAAAAGGAGCGAGTTGCAGACGCTCCGTGACCCGTTCATCCCTGCTGTTGAAGAAGCGAACCACCATCAGATCGTGAGCGTTCGCCGCTTTGGTACAGGCAGTCAGGATGAAGCCGGTGTCGTGCAGACTGATGTAGCTGCACTGCCTGCGGTCGTACGCCGTCGTGGCCTTTCTCGCTTCTTCAGCACGCCGCTCCGGAGTATTCTCCGTTGCGACAGTCAACGGTACTACGAAGGTATCGGTCAGACTCTGTACGTTCTGCCGCAGCTCGTGTTCACTCTGAAACACCCGGAACGCGTACTCGAAAGCCCCGTCGCCGATGCACTGGGCTTCCGGTGTCGCTATCATGGGGCCTGCCTGCCCTTCGCGGCTGGACAGATCACCACGTGACAGCCACCCGACAGATCGCAGGAGCGTGAGCGCGCAAGCTTTGCCTGTTGGTGTGTCGATTATCTCGTGCTCGTGCAGACCATCGGCCACGACGGCCACAGCAGAGCTCTCGTCGCCCAGGCCGACCCAGCTGAGATGCGGTTGTATGGAACTCGGCTTCTGCTCCCAGTCTTCAACACCCTGGGGGCTCAGCTCCCGACGCTGGATCGAGAACGGGGAATCAACCCAGAGCGTCGGCTCCGATCCACCGGGAGCGCGGGGCGCATCCGCAGGGAGACAGGGAAACACAGCCCGCATACGGTGGTCGCTCACGGTATTTCCGATCGCTGTGCGAATCCGGACCACCTCGCTCCCGGCCTCAACGGAGACCTGCATGCGAACGGGCAGGTTCACAGTCGCGAGACTGCGGCGGTCACGTTCGGCTTCAAGCCATGCCGGAAGTCGTGACTCGTAACGGACCTCCAGGCATGCCTTTACCGGACCCGCCTGAAGAACATCGACGACGACTTCGTCTTCCAGAACGAGCGCGCGTTCGGGTCCGACCGGAGAGAAATCGTAGGTGTCACCTCCATCACCCTGATCGACAATCTGTCCGAGGCCGGTATAGACCGTACCGGACGGGGTCGTAAGCCTGAGACTCCCGCCGGCTTCAACGTCGATGACTCCGCCTGAAAACAGAAGGCTGTGCGTAGCATTCCGGGACTGTACGGCGACGGTATCGGTCATCGCGGAAACGACGGCAGGATCTGCTTTCTCGCGTGATGAAACGATGGCATAGGCGGTGTAACTCACCGCATCGAGGGGCGCCGCGAAGGCGATCTTGTGGTGTACGTACGACGCTCTCAAGGCGACCCGTGCCGAGCGATCATGAAGCTGCAGGGCTTCGGCAAGCCGTCCGAGCACACCGGTCTCTATCCCGCCGTAGTCAGACAGATAGATGCGAAGCACCAGGTCCGTTGTTGCGGATGTCTCAAGCTCAAAGTCTGCAATGTCGAGTTCATCCATGCGCTTGAGCACTTCCTGCCACCACGGAAGATTCCCGATGCAGCCCGCCACGGTCGTGTCGCGATCGAGCCAGCCGTGACTGTGCTGCTCGCAGGAGAGCAACTGAGCGGGCCAGGCGTTTCCGTCGTGATCGAGAGCCACGACCGGCTCAGCGAGCGGCCGTGCGAGACGAAACTCGTGCTGTACGACACGCCTGGTCGGACGATCGACCGGATTGAAGCAAACACACATCGGTGCATCGTTCGGAGCCCACGAGGTATCAAGGACCTCAGAAAGATGCTTCAGAGACTCAAAGGCGATGCGGGAGGCGATCTGCTCACTCTGGTCGAAGCGGGTAATCATCTCGCGGTGTACCTGATCGATGCTGCACCCGCCGATACTGTCGTGACCGTGATTCTGTAGCAGAAGTTTCCACGCTTCACGCAGCTCCGCTGCCGGATAGCGGTAGCGGGCGACCGCTCCGGGCGACAGATCCTGAGGCGGAACAATGGATGCAAGCGCTGAAATCGGCTCGGCGTAGCGTTCAAGAAGCCGTTGTATGCGACTGTTTCGCTGTTTCAGGTATGTGCGCGTAGAGAGTATCGAATAGAGAAGCGGATGATAGCGGCTGCCTCTCAGCTCCCCCTTTACGACCGGCAACTCCGGATCCGAGGCACGAACCGCCTCGGCGAGCGTCTCCACGTCGCTGTGGACAAAGTGGTAATCGCGGCTGATATCGTTGAGCTCATCGATGGTTTCAGCGATGCCGGGTTCCGGCGGCATATGATCTGCGCCGTTCCAGAGCACAAGATTCGGACCGCTTGCCGCCTGTTTCAGAGAGTCGAGGAGCTGAGAGACCCGCTCGGCTGCCCGCTTCGCCGAAGGCGCGATGTTCGATACATCCCCCCAGAAAAAGGGAAAGGCAAGAAGGCCAGCGCTGAAGTAGCCCTGCATCTGATGCAGCACCAGTACTTCGCTTCCGTCCGGGCTGCGCCACAGAAACTCAATTCTCGGTTCGGGGAGCTCATTACCTATTCCCCGGGTAAGCGCCGCAGCCCGAATACCGAACTCGTTCAGGATCTGCGGAAGCTGCGAAATATGCCCGAAGGTGTCCGGAATCCAGCCGAGTCGCATGGTCCGTCCGTAGGAGCGTGCGGTGCGTATCCCAAGCTGCAGATTCCGTATCAGACTTTCGGCGGACACCAGAAACTCATCCGGCTGCGTATACCAGGGACCTATGAAGAGCCGTCGTTCCGCGACGCAGTTCCTGATCTCTTCCCGCTTCTCCGGTCGAACGGCAAGATAATCGTCGATAAGGATCGACTGCCCGTCAAGAAGAAAGCAGCGAAACCCCGGATTGTCGCGTATGTACTCGAGAACGGTGTCTACGGTACGTACCAGGCTCATGCGGAACTGCTGCTGCGTGCGATACCACTCCCGGTCCCAGTGTGTATGGGAGATGACGTGTACGGTATACTTTTTTTCAAACACGCTATTTAACACCGCCGGCCGAAAGGCCTGTCACAACTACCCTCTGGAAAACGAGTACTGCGATAATGATAGGCATGATCGTCACTACCGTGCCTGCTGCAACCCAGGACCACTGAAGGTTGAAGGCCCTGCTGAGACTCTGTATCGCGACCGGAACGGTCTCTACCGCCGGCGACCCTATGGTCACCGTGTTAGCCAGCATGAACTCGCCCCAGGAGCCGAGAAAGGCTAGAACACCGGCCGAAAAAATGCCAGGTGCCGCGATCGGCAGCACAATGCGAAAGATCGTCTTGAGCGTGCCGGCACCGTCAATCTTCGCCGCGTCCTCGAGTTCAAAAGGCACATTTGCGAAGTAGCTTGCGATCAGAAAAGAGGACAAGGGAAGGGCGTACACCATGTTCGGCAGAATCATCGCCCAGTAGGTTCGCAGCAACCCGAGTGCCCGCATCATGACGAAGGTCGGCGCGATGACAACGATAGGAGGAATCATGCCGGCTATCTGCATCGCGTAGAGCGTGTGAATGCGGTAGCGGAACTTCAACCTCGCGATGGCGTAGGCCGACAGCGTTGCCATGGTCAGCGTACCGATGACCGAGCCGGTCGATACGATAGCGCTGTTGAGAATAGACCGCTGTATCGTGAATCGCTCACCGAGAACGGTGCGATAGTTATCGAGTGTCGGCTCGGACGGCCAGTACTCGACGGGAATCCGGTACTCCGTTCCCATCGGCTTCACCGATGTGATAAATATCCACGCAAGCGGAGCCAGGCACCAGACGCCTATCACCGTCACGATCAGAACCGAAAGAATCTTGTGTTGAACTGCGCGCTGTTTTTTATTCATGGCTAATCCCTGAAACTGAAGTTCCTGCGTACCCGGCTGATATAGAAGGTGCCTACTGCACCGACAAGAATGAAGGTTACGACCGCGTAGGTTGATGCGCGGCCGAACTGGGCGAAGCGGAAGTAGGCGTTATACGCGAAGGAGCTGAGCGTGTCAGTACTCGTGCCCGGACCACCGCCGGTCAGACCGTAGACAACGTCAAAGACACGAAGTGCATCCTGACTGCGATACAGCAGCGCGACGAAAACCGTCGGCATGACAATGGGCAGGCTGATGGAGAAAAACCGTCGCAAGGGCCCTGCGCCGTCGACTATGGCCGACTCCTTGACCTCTCCGGGAATCAGGGCAAGCCCTCCCATGAGAAAAAACGCGGCAATGCTCGCTCCCTTCCAGGTGTACGCGGCAACGATACTTCCCATGGCGAGGACGCGCTCTGCGAGGAACAGCGGAGGTTCGTCTACGAGTCCTATCCTCACCAGAATGTCACCAATGGGGCCCACGTCACTGTTGAGCATCCATCGCCACATCGAAGCCTGAATGACCTTGGGGATAGCCCACGGCACGATAATGAACGCCCGGAGTATTCCTCGCATGCCCTTCGGCACGTAAAAGGTCGATAGTGCGAAGAGCATTCCGAGGCTGATATCAAGCGTGACAGCAACCACGGTAAACCCGGTCGTAAACAGGAAGGTATACCAGAACTGATCACTCGCCATGACCGTCGCGTAGTTCTGAAAGCCGATAAATGGCGCGTTGAGCCAGTCGGTCGTGAAATCAAGGTCGAAAAACGAATACAGAAGACTCTGTATGATCGGGTAGTAATTAAATACCAGCAGTCCCAGCAGGGCCGGGAACGCGAGCACCATGGCCATTCTCGTTTCAAGTCTGTTTGAAGTCACCTGCAACCTCGCATGTACAGTCGAGTACCTCGATACTCTCCACAGGACGAGAACACGTCAAGGAGTGATCTCGCTGTAGACAGGATCGGCCGCCATGAGGCGGCCGATCGTCGCGTAAGAAAAGGGTTTTAGCGAAGCGCCGATGCGCGACGCTGCATATTAGCCAGAGCGTCCTCGACCGATCGGGTGCCGGTGATCGCCGCGTTGAGCTCTTCCTGCATGAGTGCGGAAAGCTCACCGTAGTTCCGTGAAGGTGGACGGTTGAGCGCCACGTCGACCAGCGGACCAAGTTTCTCTGAGTTGGGGTTGTACTCCTGTACCACCGGATCATCATACAGACCGATGTACTGCTGCACGGGACCCCACGCCAGCGCAAATCCACGCTGTACTTCTTCGCTCGAGATTACCTCAAGAACCCTCGTGGCGTTCTCGAGTTTGGCGCTGAAGGGATTCATAGCAAAGGCGAATCCACCGGTGATCGCGACCGATCGGCCTTCCGGTTCCGCCGGGAAGGGAATCAGATCCCAGTTGCCGGCAACTTCAGAACGCTCCGGATTATCGAGAAACACGATTATGTCGTGGTTGTCCCAGGAGAAGATTGCATCGCCCGAAACAAATCGCTGCCGGGACTCAAGACGTTCCCAGTTCTGCACCGCACGCGGTGACCACTCGTTGTTAATGGTATCGCGCATGAACTGTACCGCACGGATGCTTTCGGGGGAGTCGAACAGGTAGTTTCCATTCGCGTCGGTGTACTGGCCACCAAAGGCGTGCAGCAGGGTTGCGTAGAACATGTTCAGAGACTCGCCACGCTCACCCGGCCACAGAAGTCCGGCAAGCTCGGGGCGATCAGCCCGGATAGTCTCGATGATCTCGACCATTTCCATGACGCTTTCCGGCGCGCTGAAACCGTACTCCTCGAGCAGATCAGTGCGATAGTATAGACCGGTGACGCTTCCCCAGAAGGGTACGGCAAGCCAGTCACCGTCGTAGGCGAATGTTTCAAGACCGGCGGTTGCGATGCGGGTATCAAGATCCGGCATGCGATCGTTCAGCGGCACTGCCCAGCCTGCGCTGCCGAACTGGGTAACCCAGGGGGTATCCATACCAAAAATGTCGACTGTCGTATCCTGACTGGTCATCCAGATCACCAGCGAATCCAGCAGGTCCTGCGGCATGGTCAGATATTCGAGTGTGATATCGGGGTACCGTTGTGCGAGCACGTCGCGAATGACGTCTATCGGTGGTGGCGCATCGGTAAACGAATCCGACAGAAAGGGGTTATACCCGAGCGTGATGGTGTTCACGTCAACCTGTTCGCCCCGGCCACCGGCAAACAGAAACGGGCCTGCCAGAAGAACGAGCACCAGGCTCAAAAGAACAATACGACTTCTCATAAAGTAACCTCCTGCATACGGCATGTATGGCTGTAATAGCTTTCAAGGTACACCGGTTCGCCGAAACTGTGGAGGAAAATCCCCGGTTTATAACCGGATTTTAACCTTCGCCGTCACGATCACTCATAATTAGCCTTGATCCCCCGGGGTCGTGGAGCAAGCCCCGCCATATGCAGATGGCTCACGTCACCCAGTCCGATGCAGCGCGGTGTAGCAGTCCCTCCGTTACGCTCGTCAAAGAGTATGGTCGTCACCGAACTCGGCCACAGGTAGAACCCGCTGTACACCAGCGGAAGCGGAATCTCGAGCAGATGGGAGATCCAGGTAAGACCGAACCCGCCGTGGCAGAAGACGGCAAGGCGTTGTTCGCGAACGCTTCCACCGCCGCCACCCGGAGCCGTGTCGCGAATCCGATACACACCACCGTCCCTGTCGAAACCGTGTCGGGCGAGAAACTCATCAGAGTTACGGGCAAGGGTTCCGACCAGTTCGGGAAATCCGTCGGTATTATAGGGCGCGGCTGCCAACCAGTCGCGGGTTCGCGCTCCAGGCGGTTCGACGCTACGAACATCTTCGCCGTGATAGTCCCAGATCGCGGTCGCCCCGTAGGGTTCTCCCTGATCCACGGCAAAGCCGGAGATCTCCTGCGTCCAGTCTTCTATGAGAAGCGGTAGCCCGGTCGCCTCAACGGTATACGATGCCGTGTCTTTCGCCCGGCCCAAAGGAGACGAATACAGATGCGTCGGTGCGAGGCGTGGCATGATCTCGGCGAGAGCCGAGGCCTCTTTATGGCCAAATTCGGTGATAGTTCCGGCTTCGTAGTCCGGGTCGGCGTGGCGGATAATGTATAGCAGCATTCGGAAGATTCTACGGGGGCCGGCATCTCTATGCAAGCCGGAATCGCTCGAACTCCGCCTTGGGGACATCGTGCCGCTTCATGGCCTCGCGTAGCCGGGTCTCCCACTGCGCGTGCAGTTCGGGGTCCTGTACCGGATGCGCGGCCGGATCGTCTGTTGACAGATCGGTGAGCAGGTCTTCGTGCGGCACGTGTTCACCGCCGTCGCTGCCGGGAAAGCGTACGCGATACACCGGCACACCTTTCGCCGATGGCAGAAAATCTCCGAGCTCAGCCTGCCGCAGTGCATCAGCTTCAGCGCCCATGTAGCGAAGAGGCATGGCCGTGTGGTCGTAGCGCGGTTTTGCCGGGTCCGGCACCCGGGTGTACTGGTACTTTCCATCGGTAATGTTGATGGTCTTACCCCAGTAGCCGAAGAGCACAGTCTCGTGGTGGGCTTTCCCGTTCCCCGGATCTTCGAGAAGGGGCATCCAGGACTTACCCTGCACCGAATCCGGTATCGCAACGTCGTGCCAGGAGAGAATCGTCGGCATTATGTCTATGGTTGCCGTCAGGGCATCGACGCGCGGCCGGGGTGCTCCCGCAGGTGCGGTACCGGAAACGCTTGCACCCGGGTCTCGCACGACCAGCGGGAGATGCACGAGTTCCGGGTAGTCGTGCATGTAGTTCTTCGCCCAGTATCCGTGCTCACCGAGCAGATGGCCGTGGTCGGTGGTCAGGATTATGCGGATGTCCTCGGCAAGACCGAGCTCATCAATCTGATCAAGAAACTTCCCGAGCCACACGTCCGCCATGGCGAGTGTACCCGCGTAACACGCGCGGATATGCTCGATCGCTGCGCGCTCCTCTTCGGAAACCGGTGCATAGGGCGGCCAGTCGAAGTGAAAGGGGCCGTCCCACGGCGGGGCGAACTGATCGCGATACTTCGCCGGACAAAGGAAGGGCTCGTGCGGATCGAATACCTCAAGCTGCAGGAACCAGTCGTCCTCGGCTGCGTTTGCCTTCAGGAACTCGATGCCGCGCATGAAACACTGCGGCGTGGGATAGTCCTCGTCGCGCTCGAGATCCATGGCTGCCCGGTTCACCCAGTCCTGTCTGCGATTCTTGCCCCGGTACACCGGCACCTCGGGTTCTCTGACCCGGGGAATCCAGGGGTCCCCCTCCTGCCCGCGCACGAACTCCCAGCTCTTAAAGTCGGTGTGGTAGCCGTGGGCGCGTTGCTCAAAGTAGTGGTAGTGGTCGGTTATCAAGTGTGTATAGACACCGCGCTCGTTTAGAAGCCTTGGGAGCGACTCGTCGAAGGGCTGCATACTGCTCCAGGGTGTCTCGGTAAAGTTGATGCGGCCGGTCATGAGCTCCCTGCGGGCCGGCATGCAGGGGAGCGAACCCGCGTAGTGGGTATTGAAAACCACACCGTCCTCAGCGAGCCGGTTTATGCTCGGCGTGCACACCTGCGCGCCGCCGTACAGCGACATATAATGACGGTTCAGAGAATCCATGAATATCAGGACCGTTTTCATGCTGTATATCCTACGCCGGGTGGGGACGGAGGTCAAAGGAACGGGGGGGGTATTAGGGAGGGGGTATTGGGGACGGAGGACGGCTTCGCGTACCCTTCGGTAACGCTGCTCAGTTGTTACGCAGCGAGCAAGGAACCAGTCGCGACCCCTGGCATACTTGGCCGTGTAGACTCGTAGATTTGGAGGTTCTTATTTGATTGCAAATTCGAGTCGTCAGAAGACTACGAATCGAAAGCCCAGGAAACACCCCGGAACTCGATACGTGCAAGACAGTACGGCAGGAGCGCCCTGATACGGCGAGAAGACAATAGAAGGACCATACCCTGTACCTAGGTACTGCCGACGACCCGATTCTGTTGCACGGCGCAAGCTAAGGCACACTGCCCCGAACGCTATAGCTATGCATCCGAGATCGATCTATAGCAGTAATGAGACTGGTTGAAACTCAGGGAACAGTAGTGCTACGAGTGTATCTGGTGAATCAATGGTTCTGCGAGGACCATCACGAACGAGTGCGACGCCTCCGTAGGGATACTGGTGTGCGACAGCTACGATCCCTGCTTTCACAGGATTTTCATTTATATAGGAGAATGTGGCCATAAACTGCCGTAAGGATGATACAACTTTGCTTTTGAACCGATCATACCAGACATGCCCTTCAAGTGAAAACTCACGATTATAGCTCACGGCAAAGACGCTCAGAATCCACTGCATAATCCGAGATAGGCTTTCGGTTCGATCCGGCTCGATCATCAGATGAAAGTGGTTACTCATTATGCAAATATTGATCACCCGAAAATTGTACTTGCGTTTCGCCCGGCGAACAGTAGCGATAAACAGGTCTTTCATCTCGTCAGCGCGAAGGATAAACTCGCGACGATTAGCGCGAGCCATAACATGGTAGGTGGCACCGAAACGAATCATTCTTCTTTTTCTCACACATTCTATTACCTGAGAAAGTGAACATATGATTGTAAAAATTTATCGACTCGCCTCCGTCCCCAGGATCCGTCCCAGGATCAGGATCGCCGATCGCCCGGATGGCGCCTCCGTCCCCAGGATCGCCGATCGCCCGGATGGCGCCTCCGTCCCCAGGATCGCCGTCCCCAGGATCGGATCAGGATCAGCCCCGCAGGCGCCTGCAAAGCACCGCGATCACCCCCTGAGCAAGGGCGGGATGATCGGCCATGACGCTGTCGAAGGGATCCTTGTCGAGCCGGAGCAGCACCGTGTCCTCAACGGCGGTGGCCGATGCCGAACGGGGTTGTGGATCAAGAACGGCCATTTCGCCGACGACCTCGCCGGGTCCGAGTTTTGCAAAGGTCCGGTCGGCGTCGTGTACCGCAACCAGGCCTTCGCGGATTATGTACATGCAACGTCCGATCTCGCCCTTGTGGATAAACTCGTCCTGGGCCGGCACGTCGATCTCTTCCATGATACTCGCGATATGGGCAAGAACAGCGTCGGGGATACCCGCAAACATGTCCGCTGTCTTGAGCGCGAGTACTCGTTCTATGGTCGTCAGCACGGTGTCCTCCGGTTTCTCTGAGACGATGCCCCTGCGCCACGCAGCCGCTGCTGCGCACTGCGCCGGCCATTCTTCGGGCCAGATCTCACGGTCGTTCACGATCTGCCGAATGCGCTCGGTCTCACCGCGCGGATGCAGCCCGAAGAGCTCCGCATAGCTTGTCACGGGCGGCGATTCTCCATCCCGGTGTTCGGTGACCGCGAGCATCTTCTGTCGCAGTGGTCCGCTCAGGGTCACGTCGAGCATTTCGGCAGCGAGCGCGCGGTCGCGTGTGGCACCTTCGAGCATCTTCGTCTTCGCTCCCTGCACCTCATCGGGCGCGTGCAGGAGCGAAAGCAGGAGGAAGGACTCCTCGACGTCGTGGCGGTATCGGTCCTGCACGGCCGACAGAAGCGCTGCCGGCTCGGGTTCGCGCGGCTGTCCGAGGTCGTTTATGGTCATGACCGCAACCGCCGCCCGTTGCATCCGGTGCTCTATGGCGTCAAGAACCCGGGGTATCGTTCCTCCGCGTGCCCGATAGTTGCGCGAAACCAGCGACTGAAGCACCGCGACGCTCAGGTCCCCAGGCGGCAGGCTGATACCCGATACGAGCACCTCAGTCACCGACGCATCGTGTATGCGGGCGGCAGCCCGCACAATACGCACACCGGTCTCAGCGTTCCACGAAGAACGTCCGGCGATGACATCACCGAGAACGGGGAGCAGCTCATCATTGAACTCGGCCAGCGCGGAAAGCGCTTCGGATCGCGTCGCAGGTGGTTTCGTCAGACGAATGACCTCCGGCAACAGGTGCGGATGGCCGACCTCGCCTGCTGCCCGGAGCGCGTGCAGACGGACTGTTTCATCATCATCCTGCAGAAGCTTCAGAAGCGGCTGAAAAAAGGACCTGACCGACAGGCGCTGCAGAATGTCGGCGGCGTGGCAGCGTTCCTCGGGGTCGTCAGATTCGAGAAGCGCGTTGAAGACATCCCCCGCCTTGAGAATGCCGTTTATCCCGCCGTAGAGGAAAAGCCCCGTTACCGCAGCAGCACGCACCTCGGGTTCGGGATCGTCAAGCAGCGAGGAAACCTCGAGGACTGGATCGTCGAGCGACGCACACAAAGCACCGACCGCTGCTGAGCGCACGAGTGCCGGTTCGGTACCTGCGATCGCCTCGCGCGCACGGGCCTCAAGCCACGCCGGTCGCAACTCCTCCGCCCGGGTAAATGCCTCGCTTCGCACTTCGGGTGAAGGGCTGTCGAGGAGTTGATGAACAGAGGTCTCATATTCGGGCATGTGCGCTTCCTGCATCAGATCGAGTGCCGCGTGCACCTGCCAGCGGTCGCTCGTGTCAAGCAGTCGATTCAGGACCTCGCGAGTCGATGCATCGGCGAACACCAGATCCACGCCTTCTATTCGTCTGCGGGCGAGTGAGGTGCGCAGCTGTGTACCATAGGCACGGAACAAAAGGACGCCAACGGCTCCGTACGCAGCGACAAGGATCAGGGTTACCGCGATCGCGTAGTCAGAGCCTCCTCCGCCTATCGAACTCAGGCCGATCAGCAGCAGCCCGCTGAAGCCGTAACTCAGAGGAATACCGATTCCCTGTGCAAACCCGTGCACTGCCTCCCGTTCGTGTACGGGCAGGGGTTGAAAAGCTGACTGCAACGAAGTCTTGGCGAAACCCGAATACGAACCGTACTCAAGTGCCTGCACTGCGACAAGCACCACGAGAAATCCCTGCGGAGGTATACCGAACGCGGCCGCAATGAGTGCGACAATAATCCCCGTGGCGATAAGAACAGGCCCTGCACCAAGGCCGGCGAGCATGCCGTAGCGGAGCAGAAGGGCCCCGGCGGCCACAAACGTGAAAAGCATGGCAGCAGCGGTAACGAGCGACTTCGCAAGTCCTATAAACTGCGTGAGGTCTTCCTGGCCCAAAAAGACCCGTTGCGCCTGTGTATATACGACATACTGCACCATAAGCGAGGTCGTAAACGCCAGAAACTGGTACAGGAACACCAGCATCGCATAACGGTTCCTGAGCATTGTTCTGATACTGCCGGTAGAATGATGATGTGGATGCTCCGAATGCGGGCTGTCCGAGCCCGGCGCAGCGTGACCGGTGTGCTGTCCTTCGTGTTCACCGCCGGATGCGATCCGGGCCTGCACCTGGCGCCCCACCAGAAGCGAGGCAAGGAGCACCAGCCCGGAGAGCGGAAGCAGGGCCTCGACTGATCCGAGGATGCGAACAAGCGGCGTAACCAGAAGCCCTGCGGTGATCACCGCACCCATTTCCCAGGCGGTCAGCCGGGGATAGACGCCTTTGAGTGCACGGGGATCGTAGACCTCCGCGGCGATAGATCCGCGCAGCATGAAGGTGTAGAGCGCTCCCATGGTATAGCTGAGCATCACGAGAAACGGGGTAAACGGTGAGTCCGTATCGAGGACAACGAGCAGGAAAAGCGCCGGAGCCGTAATCGCAAAGATCAGTCTGGTTGCTGTCGATAGGCGAGAAACCGCGACGCGTTCCTCGACCGCCTGAAAGAGCAGGGATACCAGCGGAACGATGACGCCAGCGAGAAGATACGCGAGCCGGAGGCCGCCCGAACCGAAACGGTAGACGAGGAGTGTATACCCGACGTTATAGAGCAGTCCGAACGCGAGCCCGACGAGAAAGGTGTCGACGGCAAGAAGAGGCAGAACCTTATCGTGTGTGGACCCGCGGGTCACATTGGACGACATAATGCACGCTCGTAGCATCCATACTACAGGCAGTTTTCACGCGCGTCACTGCAGGAAAATAACGGAATTGGCAATACGGCACGTGTGTGAGTACATTAAAAGAACTATGAAAAAGCTTTTGTACGCAGGAATCATTGTTATCGCCGTGATTGCCGTAGTCGCCGTCGGCTATCGGGTATATCTCGGTATTCTTGCCGGAGACGGTCAGATCACGCGGGAGGTGCAGGCCGAACGCACATTTGGCAACGATACCGATACCGGCGACGCTGCGGATGTCGACACGAACGGCAACTCTGACGCTGTAGACGAGCAGGAGCCTGCCATCGGCACCATACAGTACGGCGTCACGTCGGGCGAAAGCGGCGACTCGCGCGCGCAGTTCCTGATCCGGGAGGTCATATTCGGCCGCGAAAACCTGGTCGAAGGGACGACCCGGCAGCTTGACGGATCGTTTCTGATCGACTACGACGATCACTCGGTTCGCGTGGGCCAGTTTGAGATCAACGTCCGCGACATTCGCACCCGGAGTCTCGATGTCGATATGTCTCAGGAGCGCTGGTCTGACGGCGAACGCGACGTTGTGATACGCGCGCAGATCCTTCAGAGCGGCCGCGACGAGTTCGAGTTCTCGACCTTTAACCCGACCGGCGTCTCTGGAGTTCCTGAGAGCTTTGAAATCGGTGACACCCTCAACATAGTCCTGACAGGGGACCTCACGATACGAGGAGTTACTTCAAGCGTCGATTTTGACATGGAGCTCGTGCTGGAGTCTGAAGACATGATCAGCGGGACCGCCTCGACGACGGTCCTCTGGGAAGACTTCAACATCACGATACCCTACGTCGGCGGAAACTCGGATATAAACTCGGTCGACGACTCAGTGGAGTTGCGCCTCGAGTTTACGGCAATTCAGGAAGAACGCAGCGGAATCTGACACGTACCCGCGCAGATTATACATCCCGGCGCGCCTGCCAGATGGCAATGAGCGCGCCGGACCAGGTTACGGTAAAGATACCCCACCAGATTCCCGGTAGTCCCCAGCCGAAGATCTCCGAAAATAGATAGAACACGATGATCGGCGCGACCAGCTGCCGGTACAGGCCAATCCAGAGTGCCGGCATGGGCCGCTTCATAGCCTGCATGAGCGAAACCGAACTGAAGAGAAGCACGTAGGCGTAGTACACAAGGCCTTCGACGTACAGATACTGCCGCCCGATCGCGATTACCTCCGCATCGCTGGTAAAAATGCCCATGAGCTGCCGTGCGAAGGGCAGGATGATCGCAAGCATGACAACCATGACGTAGAAACCGTAGCGAAGCGCGACACGATAGGTCTCACGGACCCGTTCGAGGCGCCCGGCGCCGAAGTTGTTACCGGCTATCGCGAGAATCGCGGTGTTCAGCCCGAGACTCGGCAGCAGGGCGATCTGCTCGATGCGGAGCGCAACACCGTATGCAGCGAGTCCTGCCGTCGAACCGGCACGCGCAATATAGAAGTTGATGATGAACATCCCCAGAGCTATGGTCATCATGTTGAGACTCGCAGGAATACCCTGTTCGGCGATCTCACGAAAAGCCGTCATGTCAGGCTTGAATGACCGCAGCGAGGCTCCGTCAAAACTCCCGTAGGCCCGCGCCCGGTACGCCATGTACACGACGTTGACGCCCTGTATGAGGACCGTTGCAAGCGCGATACCGGCAGCACCGAGTGCAGGTATACCGAGTGGCTCGTACCCGAACAGGAGCAGCGGATCGAGTCCGATATTAAGGATCAGACCGATGAAGAGGGCGTTGCGAAAGCTTTTTGTGTCGCCACGCGAGGAAAGTCCGGCGTTGAATATCTGATTCAAAAGAAAGAACACCGTCCCGAAGAGAATCACCCGTATATACTGCAGGGCGATCACGAGAACATCTTCGGTGGCACCCATGAAACGAAGCGCAGCAGGTGCAATAGCAAGACCGACAGCTGTCAGGAGAACCGCCATGAGAATACCGAAGGATACTGCCTGGGCCTGCAGGTGTACCGCCCGTGCCTCATCACCACGGCCGAGTGCGTTCGAGATAAGCGCCGTCGCACCGGTGGCGACCCCGCTTCCCGCCGCGATAATCACGAAAAAGAACGGAAAACTCAGCGACAGTGCCGCGAGCCCCTCGGTTGCGAGAAACTGTCCGAAATATGTATCAACAACATTATAGAAGGTGTTGAAGATCATACCGATGCTTGCCGGTACAGCGATCTTCCGGATCAGATGTGGGATGGGCTCGCCAACCAGGTCGAGCCTCTTTGCTATGTCAGATGCCATGCAGCGTAAGATACGCTTTCGAGGCGGGTTTGTGTTATAAAAAGCTCCGATACAGCCTGGAAACCCGTATCGCCTGAAATCGGTTCTCCACACCGATTTTGTTGTAAATACCGGAAATATAGTTCCTGACGGTTGATTCTGAAATGAAGAGTTTTTCAGCGATTTCGCTGTTACTCATCTCCTCAAGGAGCAGAGACAGCACCTCGCGCTCACGGGCACCGAGCAACGCAAGCCAGTCCGGGGCTTCGTGCTTTGCTTCCGACGGCCGCGTGTTTGCACGACCCGCAACGAGTTTCTGAGCCGCAACCGGCGAGATTAGCACGGCGCCATCAAGAACAGCCTTGATACTGGAAACGAGCGCAGCAGGTCTCATATTTTTGAGCAGGTATCCCCGGGCGCCACGGTTAAGCGCCTGATACACGTACTCGTCGTCGTCGAATACCGTTAACATGATAATCTGTACTCGAGGAAACTCTTTGAGAATGCGTTCTGTCGCACCAACGCCATCCAGTCCGGGCATTCGCACATCCATGAGAATGATGTCAGGCGAAAGATCGCGGGCTTTACGTATCGCCTCCTGCCCATCGTTAGCGATACCTACAATCGTTAACTCAGGAGCATAGGTCTCGAGAACGACCTTCAGGTTTTCAACGAACATTACCTGGTCATCGACCAGCAGGACCCGTGTGCTCACATCGTTCTCCCTGGACCGGCATTACCTGACAGTACGACCTCGGCGATGAGTACGAATCCTGTCGCAAGAGACTGCCAGCTCAAACTGCCATGAATCTGAGATAAACGCTCCTGCATACCAAGAAAGCCTATCCCAAGCTCTATCTCCTCGCTCCCGCTGCCATTGTCCCGAATAGTCAGAGTGAGTCTATCGTCAGATTCCCACAGGCGGACAGAAACTTCGGTCGCACGTCCGTGGCGGAATGCATTCGCAAGACCTTCCTGCACGAGTCTTGAGAGCGTGGAATCAACGTGCGGCCCATAGGTCTGTGCCGCATTTCCAAGATCAATATCAACAATTACGCTTGTTGCCTCCTCAAACTGCCTTCCGATGTGCAACAGATTCCGGGCGCCAAACTTTTCCACCTGAGCAATTGCACGTAAGGCGTGGAGCGAACGACGAACTTCGGTGTGCGAACTGTCGACCTGTTCACGGCCTCGTTGCAACATGGTCTTTACCCGTTCAGGGTCCCGCTCGATCAGACCGATAGCCGCATCAAGCATGACAGCGATATTCGTGAGCGAGTACCCGACTGTGTCGTGTATGTCGCGCGTAATTCTGTTCCGTTCTTCGTGTTTGGATCGCTCTTCCACCGTCTGCGAGTACTTCTGGAACCCGACGTTCACCTTTGTCAGACTTTGTATGCCGGACTCCAGACGCCGGTTCTGCTGACGCTCTTCGCCCATGGACTCTAATACATGCGTTATGAGCTCCAGTGCACAAAACACCGTAAGAGCGATCAAAAGGATGCCTGCCGTCGTCCCCACATCTACCACCGGAGACGGCGCTCCGAAAACCAGACCGGGAGTAGGAAGGAAGGTAGCAAGGCCGACTGCCGCGAGACTTGCGACTCTGCGCCCCGACACGGACGGTACAGCCGGCGCCAGAGCTAATGCGGAGAGCAGGAGCACCAGCACAGGAAAACCTGCTCCCATGGCTATGCGTACAACACACATAACCAATACCAGCCATCCGAACGCTATGTATCCCACTATCCGGCACGGAAAGAAAGAAATACCGACAAGTGCCAGACCTACGATCCCGATTACGACGAGTTCAGCGGTAAATGATGTCGGCATCTGAACGCCGCTATCTGCCGAGAAAATTATCAGGCCAGCGACCGCATATCCGAGAACTGCGAAAAGGCGGAGCGACATTCGGACATGGTCAACAGAAATTTCGGCACGGTCGTGGATTGCTCGCACTCTGTTACATTGCGCCGGTTCGGCGCCCCTCCGACCAAAGTCAAATACGGGACGTTCAGGTTTTCGACAACATCACTTCTCGGTAGTGGTCGCAAACCCTGCGACGAATCGGCGTTGGAAAACTATGAAGAGTATAACCGCCGGAACAACCGTAAGCAACGCAGCGGCAAAGATCATCGCGTTATCGCGAACGTAGGGATCCTGAATGAGCTGGTTCAACCAGATGGGTAACACGAACTTTCGCGCATCGCTCAGGACAACATATGGCCAGACAAACGAGTTCCACGAGTGGACAAACATGACGACGGAGAATGCGGCAAAGGCAGGTCCCACCATCGGAGAGAAGAGTTGAGCAAAGATCCGGAACTCTCCAGCACCTTCGATGCGACCGCTCTCTATTACCGAACTCGGTACACCGAGCATATACTGCCGAAAAAGAAACGCCCCGAGGGGGTGTGCGATAAACGGAAGGACAAGGGCAGATCGCGCGTTAATAAGTCCAAGGTCACGGACGACGAGAAACATCGGAACAACCAGAACCTGAATCGGTATAAGCATACCAAGGAGAATGAGGCTGAAAAGCAGACTCTTGCCGGGAAAATCATACTTTGCCAGCGCGTATCCCATCATTGCACTCAAGAATACCGCACCCACTACGTTCAAAGCGGATATCAGAACACTGTTCATAAAGTAGGTCTGAAAGGGAATACCCTGACTGAACACATTCCGGAAATTGTTCAGTGTTATGCGCTCAGGGATAAGGGTCGGTGGAAACCGCATGAGCGTTCCCGACGGTTTGAGCGCTCCCGATAACAACCAGATGAGCGGAAAAATCAGAATCACACCGAAGAAAACTGCTATAGCTAGTTTTGTCGTTTTCCTCAAAACAGGGGCCATCTGCTGCACTAGAGTTGCCCCTGAAAGCGAAGGAATCGATGGACTGTTCTCACCAGTATTCCGTTGTGTGCTCATCCTATAGTCCTTTCCCGGCCACCGATACGAAACTGTACCAAAGCCAGAATTCCCAGAAACAGGACAAGCAATACGGCCATGGCACTCGCAAACCCGTACTGGTTGTGCCCTATGCCCCGGGTGAGCATATACATCATGATGGGTGTTGTAGCTCGCGAAGGTCCTCCCTGAGTCATCATAAACGGCACCGGAAAAAGCTGAAACGCACCGACGGTTCCGATGATTCCTACAAACACGAACACGCGTCGAATCATAGGAATGGTGATATAGAACAACTTCTGCAGTCCGTTTGCGCCATCAATATCGGCTGATTCGTACAGATCCTCCGGTATCCCCTCAAGCCCGGCAGTAAAGTAGATCATCACGAACCCGAGTCCAATCCAGCTGCGAACCATTATTACGGACAACCGTGCGAAACCGGGTGTGCGTAACCATGGAATATTTCCTATCCCGAAAAACGAAAGGATGTAATTCACGACTCCAACATCATGGTGGAGCATGAGGGTAAAAACGATCGCCCCAACAGGGAGCGCGACGACTCGCGGGATGAAGTACAGTGTTCGAAACAATCCCCGAGCGGGAAGTTTTCGGTCAGCCAGCAGATAGGCAAGTGCAAATCCGAACGGAATGGTAATGAGCAGCTCTCCGCCACCCATTATGAGCGTATTTACGACGGTGCTGACTGCGTATGTGTCGGTAAAGAACCTGACGTAGTTGCGAAACCCAACAAAGTTCCAGTCACCCAGACCCTGCCACTCGTGAAAACTTAAGGCGATAGCGTATACGACGGGCCATAAACGAAAAACCACATAAAGTACGAGAAATGGCAAAACGAACTGCAGAATCGCACTACGATGGTATGGATAGTAGACCCGTTTTCGGCGTAACGGTAGTCGCAATACGTTGCCCATAGTCTTCATACTCTCCTCTGATGTCAAAGAGGCGGATCGGCTTTTAGAACCGACCCGCCCATATTCTGTCAGTACAACATCGGTCCGTCAGCGGGTTGCGTCCCGCCAGTAGGCCTCCAGGCGCTGCAGCCATCCCGCCGGATCCCGCAACGCTTCATTAAAGGTCGCAAGAAACTGCTCGTTGACCGCTGGGAAACCATTTCCCACCTCGAAACTGGCCATGTTCTGTACTGCGTCGACATACAGCTCACCGATAACCTGGTCACCGAAATACGCTGGCTGCATGTGTGTCGCGATAATAGGATCAGCGAGTGTCAGTTCGTTAATTGGCAGATGACCCCACTCTTCGAACTTGTAGATCTGATTCCCGCTGGAAAGGGTGTATATCACATACGCCTCAGCAAGTTCGGGATAATCGGTCTGCGACTCAACCACCGACAAGCCGGTGCCACCCCACGTAAAGTAGTCAGCAACTGCATTCGGCAAGCGCGGAACGGGCTGCATACGCCAGTTTGGTTCGGTGACAAAATCGCGAACCCGTGCGTTGAAGATCCAGTCCGGTCCGATGAAGGAGGCGATCTGACCTTCCTGAACCGCACCGACTTTCCTGTTAATCACGACCTCTTCTGCAAAGCTTCCGTCATACGCCAATCCTCTCTGTACAAGGTCGACCATGGCCTCCAGTGCTTCGAGTGTTCGTGCATCATTCAGAATGAAATCGTCTCCGCTCCAGAGGGTATTGCCCTGAAGAATCGCAAGAGAGTAGAGATACGCGACTTCAGTTGCGCCCTCAAACCCGAAAGAGGTCAGGTAGTGCCCGGTTTCAGCCTGAATTCGTTCCCCGGCGGCGACGTACTCGTCCCAGGTTGAAATCGGCATTTCGACACCGGCTTCTTCAAAGATGTCGGCACGGTAGTAGAGGAAGCCCGGCTGCGCTCCGGCATTCTCTATTCCAAGAAGCCGACCATCACTATCAGTATATTGTGAGGTCCTGGCGACACGACCCTGAAGTGGTTCTGGAAGCTGAATCTCGCGGAACTGGTCAGCGTAGGGAGCCTGAAAAAACCTCGCAGCGCCGATTCCAATGTGTGGCGTGAACAGATCTGGTGCACCTGTACCGGCTATCAGCGCAGTCGCAAGACGATCATGCATTTCTGCGAAGGGAACCTGCTGAACGTCGATAATCACTTCAAAGTGAGGAAAGAGCTGATTGAAGTTTTCGGCAAACACACGCAGAAACGGTGCCTGCGTTCCCGAGAACGAATGCAGCGTCATTCTGATCGTCTGGCCTGCATACTCCGGGAACAGCGGCTGGGGTCCGAGTTCATCCTCGGGCCAGAGAAACTGCTCCGGGAGATCAATCGAACTCAAATCAATTTCAACATCAACGTCAACAGGTGCCTGCTCACGCCCTCCACCGGCAAACAGCATTGCCGAACACAAGAACAACGTCGCAATACCGAATAATAATCGCCTCATATACTACCTCCTGGAAAATTGTTATCAGACGCTACCACCGGTCTGGCCGCCGCGATACCGACAGAAGTCACAAATCGGTTGTTTTCGGTATGACATTTGTCCTGCAAAACACCGTTTTCATGTACTTTAGACTGATGACAGACCGGAAACCACCACAACACCGGGTGTACCGCGCCGCCCGAAGCGCTGATCCGGTGACGCTGCAGAATACGGTTCTCACCACCCCGGACGTGGATATTGCCGTCGTGCTCTCGGATATGGACGAGGAGGGAATCACCTATATTCTGTCCGCCGCTGGTCGACAGAAACGGATGCGGGTTCTCGATCAGCGGGAGAAACTAAAGCGGGTCAGGGTATCGTATCAGGATCTCGCGAATGTGCAGGATCGCTTTATACGACGCCTCGGTGGCGGGCCGATAGAAGACAGCAGACGCTACTTCAGACCTTCTCGGCGGTGACGTACAATCAGCACACATATAGACGTTTTTTCCGCACGCCTACTCATAAGGCCAGCCCTCCGGTGCAGGACCAAGGGGAGCCTGATACCCGTAGGCCAGATGGGCCACCAGAGCGTTATGGTCGGAGACGAAGACACCGCCTTCGCGCGGGGTATCGATCCAGCTTTCAACAAGCTCGAATCCCCGGACCATGATGTAGTCGATGCGGTACGGGGCGAACGAACTGCCTGCGAAGACGCGAAACGACCCTCCGGAGCGGGCGTGACTGTCGACGAAACCCCTCCGCCTGAGGTATCGGGAGACGTAGCGTCGAGGCGTCTCGTTGAAGTCTCCCATGATTATGACTGGTATGTCGCTCGGCGTGCGTGAATAGATCAGCTCAATTGATCGTCGACGTCCCGAAGGATTCAGGACACCGAGATGTGTATTCATCACCATAAACTCGGCATCCAGACCTTCATGACGCACCCGAGCCCAGGTCACGCTTGTCGGGACGACGTGACCCCAGTGATTCGACCAGGGTATCTCGGGCGTTTCCGACAGCCAGAACACACCACTGTCCTGTATCTCAAAGCCATCGCGCCGGACAAGCAGCGGCGAGAACGACTCTGTGCCTGCGATCTCGTACTCCGCAGAGAAGTGCCGCTCGAGCCACTCCAGGGGCCGATTCTCAAGGAGGAAGTACTCCGGGATGGCGCTGATAACTTCCTGCAGACCGATTATGTCCGCGTCGTGGTCGGTCAGATAGCGATGCAGGATCTGTTTTCGCGCGACCCACTCGTTCTCGTAGTCGTACCAGATATTAAAGGTGATAACCGACAGATCCGCGGGGCGCTCAGCCCGCGGCGGCGCTGTGGCGCACGAGATAACTGCCAGAGTGAGAACGGGAATACACAGACACCGCACCCGCACCATGTCACACAGCTTATTTCGCTCTGTGGATGGGCGCAAGTATTTCCGCGGCCGCAGCCTTCGGGTCTTATACTGCTACGACCCCGAGTCTGATGCCTGCGAGTACGGCGTCGGTGCGGTTCTCGGCATCGAGTTTTTCGTAGATTGATGATAGATGAAATTTTGCCGTGTTCTCGCTCATTCCCAGAGCATCGACAGTCTCACGGTTCGAAAGACCGTCGGCCGCCACGACCCTGGCGGTTTCCACCCCGTCCATGACCACGTCCGCGACGGTGTTTGCGCGCTTCCAGGTCGAGGCCAATGAGCGTCACCTCCAGCTCCTGAGGTACGCCGCCCCGTTCGAGTTTCACCGTTACGACGTCTCCACCGCTTCTCGAGGAGAGCAGCATCCACAGGTCTTCGGGGGTGCTGAGTCGGGTATCATGCAGAGAGACCAGAAAATCTCCCGTTCGAATACCGGCCTGGGCTGCCGGAGAGTCGGCTTCAACACCGGTGACCAGAAGCCCCTCCTCGACCGCCTGCGTGTTGACGCCGAGGTACGCGCGGCTGTCTGCGTCTCCCCGCTTGATGCGCTCGATCATGGTCGAAAGCTCGCCGGCCGGGACAATCAGATCCTCGCGACCCCGTCCGGCTGGGGCGAGCATACCGAGAAGGTCTCCGCTGCATGAGAATACGGGAGCACCGGCGAAACCGCGGTGCATACGCCCATCAGTCTGATAATAGGAAGCAATGCTACGCCCCATACCGACGACGGTGCTTTTTCCAACACAGCGTATCATTGCCAGGCGGGCCTCGATCCCGTGATCGGACGGAAAAGCGAGCGCGAGTGAAAGTTCGCCGACTCGAGGAACCGTTGCGTGGCGTGGCGCCGGGGATACAGTCGCCGCACCCGATTCGGACTGTGGGGCTGCGAGCACGGCAAGTCCACTCACCGGATCAAACCCGGCGACCGTGAGGGTAAGCGCGGCGCCCGAGGTGTCCCTCGCGGATACCTCGTCGCCCGTATCGGCCTGCCAGGCGTAGGTCAGATAATGCCCGTCGTCAAAGCGGAACGCGGTTCGCTCGTGTACGTCGCCTCCGCCGAGCAGCAGCAGCCCCGGTGAAAGCGCTTCAACCAGGTTCGCAAGTTCATCAGAAAACATCGTGAGATTGCTCATAGCACCCTCCTGTTCGTTTCAGTGTGCACGGTAAAGGTACACACTGTATGGAACCCACGGGTATCACCCGTTCGGGTGGGGCACTATCGGTCTGAGGGCAATGCACGACCCAGACGGCGGTAAAAGCGCTCCGCGTATTCAGGCTCGTTGAACTCGTGGTAGAGAATCTCGGCTATACGCAGGACCGCGTCTTCCCACTGCTCTGAGTCGGGGTGGGCCGCGGCGAGCATCGAGTAGACCTGCACCGCACGATCGGGTTCGCGCAGTACCTCGAGCTGGCGGGCCGCACCGAAAAGTGCTGCCGGGGTGTAGGAAGCATCGGGGTCGCGGCGTGCGACTTCGAGCGTCTCGGCTACGTACAGACGTCTGAACGCTGTCGACTGGAGCTCCGCGAAGGCTTCAAGGTAGGCGGTGACCTGCTGCTCTCGTTGGGCGTCTGAAGAGAGCACCGCCCCGTCGACCTCCATCATCTCCAGCAGAAGCTCCCAGTCTTCGCGATAGCGGTGTCGCTGTGCCTGCACGATCCCCACGGCAGTCCGCCGGGAGACCGTCGAGTAGCGTTCGTCCGGGAAGAAGTAAAATTGCCGCGTGAAGTGCAGCAGTGCTTCGTCGTACCGACCTTCGTCCATGGCGAGGGATCCCCGATAATACTCGACTTCAGCGCGATACCCCCCGCCGGGATACTGCTCGGCATAGCGGTCAAGCGCGCGGTGGAGTTCACGGCGTATCTGACGTTCGCGAGGTGCATCCTGCAGCACCAGGCGGCGTATATACTCGATCTGCTGCTCATCAAGCGATTCGTCGTACCGGCCTGCCAGCCCTTCGCGCATACCGTACTGGTAGATCACGAAGTCGCGTTCGGTCTTCGCGATGTGGTACGCGCCGACCACGTCGAGCGCCCAGAGCATCCCATTCACGAATATGCCGCCGCCAAAGAGAAAGGCATTCTCAATGACGCGGCGGTAGCTGAATTCATCGAGTGCGCTCAGGTCAGCGAGATCGCGAAAATCATTCCACTGCCGCACGACTGCAGCAGCCATCATCCCCGCACCTGCTGTCCGGCCCGCCACAATCGCCCAGCCGAGTTCGGGCCGTTCGACCTGAAACATGCCGTAACCGGGGACGAAGCCGGACATGAACATGGTAAAGAAGTCGACGTTGCGGTTCAGCTGCCGGTACTCCTCGTGCGTCATTTCAAGCGGCAGTCCCTGCTGCAGCTCCGGAGGAAGATCCCGGAAGATCTGCGGGAGCATGTCCATCTGGGCGGTGACGGTTGCCACAGGGAGCGCGATAAGCAGGAGCGCGGGAACCACCAATCGAATCAGGAAGCGGGGAATGTGCATGCTACAAGGGTACCGCCCGGCGATTCAGCCGCACAAGGCCGGGATACCCTGCGCGGTGTGTACTCGACGGCACGGTGGGACCGGGCAGACGTGCGTTCTATTGCTGAGATCGAAAGCAGTTTCCGGATTGCTAACAGGTGACGATAGCATTATGCTACCAATATGAAGTCACTCCATATTCGTGATGTCGATCCTGCTGTCCTGGAACGCCTCCGAAAGCTCGCTCGCTTGCACCATCGATCAATGCAGGGAGAGCTTCGAGCAATTCTGACAGAGGCAGCAGCGAAAGCACCTGTTTCCGACGAAACCGATCCTGATCAGCTGGTGACGATACACGTACCGGAGTCGCAAACATCAAGCCGTGCAGAGATCTATGGCGATGTCGACCGGTAGCCTTCTCCTTCTGGACACGAACGTACTCCTTGCAGCGACGAACAGTGCTCGCGATCAGCATGCATACGCGCGCGAGTTGTTTGGTGTCTGTCGGGACGCGGGGGTACATACAGCTGTGTGCGGTCAGATTCTGAGGGAGTATCTGGCTGTCTGCACCCGGCCAGCCACAAGTAACGGATTCGGTATGGATACATCCCAGGCTCTGCAAAACATGCGCTGGTTTCGAGCACAATGTGTCTTTCTGGAAGAGACGTTCGACGTATTCCAGACGTTTATCAAGATTGTCGTAAAATATGGAACACACGGCACACGAATGCACGACGCGAATATAGCTGCGGTATGCCTGACCTATGCTATCGACAGGCTCGTTACTCTGAATGCCGCAGACTTCTCGTATCACCCCGGCATTACCCTCGGATCGCCCGCTGAGATTCTGCAAGAACTGGACGCGATCTGATAGCACCTTTACTCACAATCCCCGAACCCGCTCCGGCGACCAGCCCTCCACCACCGCGGCCATGTAGTCATCCGCGTGCTCCTGGTCGTTCATCATGACTATGCGGACCACCCGGCCCTCGCGCACCCAGAGCGCCCTGTATCGGTTCTCGCTTCGGTCTACACAGGTCGCGGGAGATTCATCATCCTCCAGAAACTCGCTGTCCGGTGCAGAAATGGAGAAGTAGTAATCGCCAAATACCGCTGTCTTGAGCCGGAACGGGACATAGCGGTATTCCTTTAAGGTTGATGATGATGATAAGCCGCCGAGCAGGCGGGCTGCGTTCTCTCCGGCGACGGCGCCCTGGCGTTTCGCATCGCGCCACAACCACGTGATTCTGTCGTCGGGATGGCGCGCACAGTCGCCGCAGGCAAACACACCCTCGTGGCCGACGACCTGAAGCGTCCGGTCCACCGGAATCCCGTTACCGGGTTGACCCAAGCCGGCCTCTGCGATGCCGGGTATCGTCCGGGGAATCAGCCCGCACGCGACCACAAGTGCGTCGGTGGTGCGGGTCTCGCTGGCACCTCTGGAACCAGCGCCAGATCTGGATCCGGCGCCAGCTCCGGTCCTGGTACCGGCGGGACCGATAGCGACTGCCGGGCCGTGCGCGTCTGCGGGGGATCCCAGCTCTGATAGGCCGTGGAGAACTTCAACCGTGTCGCCGGACACCCCCACGGAGCGAACCTCGCGGTTCTCGTAGAGTGTAAGGCCTGCGGTGAGCATGCGCTGTCGCAGGTGAGCCTGCACGTCTGAGTTCAGCGCACCACGCATGAGCCGCCGGCCCCGGCCAAACAGATGAACACTCGCCCCGAGTTGCAGAAGCTGGTCAGCAACTTCGAGTGCAGTGATACCGCATCCGATGATCGAGACCGCGCACGCTCCGCGCTGCTGCAGTCGAGCCTTGACGAAGGCCGTGAGATCTTCCACCGCTGCCTGCGTATAGGGCATGTGTACGGGTACGGTGTCCAGGCCCGCGACCCCCGGCAGCACCGGCTCGGCCCCGAGGGCCAGTACGAGCGCCCCGTAGGGGAGAGCACTGGCATCACCCAGGGTCACAACCTGACGCCTGGCGTCGACCGATACGACCTCGCAATCTGTGCGGCACTCAACGCGCTGTTCCCGATACCAGGCATCGTCGTGCAGGGCAAAGGCGTCCCGCTCAGGATCGTCGACCATGGTCTTCGAGATCTTCGTGCGTTTATAGGGTGGACGGTCCTCTGCGTGGAGGATGATGGCGGGCCCGTCGTATCCGGCTTCGCGTGCCGCCTCAACGGCGGCAACACCCGCTGCCGACCCGCCGACGACAACAAGAGGCGTATCGCTGCTGTGCGTGTACACTGTTTCCATCGATGAAAACGTGCCAGAAATGCGGCATCGTGTATACGCTGGCTGGTTTACGAGACGGGATATCCGCAAACTCGCGGGATATCTTCAGAACAGAAGAAACCGGAGCGAGAAGATGGCATGTTTCCGGCAACCGCTGCGGTGTGCTTCTCATAGCGTTGATTCACTATCGGGCTGCATGTACTTCCACAACAGGTAGCTCAGTTGCGGATAACGACTTTATCCCATCTCGTGCTCCGTTCGGTACCGGGACTGAATTCTCGGAGAGCCACAGGCTCCCGCAAACCTTGACACAACACATGAATGAACTGCCATAGTAAAGAGCAGGGGAGTCAGCATGGACGCACAACAGCTTATGGAACGCATTATCGCTTTTCGCGACCAGCGGGACTGGCAGCAGTACCACACCAAAGAGAATCTGGCCAAATCGGTCTCGATTGAGGCTGGTGAACTTCTGGAGCTGTTTCAGTGGGGTGAGAATCCGCCGGATGACAAGCTTGCAGATGAGATTGCCGACGTCATGATGTACTGTTTTCTGCTGGCTTCCGAGCTGCAGCAGGATCCGCTGCAGCTCATACAGGAAAAGCTGGAACGCAACGAGAAGCGGTTCCCCGCAGACCGGGTACGCGGTACCAACGGCAAGGAAACGCGGGTCGATGCATGACAGCAAACAGGGTGTTCAGCTACAATTTTGCACCGGCAACCCTGCAGGCTCTGAAGGCCGACAAACGCAATCGTAACTGGCCGATCATCTATATCCTCGAAAACCGAACGCATGCCTACATAGGCGAAACCAACAGTGCCATCCGGCGTATAGCCACTCACCTGAAGGACGAGAAACGGAAACGTTTTGACAAGCTGTATCTCATAAAAGATGAGAAATTCAATAAATCCGCCACGCTCGATCTTGAGTCTACCCTTATTGAATATATCTCCGGTGACGGCACCTACACCCTGCAGAACAGCAACCGAGGTTTACGAAATCATAACTACTTTGACCGCGAATACTACGAGGCCCTGTTCCGGGAGATATGGGATGAACTCAGGGCCAATAACATTGTCCGGCAGAGTATTCGGGATATCAAGAACAGCGACCTGTTCAAGTATTCTCCCTACAAGGCATTAACCGACGATCAGACAGAGATTGTAGAAAAACTCGAAGCGATAATTCAGACCCGGGCAGAGTCCCGAAGTATCGTACGGGGCGAGCCTGGCTCGGGCAAAACCATTCTCGCCATCTACCTGGTAAAATACCTGCTTTCCGATGCATCCACCGCCGACCTGAAAATCGGGATTGTCCTGCCGCAGACATCGCTGCGCGAAACCGTTCGACAGATCTTCCAGAATGTCGACGGGCTCAAACGCAGCATGGTGCTCGGCCCCAACGATGTGGTACACGACACACAGCAGTTTGATGTGCTGATCGTAGATGAAGCCCACCGCCTGACCCAGCGCCGGAATCTGGCGAATTATTCTACCTTCGACAAGGCAGCCGTTAAACTCGGCCTCGACCCGAATGCGAGTGATCAACTGGACTGGATCCTGCAGAAATCCGCGCATACCATCCTGCTATATGACGGAAATCAAAGTGTCAAACCCTCGGATGTCGCGCCTTCCAGATTCAAAACACTGGAAAAACATGCCAACAGTTTTGTGCTGGAGTCGCAAATGCGCGTGCTTGCAGGTGACCGCTATACCGGGTATATCGATGCAATACTCCGTCGGCAATCACCAGAGATCTGCCGATTTGACGGCTACGACCTGCGCCTGTACTCCCGTCTGGAAAACATGATCACCGATATTCAGCACCTGAATGAGCAGCACGGCCTGTGCCGACTGGTGGCGGGCTTTGCATGGGAATGGAAGAGCCGGAAAAACCCGGAAGTTTTTGACATCGAAATTGAAAACTGTCGACTGCGATGGAACGCGACCACCAAAAACTGGATCAACAGCCCCAACGCCCACAAAGAAGTCGGGTGCATTCATACTGTACAGGGCTACGACATGAACTATACCGCCGTAATAATCGGCCCGGAAATAACCCTCGAGGGCGGCAATCTTATGTACCACCCGGAACGCTACAAGGACCGCTACGGCAAGCACAGCTCGCTCACACCGAACGAAATGGTGGAGTACATCCTGAACATCTACAAAACCCTTATGACCAGAGGTATCCGCGGCACCTTTGTCTACGCCTGCGACCCGGCACTGTACGCGTATTTGGCCGAGTACATACCAGCCTATGAACCAGCAATGATAGAGGAAGTAGCCGAATCACCTCCCGAGTACGGCATGTAGACAAAACTGGTGCCGCAGCAGGTTGATGTGAGGTGCGCCCCCCGTACACAGCCCAGGCGGACGATCCAACGTGGTAACCCCAGCTCGTGCTCGTGCGGTGGTGCCTGAGCTGAAAGGGCACGCCAATATTATCCCGAATCAGGTGATTCTGTTGAATGTGTTTGGTCTGCGTGAGGCCCAGGATTGTTCCGAAATAGAGAACATCATCACAACCCAGAATGAGGTGTATCCACCGAAGACCCTTACCGCTCAATGTAAAGTGACCCCGGTAAATTCCGACATCGTGTTGAGAACGTTTAGGGTGGGATTTCTGCTTGTAATTTCCGGGTAA
>RECN01000150.1 GCA_007694005.1 Spirochaetaceae bacterium
TTCGAAGGCACCACCTCGCCATGGGCGGACTTGTCGTCGTGATCATGCTGTACAGTATCGCGGCCTGTGCAGAGTTTCTCGCACCCATGAACCCCCGCGCATTCGACTCCCGGTATCCATACGCACCGCCTCAACGGGTGCGCCTGTTTCACGAGTCGGAGTCGGGCGTAAGCTTTCGTCCTCACGTGCTCGACTACCGCGTGGAACTCGATTCGGTTCAGATGACCCGCCTGTTCATCGATGATCCCGAACAGGTTATCGATCTCGGGTTCTTCGTTCGGACCGAACCGTATCGCCTCATGGGTTTTATCCCGATGCGGCGGAAGCTCATAGGGCCGGTGAACCCCGAGCACTCGTTTTTTATCCTCGGTGCTGACCGTCTCGGTCGCGACCTGTTCAGCCGAATGATCTTCGGGACACGCATCTCCATGACCGTCGGTCTGATCGGGGTTACGCTCAGTCTCGTGTTGGGTATTACGCTCGGTGGTATGTCGGGATACTTTGGAGGCTGGATCGATAACCTCATACAAAGGCTCATCGAGTTCCTGCAGTCCATCCCCTCTATTCCGCTCTGGCTTGGTCTGTCGGCGGCCATTCCGCCTCGCGTCGATCCGCTCATGGTGTACTTCTACATAACCATTATCCTGTCGATCCTCGGATGGACAGGGCTCGGTCGCGTTGTCCGGGGAAAGTTCATGTCGCTTAAGACAGAAGACTTTGTTCTGGCGGCACGGCTTGACGGCTGTTCGAGTGGTCGCATTATCCGGCGCCACATGGTTCCTTCGTTCATGAGCCACATAATCGCGACGACAACGCTCGCTATTCCGCACATGATCATAGGGGAGACCTCGCTGAGCTTTCTCGGCCTCGGCCTTCGCCCTCCGGTCATAAGCTGGGGTGTGCTTCTGCAGGAAGCCCAGAACATCCGGACTGTGGCGACCGCACCGTGGCTGTTGTTGCCCGGTGCGATGGTTGCCGTAGCGGTGCTCGCGCTCAACTTCCTTGGTGATGGTCTTCGTGACGCATCTGACCCATACGCATAGAGAACAGGACGGAATCAGTGTTACTACGAAAAAATATACAGTACGGACGTCCGGGTTCGGCAGTCCTCGATGCGGATGCAGCCGGTATGCGTCCGGAAAACCTTGTCGAGGTGAGGAATCTGCAGACGCACTTCTTTACCGACAGAGGTATCGTGAAAGCCGTCGACGGCGTGTCGTTTGCCGTGCCAAAAGGAAAGACCATCGGCATAGTCGGTGAGTCAGGCTCCGGAAAGAGCATCACGGCTAGATCCCTCATGAGTCTCATTGATCCACCCGGGCGCATCGTGTCAGGTGAGATACTGCTCGAGCGTCAGGACGGACAGGTCATAGATATCGCCCGGCTCGATCCGTTCGGATCAGAGATCCGCGCGATCCGGGGCGCCGATATTGCACTCATTTTCCAGGAACCGATGGCCGCGCTCAGTCCGGTTCATACGATAGGAAATCAGATTATCGAGATGATACAGATCCACGAGGACCTCGATGATAAAGCGGCGCGGGACAAAGCGATTGAAATGCTCAGGCGTGTCGATATGCCGAAAGCCGAGCAGCGCATAGACGCGTACACCTTCGAGCTTTCCGGGGGTATGAGGCAGCGTGCTATGATCGCCATGGCGCTGGCCTGCCGACCCCGCCTGGTCATTGCCGACGAGCCGACAACGGCGCTCGACGTCACGACGCAGGCGACCATCCTCGACCTTCTGCGGGAGCTGCAGGAGCGGGACCAGATGTCGGTCATGTTCATTACGCACGATCTCGGGGTCGTAGCGGAAATCGCAGACGAAGTTGCGGTAATGTACCTCGGACGTGTCGTTGAACGCGGCCCGGTCGACGAAATATTTGAGCAGCCAATGCATCCTTACACCCGGGCACTGATCAGGTCCATCCCGAAGCTTGGCGTTCGGGGACGGCACAGACTGGAGGCAATATCGGGTATGGTGCCGCATCCTTCGCACCGGCCGCAGGGGTGCCCCTTCCACGATCGTTGTCCGGAATTCATGCCGGGAGTCTGCGACCGTATCGTGCCACCCGTAGAGAAGATCGCGGAGCGGCGCGACGTGAGCTGCCTGCTTCATAGCGACGTCGAAGCCCTCAAGGCAGCGTCTGAACAGGAGACCACATCAGATGAGTGAAACCACACCTCAGACACAGACGACGGGCACGGTACAACCCACGCTGGACACGGATGAGCTTCTCCGGCTGGAGTCGCTCTGCGTGCATTTTCCGATCTACAAGGGATTGCTGCGACGGCATACCGGTGATGTCCGGGCCGTGGACGACGTAAACCTTTCAGTAAAGAAAGGAGAGGTCCTCGGTCTCGTCGGTGAGTCCGGATGCGGAAAGACCACAACCGGTCGGAGTATTGTTCGTATCCTCAAACCCACATCGGGGAAGATCCTCTATCAGGAAGAGCAGGGCAAAGTCGTCGACCTTGCGAAGCTCAACGACCGGCAGCTGTTCAAGTACCGTGCCGACATCCGAATGGTGTTTCAGGATCCGTTTTCGTCGCTCAATCCGCGTCTGACCGTCGGGGACATTATCGGCGAAGTGCTCGAAATACAGGGATGGCGAAAATCCGATATTAACGACCGGGTACAGTATCTCCTTGAAAAAGTCGGGCTCCGGCCTGAGTACGTCGGACGCTTTCCTCACGCGTTCAGCGGAGGCGAGCGGCAGCGCATCGGTATAGCCAGGGCACTCGCGACCAATCCGCGGCTCGTTGTAGCCGACGAGTCGGTTTCGGCCCTCGATGTATCGATACAGGCGCAGACCATCAACCTGCTTCAGGATCTGCAGGAAGAGTTCGGCTTGACCTACCTCTTTGTTGCCCACGATCTCTCGGTCGTGGAGCATATCAGCGATCGTGTCGCCGTCATGTATGTCGGTAAGATCGTTGAAGTTGCCGACAAGGATTCGCTCTTCGGCAGTCCAAAACATCCCTACACCGAGGCGCTTCTGCACTCGGTCCCAAAGCCGGACCCAAAGCGACGTCGACTCGTCAGCGTCCCGAAGCTTAAAGGAGAGGTTGCAGACCCGGCGAATCCGCCGAGCGGCTGCTACTTCCATCCGCGATGCCCCTACGCGCAGGATAGATGCAAAATAGAGCGACCAGCCCTGCGAAAGCTTCCGAGCGGGCATCAGGTTGCCTGTCATTTTGCCGAGGAGCTCGACCTCGAAGGCATACCGGCGGTCGAATAAATGACTGATTCACGGCGGGTAGAGGATGTCCTTAGACGAACTTCACCCGACTTCCCCGTTCCAC
Source organism: Spirochaetaceae bacterium (assembly GCA_007694005.1). Taxonomy (GTDB): domain Bacteria; phylum Spirochaetota; class Spirochaetia; order DSM-27196; family SKKC01; genus SKKC01. Next base: position 3,307 of record RECN01000150.1, read on the forward strand.
CCTCCGGGGCGGAAACCTGGATACGCGAAGCCCGCCCGGATGTCTGGGCGGATATGCGGGAGCTTGTCGCAGAAAGCTCAGGCTCGGCTATTCCCGAACTCCGGGCCCGCGACATACTCGCCTTTGCCCGTAGCGGCGATCGGGATGTGTTCCAGGATGCACACCATCGCAGGCGGCAGGAACTGGTATGTCTGGCGGCTGCGCTTGCGCGCGACGTAGCACAACCCGGCGTCGATGATCTGCTGGAACGCGATGAAGTTATCGAATCAATACAGGACCGTTTGTGGGCGGTATGCGAGGAAAGCTCGTGGATACTCTCAGCTCATCTGTGGAACAACGGGCTCTCGTCGGATCTTCCGCCGCCGGATATTCACATGATCGATCTTGCCGCTGCGCAGACCGCCCTTACATTGTGCGAGATACTCTATCTTACCGAAGACTATCTGCATCCGGAAATCGTCGATCGTGTCGATCATGAACTGGAACAGCGCATCTACAGACCCTACCTGTACAGGAACAACTTTCACTGGATGACCTCGTACCATAACTGGAATGTGGTGTGTCACGCAGGTATTGCCGGGGCCGTCCTGTATCGCGGTGGCAGCCGGTATCGCGGCCCGATCATTGCCAAGATATTACAACACGTCGGACGCTACATCGACGGACACGACGAACAGGGCTCGACACCGGAAGGTATCATGGTGTGGAACTACGGATTCGGACATTTGTGTCTGCTCAACGATTATCTGGAGCGGTGGACCGCAGGCGAGATCTCGGTGTTTCGTGAACAGGAAGCCAAGGTAAGGGAGATCGCCGATTTCCCCCGCCGCGTGCACCTGTCGGGAGAGGAGTTCGTCAACTTCTCTGACTGCGACCGGACCACGCGGCTTACGCCCTTCGTGTTCGACTATCTGCATACCCGCCTTGGCATTCCTCTATCGTTGCCACCCTACGCGGGTATCAAGGAGCACGATTACATCCTTCGCGTGCTCTTCACGCCCGCGAGGTCCGAACTTCCGTGGATGGCGTCCCATCCGAAGACGGTGTTCTTTGAAGGGAATCAGTGGCTGATTCTGCGGAGTGATGACAGCGCCTCCCCACGAGTCACCATCGCGACCAGGGGCGGGCACAACGGCGAGAGCCATAATCACAACGATCTTGGGGCCTTTATTGTTCACGTTGCCGGCGAAAGCCTCATAGCGGAGCTCGGCCGCGACCGCTTTACCCGTGACACCTTCGCTGGCGACCGCTACGCGGCGCTCGCCTATTCCAGCAGGGGACACTCGGTACCGCGCATACAGGGGTGTTTCCAGTCACCGGGGGAATCGTTTCGCAGTCGCGTGCTACACCGGGAATCAGGGGCTGTCGAACGGATCAGCTATGACCTCACCGCGGCCTATCCGCCGGAAGCAGGCTGTGCACTGTTTCACCGCAGCTTCGCGTACAGGCGACGCGACGACGTGCTTGAGATACTTGATGAGTTTCGACCCGCTTCGGACGCGCACCCGCTCGATGTCGAGGAGGTGTTCTGGAGCTTCAACCCCTTCACGATCGTCACCGACACCGAGTTCATGGTCTCCGGCAACAGGACCCGAATCAGCGGCAGGTTCGATCGGCAGCCGGTCAGCCTGTCCGTCGACAAGATGACCGACGCGGTTCAGGGCAAGACCGCGTGGTGCGTACGCGCCCGTTTTCAGCTCGTTGGAACAACGGTTCTGTCGCTTACGATGGACCTCGGCAATACACAGGGAGATAAGACATGAGCGAGCAGAAGCAGGGACCGGAAATCGTACTCGTGGGAAATGCCCACATAGACATGATCTATCGCTGGCGCCTCAACGAGACGCTCGGCCGGGTTATCCCCGACACCTTCCGCGGTGTGCTCGATGTCATGGACCGCGACCCCGACCTGACCTACGCGCAGAGCCAGTTTGCGCTCTACGAGGCGGTCAAGGAGCGCTATCCGGATCTCTGGGACCGTATACTTGCGCGCATCGTCGAAGGCAGGTGGATCGTCGTCGGCGGAAAGTGGGTCGAGGCCGACTCCATGCTGCCGGGTGGCGAGTCAATCATTCGGCAGTTTCTGCTCGGACGCATATTTGCCGAGGAGGAAATGGGGATAGAGCCGGTACGGGTCGCGTGGATACCCGACTGTTTCGGAGGCCATGCCAATACGACCCCGCAGATTTACGCTGGCTGTGGCATAGCCTACTACGTGTTTAACCGCGGCTGCCCGGATGACATTCGCTGCTTCAACTGGAAGGCTCCGGACGGAACGAATCTGTTCGCATACAAAATTCCTGAGCACTATAATCTCGAGATCACACCCGAACTTTCCGACATTGTCGCCGACTGGTGCGCGATTACCGGCATCCCTGAGGCGATGATCCTCTACGGAGAAGGGGATCATGGCGGAGGTCCCCGCGACGAGGACCTCGCGAAAGTCCGTGCGCTCCAGGCTGATCGAACATTCACCGTCCCGCTGACGCACGGTCAGCCGGAACCTGTTCTCGCGCGCGCGCGGGACGCGCGCGCAGACTGGCCGGTTTTCGAAGGCGACATCGGTCTGCAACCCGACAGCGGCGTGCATCGCGGTGCCCACATTTCGCAGGCGCGTATCAAGCACTGGAACCGTGTGCTCGAGCACACGATCCTGCAGGCTGAACGGCTTGCCGTTCTCGGTACGCTCTGCCAGCGCAAGTTCTTCTTTCCCCGCTACGACCTGACCAGACTCTGGAAGTCGTATCTGCTTCATCAGTTTCATGACACCCTGCCCGGGACCCTCGTAGGGGACGCGGTCGATGATGTTATGAAAGACTTCAGATCGCAGCGTGAAGAAGCGCTCCGCATCCGTTCCTTCGGTCTTGAGGCGATAGGAGCGCGGATCGATACCCGGGGTGACGGGATCCCGGTGGTTGTGTATAACGCCGGCACGTGGAAGCGCTCGGGACAGGTGAACGTACAGATACACCGACCGGCGGCCGAACGGGTACGCTCCGTGCGTGATGACACCGGTGCCGAAGTTCCGTTTCTGCTGCGCAGCGATGACCAGACTTCGGACCGTCACGAGATCAGTCTTCAGGTTTCGGATATACCGTCGCTCGGGTTCCGGTTGTACCGGGTACACGCAGAGCCTGTCGGGGCTGCTCCCGTGGCCGGTGGACCGAACGATCCGGGATCAACCGACTACGGCTCAACAAGAACCGAAGTTGTCGATGCTGTCGTGACCGACCGTTCCACACGAAGCGCCGAAACCTCGCGGTTTCGCGTGGTCTGGGATGATCAAGGTCTTGTGCAGGTACGGGATCTTGCGACCGGTACTGATCTCCTGTCCGGTCCTTCGAACATCCCGGTGTTGCGTACCGAAAGCAAGAGCAGCTCGTGGCATCTGTCCCTGAACGGGGAGACGGTTCCTCTGCTACCGGTTTCAGGACCCGACATCATCGAGGATAGCCCCTTCAGACTCCGCGTGCGCTGGGTCGACCGGAGCGAGGACTCACGGATTGCCCGCGATCTTGTTCTCGAGGCGGGTTCACCGTGGGTGGCCTGCGAGCTGGACGTGGACTGGCACGACGCCGACCGCCTGCTTACCATGGATTTCGCGACCTCGATCGCTGCTGATACCGGGGTGTTCGAGGCCCCGTATGGCTCAGTCGAGCGATCGCGCGACGGCAGTTACTATCCCATGCAGCGCTGGTGCGCCGTAGAGTCACCCGGTCGTGGGCTTGCGCTTCTGAACGACGGCTTATACAGCGTCGGAGGCAGTGGTGATTCGATGAGTCTCGCGATTGTCCGCGGTGCCCGGGATATGGATCCGCGCATGGATGAGGGGCTGCATAAGCTCAGGTATGCGCTGCTGCCGTATGATCCGGACGGTGGAAAGCGCTATGTCGTACAGTCCGCGATGGACTTCTGCGAAGCGCTTATTGCGCAACAGGAAACGCGGCATCCCGGACAGCTTCCTGACTGGGGTACGTTCAGAAACGAAGGTGCGCTCGGCTCACCTTACTCCTTCTGTTCGGTTGAAGCTGAACACTCGGTCATGACCGTACTCAAGGTCGTTGAAGGTGACTGGAATCCCGTCGAACTCGTGCTTCGCGTCTACGAAACCGACGGCGTCGGCGAAGACGTCACCATCAGCTTGTCTCGACCGCTGGAAGCAGTGGTCGCAATCGATCATATCGAACGCGAGCAGGAACACAACGACGCACGGCGTGTCGGCGAACACGCCTTCAGCTTCCCTGTCAGTCCGCACGCCATACGTTCGTTCAAGGTTACGCTGGTCTCAGGAATACAGGGGGGGTGATGTGTCGATGTGGAACTCTCATGACAGTCCTACCGTACGCGACGTAGCTGCTCACGCTCAGGTATCCGTCGGGACTGTCTCGCGCTATCTGAACGGGCATAAACTGCGGCCCGTGACAAGGAGCAAGGTTGAGTCAGCGATCAGCGCCACCGGGTACCGGGTCAACGCCTCGAATGGCCCATCCGGACGCGTGCAGACGCGCACGATCGGGGCGGTGTTCCCGCGCTACGA
>RECN01000063.1 GCA_007694005.1 Spirochaetaceae bacterium
GCGGTCAAGCTGAGAGACGGTGTTGCCCGACTGCTCTCGCCGTATCTGTAGATTCACGGTATCTGTACATCGGGGCTTGTCAGATGGATTTAAATATATTATATTTCATATATAAACAGTAAGGAGCGTTTCTATGACACAGAAAATGACAACCGATGATTTCATTAACAAGGTATTTGATTTCAAGAACGAGAGCGAGTGGTCGTTCAAAGGTGAGCGTCCCGCAATCATCGATTTCTACGCCGACTGGTGCGGCCCCTGCAAGATGGTCGCCCCCATCCTTGAAGAACTGTCTGAAAACTACAAGGACAGGATCGACATCTACAAGGTCGATACCGACAAGGAACAGGAGCTCGCCGGAGCATTCGGCATACAGAGCATTCCTTCCATACTTTTCATTCCTGTAGACGACAAGCCTCAGATGGCCGCTGGAGCACTCCCGAAGGAAACTCTTGAGCAGGTTATCGGCGACGTTCTGAAAGTCAGCTGATACCATCGTATCCACTTGCCCAGACGGCGACCTGCAGGTATAGTTTCCTGCAGGTAACGTCATGGACGATCCCGACCCTCTTCCACATCAATCAATACAACACATAATCGCCAGTAATCGAATGCTGTTTCCGACGGAGTACCTGTTGTGACAGGTGTTCTTTTTCTGCTCGGCCTGCTCGGCCTGTCAGGATTCTTCTCGGGCGTTGAAACAGCGTACACGTCACTCAGCCCATCCCAACTTCACGGTATTGCCGATCGTTGGCCTCGTCAGGGTAAGCACGTACAGAAGCTGATTCAGCGTCCCGACCGCCTGCTCTCGACGATCCTGATCGGAAACAATCTCGTGAACATTACCGCGGCGAGCCTCGCGACGGTGCTGGCAACCCGTTACTTCGGTGATTCCGGACCGGGGATAGCGACCGGCGTCCTTACGCTCTTTATTCTGATTTTTGGCGAGGTGACGCCGAAGCAGATTGCGATTGTTCATAACGAGCGCATAGCGTGTCATACCGCACGACTCATCAGGGTACTCGAGATTTTCTTCCTTCCGCTTGTGCTCTTCGTTTCCTGGGTCAGCAGCGCGATCAGCCGACTCGCCGGCGGGAGCCATCGCAGGACGCCTACACCCGAAGGTATCCTTTCACTCGTGAGGCACGCGGCGAGCGTCGGAGTGCTGTCCAATCATGAATCCTGGCTGGTAAAGAATGTCTTTCGTTTTAACGATGTGACCGTCAGTATGATCATGACACACCGCACACAGGTGTTCAGTCTGGACAAGAACACGCTCGTCTCCGATGTCTTTCCTATGATCCTGAATCGGGGATTCTCGCGATTTCCGGTGTACGATCGTGATCCTGAGCGAATTGTCGGCGTCGTACACGCCCGCGATCTCGCTCAGAGTGTGTCTTCCGACGACAGCGGCATCGGTGATCTGCGCCTCAAAGACGTTATGATGAGCCCGATCTTCGTACCGGAGACGCATAAGATACAGACCATGCTGGCGCAGTTTCGCCGCGAACGCAAACACCTCGCAGTCGTGCTCGACGAATACGGAGGGCTCGCGGGAATCGTGACCCTCGAGGATGTAGTCGAGGAGATTTTCGGGGAAATTTACGATGAAAGCGATCAGGGCGAGCAGCAGCGCATCGTCCACCAGCCCGACGGCAGTTACCGCATGGCCGGTGATACCCCCTTGTACGCCGTGAACGACTATCTCGCGGTCGATTTTCCCCACCGGCGAAACGTACAGACGGTTGCCGGGTACATTTCGGAAAAAATCGGCCGCATACCCCAGGCTTCGGAGCGCGTCGAAACACCATTCGGCACCTTCAACATTGAAGAAATATCGAGAAAACAGGTGCTTTCTGTCCGCTTTATTCCAAAAAAAACCACCGAATTACAGGAATCTGAAAAAAAACTGTAACCTGAGAAGCTCTATCTGTGTTTACAGGGTGAATGTGTTTGACGATGCACCGCCGTTGGCGACTAATCAGACAGCACATTCACAGCGCTGACGTGGCTTCACCCGTGTAAGTCGCCACCTTCACTTCGGACACACCATTCGAAGTGAGCACGGATATGAAGTTTTCATCAGCGGAAACGAGTCGTGTGGTTGTACGTTGTCCTTTCCGCGTTGCCCCTCAGGTTCTACCTCCTTTCCTGAGGGGATTTTTTTGCCCTTTTCACAAAGCTGTTCCCGGTAAATCTACCACAATTCTCTTCGTTGACCCGTATTCTCCGTTCTCGGTAGTATTTCCGGATCATGAGCAAAAAATACCCGTTCAAGACTATCGAAAAGAAGTGGCAGGATTACTGGGAGTCTCACAAGACATTCCGGATTACCGAGGATCCGTCGATCCCCCGGGAAAAGCGGGCATACGTCCTCGATATGTTTCCCTATCCATCAGCAGCGGGCCTCCACGTCGGTCACCCCGAGGGTTATACCGCCACGGATATCTACTCACGATTTCTGCGAATGCAGGGCTTTGCGGTACTGCATCCCATGGGTTTTGACAGTTTTGGCCTTCCAGCCGAAAACTATGCTCTGAAGACTGGCACCCATCCCCGGACAACGACCGAAGAGAATATCGATCGCTTCCGCGTACAGATAAAAAGCCTCGGGTTTTCGTACGACTGGGACCGGGAAGTATCGACGCACGATCCCGATTATTACCGCTGGACGCAATGGATCTTCCTGCAGCTCTATAAAAGGGGACTCGCGTACATGGAAGAAGTACCGGTGTGGTATTGCCCGGACATGGGAACCGTCCTTGCCAACGAGGAAGTCCTGACAACCCCTGAGGGTCCACGAAGCGAACGCGGCGACTATCCCGTGGAGCGGCGTCCGCTCCGACAGTGGATGCTCAGAATAACCGAGTACGCCGACAGGCTGCTGGAAGGACTTGAAGACCTCGACTGGCCTGAAAGCATCAAGGCCATGCAGCGGAACTGGATCGGTCGCAGTGTGGGTGCCAACGTGCGGTTTACGCTCGAGGACAGTTCCGAGGTACTCGAAGTCTTTACGACCAGACCTGACACGCTCTTCGGGGCAACCTATATGGTCGTTTCGCCCGAACACCCCGTGGTCAAGGAAATCACGTCTGCTGAGCAGGCTGACGAGGTACAGCGATACATCGAGCGGTCACGCCTGAAAAGCGACCTTGAACGAACAGATCTCGCCAAAGACAAGACCGGGGCCTTTACCGGTTCGTACGCAGTAAACCCGGTCAACAATGCGCGGATCCCCGTCTGGATCAGCGACTACGTCCTCATGAGCTACGGAACAGGCGCTATTATGGCCGTTCCCGGTCATGACGAGCGCGACCACGAGTTCGCCGAGACATTCGGTCTGCCGATTATTCAGGTCGTCACCGATACATCGGTGGAGTCCTGGAAAGACGTACCGGTCGGCGGTCAGGGCGAGACGATCGCAAAGGGGGCTTTTTCCGGTGACGGCGTAGCATGCAACTCCGGTCAGTTTGACGGAAAAGATACCGAGACGGTTAAACGAGAAATCATCACCTGGCTTGAGAAGCACAAATGCGGCACTCATTCGGTCAACTACAAGCTGAGAGACTGGATTTTTTCCCGGCAGCGCTACTGGGGAGAACCGATTCCGCTCGTCCACTGCGGAGACGATATTATTCCTGTCCCGGAAGATCAGCTTCCACTGACGCTTCCGGAAGTAGAGAGCTACAAACCCGCCGGCACCGGGGAGTCACCGCTGGCGAAAGTGGACGACTGGGTACACTGCGGGTGCCCCGACGAGTCGGGTCGGGTCGGACGGCGCGAGACAAACACAATGCCGCAATGGGCAGGATCCTGCTGGTACTACCTTCGATATATTGATCCGACGAATGAGAACGAGATTGCAGACAAAGAGAAACTCGATTACTGGCTCCCGGTCGATCTGTACGTCGGCGGCGCTGAACACGCCGTGCTTCACCTGCTCTATGCACGATTCTGGCATAAGGTGCTGTTCGATATCGGCGTCGTTTCTCACGACGAACCGTTTCAGCGCCTGGTCAATCAGGGAATGATACTCGGCTCGGACGGGAATCGCATGTCAAAATCCCGCGGTAACGTCGTAAACCCCGACGATGTCGTAGCCGAGTACGGAGCCGACAGTCTTCGTCTCTACGAGATGTTCATGGGTCCTCTTCGTCAGAGCAAGCCCTGGTCGACGAGCGGGCTTATGGGTATGCATCGCTTCCTTGATCGCGTATGGCGCCTCGGTGAACGGGAACTCTTTGACGGAGAGCCACCGCTGGCCCTGAAACGAATGCTCCATAAAACCATCAAAAAAGTCGAAGCAGACACCCGGAATCTCGATTTCAATACGGCTATCTCGCAGATGATGATCTTTGTGAACGAGCTGTACAAGGAAGACAGTCTGTACCGCACGCTCTGGGAGCCCTTCCTGCGCGTTCTTGCACCGTACACTCCGCATATCGCAGAGGAACTGTGGGAACGTGCCGGGTATGAAGCCCCCGTCTCACTCGCACCGTGGCCGAGCTACGACGAGGCACTCGCGATCGACGATCAACTGACAATCGTGGTTCAGGTGAACGGGAAGGTCCGAGCAGAATTCGAGGCAGACCGCGACAGCTCAAAAGAAGTTCTCGAAGAAACAGCTCGCTCGCTTGAAAAGATACAGGGCTATCTTGCGGACGCAGAGGTCAAACGAATTATTACGGTCCCGAACCGCCTGGTCAACTTCGTTATCGGCTGATCGCCACCGCGGTACCGTCCTCGTAGACCTGCACGGCGAGGACGTGTACTGCATCGATGGTCAGAAGAAGGTGCGTTCCCGGAGGAAGAGACAAAGCAGGCTGCCCGTTCTCAAGGAGTTCTACAGGCTCAGGATTCAGGGGATCGGCCGTGAACCATGTCGGCGAACCCCCTGGCACTCCTGAAACGTTCAGAGTGACGTCAACAGCAGACTGCGGCGTCAGATCATACACCCGCAGGCGCTCGTTGACGATTGCATCGACCACCTGTGGGATGCGTATGCTCCAGGCGTGCCGGCCCGCCCGCGTGGAAATCTCCTCGCGCAGGCGAACAGTATTGACCCTGCGGAGCGGATAGCCGGCCTCGGCAACCTGCCTCAGGATCGTTGCGAGTGGACCGTCTTCCCACGATGCCCATACGGTGTCCTCACTGTCGCGCACCACCGCACCTGCCGGTAGCAGGCTCACACCGCGCAGTGCGAGTCGGGGCAAGACAAGAATAACAGATGGACCTTCCGCCGGAATCGCGAGATTCAGGGTATCGCCGGCCGTAACTGAGCCTTCTTGGAAGCCGTTCACGGTCACGTCGAAGCGCAAATCCGCTGCAAAGCCCTGCCACGAGGGCGGGAGCTCCGGCGTGTGCAGGTCTACCGTTCGCGTGCCTGAAAAAATGTCGCAGGCCCCGCCTGCCGCCAGGAAAGCAGAGAACAGAACAAGGGCTCGCATTACCACATACTGATACGCAGGTTTCATTGGTCACCTCATCCTCATATACGCGGAAGAAAAGCGTTTTGCTTGCCCCGTCTACAGGAAACACGCGATACTGACAGCGACAGGTATGGCGAACGAACAGAGTAAATACACGGCACAACTTGAACAGTCTCTGAACAGCTGGCGCGATCAGATCAACCGGACGCAGCTTCCCGGTATGAAGGAAACGCTTCGAACGTATCGCGCAGCCTTCAAAGGTCTTCTTGAGCTTCTCGTTCGAAACTCAGCGGTCTCCGAGGACCCCTACGCGCAGGATCACAAAATCTCCGATGTAATGCCGCCCGAGAACGAACCGGTATCAGACAGTGAGCGCGACCACGTGATCAGCGGGCGCTTGAGCTTCTATGATGCGATGCTCGATTTTCTGACCAACTATTACCAGCTCAGCCTCGACGTGCTTTCGATACGCGATATCAAGCAGGTGGCCGATACGATCGGGTTTTTCAAGTGGCAGCAGGTCACCGGCCGTGGAAGCACGCACGGCACGACCCGCGCTCTTGCCGAGATGATCATCAAACTGCGAGCCTCACTGAATCCGATGCAGTCGGGGGTGCTCACCGAAAACGTCAATCAACTTGTACGCGCACAGAACAGCGTCATGTCGGGTCTCAAGCAGCTCTCACAGTACAAGCGGGAAGAGTACAAGCTGAATGCCCGCCTGGAAGTCACCGATGCGCTGTTCACCTCAGACATAAACCCGTCTGATCTCGACGCGGCGATTACCAGCGTAAAAAAGGCATGGAAGGCCAATGGCGTGCAGGCGCCCTTCTACAGCGATCTGTTGCGTGAGGTCCTCGCCGAAGACTACACGGAGGGCGGCCGTCGCGATCGTGATGCACGACTTCAGACCCTCGCGCCACAGGCAACAGGCGGCGAAACGTCCAGAAAGAAGCAGGTACAGGACAGGAAGGCTCTGCTCGATGCCGTACACGCACTGTCGGCCGCGGGTCGGTCGCTGCAGGAATGCGTTGAACGTCTGACCGAGAGCAGTGAAGAACTGCAGTCTCAAAGCCGCGGCATCCTGCACGCGCTGAAACGCTGGCTCTCACAGCGTGTACAGGGCGAGAAACCTCACACGGCTTACGAGGTGGAGTACACAGACATTACCACCTCGGCAAAGCACAGTGAGACCGTTGATTTTACCGTGTTTATGGAGAAACTCAGCAAGAAAGCCCGGCAGCTGTCGGCACTGGGTCATCGCTCCGGAAAGGCGTGGTCGCGCCTTCAGACAGCCGACGAAGATCAGGTCCTTGCCTTTCTGACTCGAAGTATCGAAGAGCTTCAGCTTCTGCATCGCACCCTGGCCGCACTCGACGAGTTTTTTCGCCGCCACCGGGAACGGATACCGGGTTCGCAGAGCCGGGGGATACGCATCGAGCTTGGTTCGATACGCGACCATATCCGGAAATCCAATCAGCTCCGTCACGAGTACGTGGCCCGAAAAGAAGAAGCCGAACAACTGCGAAAGCTCGGCGTTACGGATCAGTGAGAACACACCAGGACTAAACCCGGTACAGCACTATACGCGGTACAGCCCGAGCGTTCTGAGATCCTCACTGACTGCAGCGAGAGCATTCATCCCTTCTTCGAACTTTTCCTTGTCTTCAGGGATCTGTATGTCGAGGTAAAACATGTAGTTCCACGGTTTACCGGGAATGGGTCGTGATTCGAGTTTCTGCAGGTTCAGGTTCCGCTCGGCGAGAACCTGCAGACACACAGAAAGCGCTCCCGGAGCGTCGGGTGTCGCAAGAACCAGCGCTGCCATGTTCGGCGTGTCAACGGGAGGGTGATCCCTGTGCCCGACGATGGCGAAGCGGGTATAGTTGTGGGGGTTCGTCTCGATCCCCTCACGGAGAACGGTCATCCCGTATATACCGGCCGCTTCCCGCGAGGCGATCGCGGCTACCGCCGGATCGTTTTTCTCCGCGACCAGAGCAACCGACCCCGCCGTATCATAGTGGGGTAATGCGGTAATTCCGTGATCTTCAAGAAACTGTCTGCACTGAGCAAGGCCCTGCGGATGTGAATACGCCGTTCTGACCGTGTCAGTGGATGCTGCAGCAGGACCGATGAGGCAATGCTCGACCCTGATCTTTGTCTCAGCGAGTATCGTTACATCGGGATAGCGTAAAAGCAGGTCATAGTTTTCGTGCACGCTGCCGGCGAGACTGTTTTCGAGTGGAATCACGCCGTACTCGACCTGACCCTGCAGTACCGCCTCGAAGACGTCGCGGAACGACTCCTTCGCTTCGGCGGTCACATCGTTGGCCTGAAAGTACCGCAATAGCGCGGTCTCGCTATAGGCACCTCGTGCGCCCTGGAATGCGATTCTCAGCGTGGTGCTCCCGTCGGCTTCTGACACAGGGGTACCCCCGCCGAATACCGGACGCACATCCGGCCGGTCCGGGAGGCGGACAAGCTCCCGACCGAGCACCGGGCTTATAGCCTCAATATCCCGCATGAGCTTCTCGAACTGCTCCGGATACAGAGTCTGAGGTCCGTCACTCATCGCGCGTTCCGGGTCCGAGTGCACCTCGACGATAATGCCGTCAGAACCGACCGCAGCTGCCGCGAGCGCGACGGGAGGGACTTTCTCGCGTATACCAGTCGCATGACTCGGATCAACGACGACCGGGAGGTGACTGAGTTTCTTGACAACGGGAATAGAGGAAATGTCGAGACTGTTCCGGGTGAAGGTCTCGAAGGTCCGTATGCCGCGATCACAGAGAATTACGCTCTCGGTTCCGTGAGCAAGCACGTACTCGGCTGCCATGAGCCATTCTTCGATAGTCGCCGACAGCCCCCGCTTGACCATGACCGGCATGCCGGTCGCCCCGACTTCTTTCAGAAGTTCGAAGTTCTGCATGTTGCGCGCACCGATCTGAAACACATCGACGTATTCACGCATCATTGCGACATGCGACGGAGAAACGATCTCGCTGATCACCGGCATTCCCGTCGCCTCACCCGCTTCCTTGAGGTAGCGAAGACCCTCTTCGCCAAGGCCCTGAAAGCTGTACGGTGAGGTGCGAGGCTTGAACGCGCCACCCCGCAACATGACCGCACCGGACTTGCGGACAATACGGGCGACCTCCAGGATCTGCTCCCGACTCTCCACGGCGCAGGGTCCGGCGATAACCGTGAAGCGCGATCCCCCGAAGCGGACAGGGCCGACCTGCACCACCGTATCGTCTTTCCTGAGCTCTCGGCTCGCAAGCTTGTACGGCTTCGTGATCGGGATGACCTTGTCCACACCGGGAAGTATCTCGACTTCGCGCAGATCTATCGGAGACGCCCCCACCGCGCCGAAAATCGTCTCTTCCACACCGACGATCTCGCGTACCTGAAACCCGTGGTTTTCGAGAAAGCTTCGTATCTGCTCTTTCTGTGCATTGCGGATGTCCCGCTCAAGAACGACTACCATAGACCTGACACAGTACGGAGCAGCATTCCCCGTGTCAATCTAAGCAGCGCGGCTTATACCCCGGCGATGTCTACAGGGCCCGGTGGGAAGTGCCGCTCTATATGGGCCCGGAAACTCCGGAGAAGCTGCTCACGGTAGGCTGAGGCGCGCTGCACGTACAACTGCGTGGAGGGGGGGGTGAGTCCTGCGAGCACCCGCCCTTCCCCGGCGTTGTAGATCGCGATCGCTGTCCGGTAATCGCCTCCAGCACGGTCGAGCGTATACCTGAGATGCCCCATCGCGTATCGCGCATTCGTGTCGATGTGGAAGAAGTCCTCTTCGGACAGATGAGGAAACGTCCGGTTGTTCAGCTGAAACAGCCCACGGTCTATGGAGCGTTCGTTGAAGTTCACTACATTGGTGCGATAACTGCTTTCGATGAACGCGACGGTAAACGCCAGTGTCAGCGGGATATCGTACTGGTCGGCGTGGTGGGCGATGGTCAAGGCCATGACTTCATCGCCGGTGTGACCGGCAAAGAACTCAATGACCGCCCGGCGCGTCACGTTCTCCCGATACAGGGCAAGCGCCGGATCGTGCAGCTGAAGGAAGTTTGCAATATTCGGGAAGTACCGGCCCGAACCGATCCAGTACGGCGACGTCCAGTTCGCATCATTATCCCGAACCGCCGTCTGTGCAGGCCGCCGCCCCGACGGCAGAAGGTCCGGTGCCGCGGCGCTGCTCGCCGAGAGAAGAACGAAAACACACGCGAGCAGAATGTACCTGGCAGCCGGATGCTGGTCGTACGGGGTGGAGTAATCGTGACTGTACGCGGGTTTTGAACGGTAACTCATACGGCGGAACCCATAATGTACCGAATTGCCCGATCGTGTGGCAAGTATTCTGTCTACTGTGGCTCAGACAGTTTTAACGAACACAGCGTGTCCATTGAGGTTGTGTACACGCACCCGGTCCGCGAGATGCGCGACCTCGTCGACGTAGGTGGTTACGCCTTCGCAGCCATAGAAGCCGTAATCGTCGTAAACAACGATACCTCCGACCGGCAGTCGCGGCCAGACCCACTCGGTCACCTCTCTCGCGCCCTGGTACACGTCGACGTCGATATGGCACATCGATATCTGTGCGGAGGCAACTTCATGGGCGGTATCGTCAGGAAATACCCCGCTGAGAATCTTCACGTTCCCCAGCTCCAGGCGATCGACAAGCCGCTGGACGTCCTCCGGGCTCGCATTCGCGTGTTCACCACCCCGATAGTACTGATCTTTCGGCCCGGCCTTCACGACACCCCGGAACGTATCGGCAAGATATACCGTCCTGTCGGGAGCACGTTCGGCGATGCGGGCGGCGATCAGCGCGCCGGTTCCTCCGCGCCAGACCCCGACTTCGAGTATGTCTCCTGGGACTTTGCAGGCCTCGGCTGCAAGCTGCCAGAGTTCGTAGCTCCGATACAGGTCAACAAGGGTCTGCTCCCGGGTGATTACGTTGACTTCGTGAAAGCGCTTATCACCCTGCCAGGGGGCGTAGGTAGCCCGCGGCTCAACGCGTTCATAGCCTGGTGCCGTATACCGTTGCTCACCCGATTCTCCCTGTCTGGTCATTGTCCGACGCTCCTGTTTCACGCCATAGTGTCACTACCGCGTTATGATGACTCCGTTTCACCAATCATCGGCAGAGAGTACCCACAACTGGAATCCTGACAGCTGGCGCAGCAGACCGGCGCTGCATCAACCCGAATATCGGGATGCCCGCAGGCTCAGCGAGGTACTTGATCTGCTCGAGTCGCTTCCTCCCCTCGTGTTCCCCGGTGAGGTCGATCGCCTCGCCGTCGAACTGGCCGACGCCTCAGAAGGCAGCCGGTTCATTCTGCACGGAGGAGAGTGTGTCGAGCGTTTCGCCGACTGTAATGAAGCGACGATTGCGAACCGCATCCGCATACTTCTGCAGATGAGCATTATCCTGACCCACGCAGCGCGAAAACCGGTTGTACGCATAGGGCGGATGGCCGGGCAGTTCTTCAAACCGCGCAGCCGGCAGACGGAAATCATCGACGGGCAAGAGGTGCCGACCTACAAGGGTGACGCCGTCCACGGCTTTGAAACCACGCAGCGTGAGCCGGATCCGTCGCGCCTTCTGCAGGGGTACTTCCGTGCATCGGCGACCCTCAATTATATCCGGGCAATGATAGCGGGTGGTTTTGCCGACCTTCATCACCCCGACTACTGGAACCTCAGGGATATGGAACACGCGCCCCGGTATACAGAGTATCAGGGCATCGTGGAACGCGTTCAGGACGCGATACATTTCATGGAAAGCTTCGGCGGACTCGATCGGGGAACGGTCGGGGGGGTGGACTTTTTTACGTCGCACGAGGCCCTGCATCTCGCCTATGAGCAGTCGCTCACCCGCCGCGACGGGGAGAAATGGTACAATCTTGGCGCACATATGCTGTGGATTGGAGACCGCACGCGCGGGCTGGACGGAGCCCACCTCGAATACCTTCGTGGTCTTTCGAACCCGGTCGGCGTAAAACTGGGACCTGACACGGCCCCTGACGATCTTCGCGATCTGTGCCGCATACTCAATCCGTCGCGCCGAGCCGGGAAAGTCGTCTGCATTACCCGCCTCGGATACCGGGAGGCCGCTGAACGCGTTATCAAGCTGGCAGACGCCGTGCAGCGCGACGGGATGCCCGTGGTGTGGTGCTGTGATCCCATGCATGGAAACACCGTTACAACCTCAGGCGGCCACAAGACCCGCAGTTTCGATCACATAGTCTCAGAGCTGCGGGATACCTTCGCTGCGCATCGCGAAGCAGGTTCGGTTCTTGCTGGCGTGCACTTCGAGATGACTGCGGACCCGGTCACCGAGTGCATAGGGGGCTCGATCGGCCTCGCCGAGGCCGACCTTTCACGAAACTACCAGTCGTGGTGTGACCCGCG
This sequence comes from Spirochaetaceae bacterium, assembly GCA_007694005.1. Lineage (GTDB taxonomy): Bacteria > Spirochaetota > Spirochaetia > DSM-27196 > SKKC01 > SKKC01. The sequence goes on from RECN01000063.1 coordinate 11,856, forward strand.
GCTGAACTATGCGCAGAGTCTTGAGGTGGCCTTTCTTATCGCCGATCACCTTCGATCTCAGTGATCTCGAGATTTCGGAAGCGGGCTCCGTCCCCGAGCGAACGAAGCGCGACTTCAAAGCCGGCATCCACATCAAACCACGTGCGGTACCGAACCGTATCAATGCCGTTCACCGCGACTGTCACGTAGCCCGAGTCCGGTTCATACAGCACGTCGACGCTCAGCCCATCGGCAATATGCGGCTCTATCTGCGCATCGAGCACCCGTTCCATGCGGACATCGTCGTCGCTGCGATAGAGTTGCAGATAGGTGCGGTCATTCTGGTAGTGGGCCGGATCACGGGTAAACCACACGAGCAGCGATTCGCCGAACCCGTATCCGCGACGGAAGGAGTTCGATGCACTGAAATGCAGCCCGGCACCAACCCAGCCGCGAGGTCCGGTTTCCACGTCAAAGCTGTAGAGCGTAACATTCGATCCCTGTTGCACCGGTATGATGTACTTCGCGAAGAACTCGCGCTCTGAGGTCTGCTCGAGCAGATTGTCCGACACAAACCATGTGCCGAGCTGCGGTACGCCACCGTCGAATCCCCGCTGCAGGGTGCTTCCGGGTAGTTCTGCGACCCCTGAAACGATGCCCTCGTCGAGGAACCGGAGCAGGGTGCGCTGCTCCAGATGATCCCGTTCGCTCCTGGTGGCTGCGATCTCGGAGCGAAGAAGCGTCAACTCGCTGCGCAGTCGCGCCTCGAGAGCCCGGGTGCGCGTGTCGGCCTGCTCCCTGGTTTCGGTTTCCCGGGACCTCTGCTCGAGCTCCCGGAGCCGGGTGTCAGCCTCAGCGAGAAACTGTCTCAACGATTCAGCTTCGCGATTGAACTGCTCGGCAGTAACGCCATCGCTATATTCCCGACTTTCGGAGAGCCTCACGATCTCCGACTGCAGGTGAATGATCTCTTCGTCGAGTCGCGATACCGTCTGTTCAAGCACGCGGATTTCGGCCCTCAGATCATCATTCTCTACGATCAGCCTGTCTCTGTCCTGTTCGGTCGTAGCCAGTCGCTCTGCGAGTTCGTCCCTCACAGATTCGAGACTTGAGAGCTCGCCCTCGAGACCTCGAATTCGCTCGTCGAGACGGCGGGCTTCCCGCGCAAGAAGCTCCTGATCCGGATCGTCGTCCAGGATCATAAGGAGGATCTCGCGGTCGCGAAGAGCGTGGTCAAGGTCAGTTTCGAGTTCGTGTATGCGGCGCTGGTAGGCCCTTCGCTCACCTTCGGCGAGAAGGTCACCAAGCACGGCCGCAGCATCAATCGCCCGCTGCCCGGGAATGCCCGGTTCAAAGCTGCCGTCAAAGTCTATGACGGCTGCCTCATCAACCTGAAAGCTTCCCCGAAATACCTGACTGCCCAGAATGATCCCGTCAACATGAACCGTATTGACGCCGTCGGTGGTCACCTCAACAAAATCGAGAACCAGGTTCTCGTCCCACAAGTCACGATCAGAGGGGAAAAAGTCAACGATATACCAGCGACCGTCGTGCCCGAGCGCGATCGTACCGGACATGGCGGTGCCATCGAGCATCACATTCCGCACGTAGAACTGCTCGGGACCGGCTATGCTCAGTCTGACCTGAGAGAAGTCGAGCTCCTCAAGTGTCTGCGCATGACCGACAAAACCGGTAAAAAGCATGGCACACAGGAGACCGGCGAACGCTCGCCTGAAACCAGATATCATGGATACCCCCTAGGAGCACATATCGGCAAAAAACGCAGCGAACTGCAGCGCATCGGCACACGGCGTGTTACTATGTGCCCACTATGAAAATCGGTGTTCCAAAAGAAATAAAGCGACACGAGTATCGTGTCGGTGTTACCCCCCACTGTGCAAAGACCTACGTCAGTCACGGACATTCGGTCCTGGTAGAGCGCGCGGCCGGTGATGGGAGCGGGTATACGGATACGGAGTACGAGGCGGCAGGAGCGACCATCGTACCCTCGGCAGAATCGGTCTACGAACAGGCGGACATGATCGTGAAGGTCAAGGAGCCGCTTCCGCCGGAGTACGAGCTCATGCGCCCCGGACAGATCATGTACACGTACCTGCACCTCGCGGCGAACCGGGAGCTGGTCGATGTACTCATGTCGCGTAAGGTGCAGTCGGTCGCCTACGAGACGATACAGCTGCCCGACGGGAGTCTGCCCTGCCTGACGCCTATGAGCGAAATCGCCGGGCGTCTGAGCGTACAGGAAGGGGCCAAGTACCTCGAGAAAGCCTTCGGAGGACGGGGGATTCTCCTCGGTGGCGTTCCGGGGGTTCCTCGCGGGAACATAGCGATCCTCGGAGGCGGGGTGGTCGGAACGAATGCCTGTAAGATCGCCGTCGGTATCGGAGCAAACGTGACGATACTCGACGTAAACGCGAGACGCCTCGCCTACCTGGACGACATTTTCGGCAGCGCAATTACGACGCTCTACGCCACGGAGGCAAATATCGAGTTTGTACTCCGCGAATCGGACATCGTGATAGGCGCGGTACTCCTGCCCGGCGAGTCCACGCCAAAGCTGGTTCGAAGGGAACATCTATCAATCATGAAGCCCGGTGCGGTACTGGTAGATGTCGCGATCGACCAGGGCGGGTTCGCCGAAACATCACGCGCTACGACGCACGACGATCCGATATTCATAATCGACGACGTGGTTCACTACTGTGTGGCGAATATGCCGGGTGCGGTTGCCAGGTCAAGCACCATCGCCCTTACGAGCGTCACGCTGAAGTACGGGCTATCGATTGCTGACCACGGGCTGCAGGAGGCATGCGAGGCGGACCGGGCATTAGCCCTTGGGGTTAACGTACACGACGGTACATGTGTACAACCGGGCGTTGCTCGCAGCTGTGGTATCGACCTGTCTCCCTTCGGACCACTTGACGAGACGGGGCAAAAATCCGGACGCTAAGGAATGCAGACAACCCGCCTGACCGTCATACTGCTGTCCGCTGTATTTACCGTTGTGGTGGCACACGCCCAACCCGATCAGCGCTCCGACCTGCCTTCAACACCGCGGTCCGCGACCTTTCGAATCGCGGTAGAGGATTCCGACTTCGAGATGAATCCCCTGTACGCCTTTGTAGCGACCGAGGCGCAGATCTTTACGGGACTGTACGAAGGTCTGGTCGGATATAATCCCCTGACCCTGTCTCCGATTCCCGGGGTGGCGCGGCGCTGGGAAGTTCTGGACGATGGCACTCTGTACCGGTTCTACCTGCGACCGGATGCGCGTTACGACAACGGTGACCGCGTTCGTGCGGAACACTTCCGCGATACCTGGATTGCGCTTCTGTCGCTCGGTGACGATGCGGCTTATGGCTCACTTTTCGACGATATCGTCGGCGCACGGGACTTTCGCCGGGGACGCATCGAGGATCCCGACGAAGTAGGAGTGCGGGCAGTCGACGACCTGACCCTCGAAGTCACTCTCAGACGACGGACGCCACATTTCGCCGAACTGCTGGCTCATCACAGCTTTGGACCGCTACACCCGGATGTTCGCCATATCCGCGACCTGTCGGACCCGGACGTTCACGTGGGCAACGGCCCATTCCAGCTGCTATCCTTCGACGCTTCCGGGATTGTCATGGACAGGAACGAGCACTACTGGGCGTCTGAATCGGTATCGATGGACCGCATCGTCTACGAACGGTTTGCTGACGCCCGCAACGCCACGGATCTTTTTTTCGACGGCGAGATCGACTGGAACACCGGGCTTATTGCTTTCGACGGCGACTTCGACAGTAGCGACCTCGTGGTAAACCCGCTCTTTGCGACCACGTTCTACTACATACGCGCCGAGCAGGAACCGTGGAACGACGAACGCGTCAGACGGGCGCTTGCACTCGTCCTCCCCTGGGATGAGATACGAAGCCCGGATGTGTACTTTACGCCTACCTCCCGCCTGGTACCAGAGATTCCGGGGTATCCGACACCCGAGATGATAACGGAACGGGATGTGAACGAAGCGATGGGCCTGCTCGCAGACGCAGGGTACCCGGAAGGTGCAGGTCTTCCCGATCCCCTGATCCGCATACCAGGAGGCGATTCCGAACGCGTAGCCAGGATAATGCGCGAAAGCTGGAACTCCACGTTCGGCCTTGATACGCAGATCGAAACGGTGAGATATCCGGAATATTTCGCGCGAGCATCGGACCCGGAAGTCACCGTCGGCATCCTGAGCTGGATAGGAGATTTCACCGACCCGGTAACTTTCCTCAAGTTGTGGATATCAGAAAGCACCCTGAACGAGGCTGGTCTTGTGTCGGAACGCTATGACACCCTGATCGAAGAGGCTTCCTCCCTTGAAGGCGCAACCCGCTTTGCCAGGATGGCGGAAGCGGAAAGCCTGCTGCTTTCAAGCGGGACCATTCTTCCCGTAAGCCACGCAGCGGCGTTCAATCTGATTAACCTTGAAGCTTTTGAAGGGTGGTTTCCGAACCCGCTCGACATACATCCGGTGCGCTTCCTCAGACGGACCGGTGACGAACCTGCACCCGGTGTCGTTCGTCGATAATCCCGGTGTATCGTGTACCGGTTATGACCCCTGTCTGAACCGGTCCATGTCGTCGGCGTGCGATGAGTCATCTGCATAGAACTCGGGAAACAGGTATACGATGCGCCCGTTGTCGTCTACGTCCATTTGCGCATAGCCTTTCTCGACGATGCTGTCGAGTATCTGGTTTGCCTCTTCTATCGAGCAGCTGCTCTTCAGCGCCGCAACCGCCGGCGTGATCCGTCCGTGCTCGATCTTGGCTACTCTCAGTATTTCCTTTTCCTGACGGACCCGCGCAATTTTCGGAGCTTCGCTCGCAAGCTTTTTGCCCTCGGTCATTTCGGCCAGAAGCTTTCCACCGCTACCTATCGTCGGCAATACACCGGCGAACAGGCCTATGAGCAACCAGATGTTTGACCCGGTAATGAGCCATAACGACCCGAATATGACGCTCGTTGACAAGCTTGAGACGAAATCCTGAATAAGCCGGTTCTTTCTTTTACCCATTGCTCATAAGACAGTACTACCACGCCGACGAAAGTTCAATTTCCTACGGTATTTTGACCTGTGTACCCGTTTTTCGATATACTGTTCATCTATGGCCAAAAGCTCCAAGACAAAACAGAAAACCACCTTTCAGCAGGATCAGGAAGTGGTCTATCCACTGCAGGGTGTCGGTAAAGTAATAAGCATTGAGGAGCGCAACTTCCGCGGCGAAGATCTCCTGTATTACATAATCTATCTCGAAGTTTCCGACATGACGGTCATGGTACCGGTGGACAAGGCCGAGGAACTGGGCATTCGCGCAATCGTGAACAAGAAAGAGGCCGACGCAGCCCTGAAGCTCATTACCGAAGACTATGAACCCGTTACGGCCGACTGGAAGATGCGCTACCAGATGAACCACGATCTGTTAAAACAGGGAAGCGTGAAGGATATAGCAACCGTTGTCCGCGCCCTGTATCACCGCAGCAAGGTCAAGGAACTGCCCATACTTGAGCGGAAGCTGTTCGACAGCGCTCTGAAGCTCCTGGTCGACGAGGTAGGGTTTTCTCTGAACAAGCCGAAGGCCGAGGTAGAGAAGAATATTTTCGAGAAGCTGAACGTGGTCCATGAACGACAGGCAGCCGCTGCGTCCGCCAAAGCAGCATCCATGCCTGTGGATGATGACGACGATCTGGATGAAGAGTTCTAGAAAAGAACTGCTCGATGTAATGGAGGCTGCGGTTTGCGATGCGACGGCATCGGTGACCTTCATAGCAGCCCGCTACCGGACTCCTTTCGCCGTTTTTGTGTCTACGGTAGTTTCTCTTCGTACCCGGGACGAGGTGACGTTTGCCGTGTCGCAGCGGGTTCTATCGGAGTACCCGGATATTAAAGCGCTCGCCGGTGCCGACGCCGGTGATCTCGCAGAGCTTCTGAAACCCGCCGCGTTCTACCACAATAAATCGGTTTCGTTGATCGACGCTGCGCGTCAGATACTGGGCAGACACGCCGGAGAGATTCCGACACAGATCGAAGACCTCCTGGCGCTTCCCGGCGTCGGACGCAAGACGGCGCAGCTTGTCAGGGCCGAAGGTCACGGTCTCCCGGCGATATGCGTAGACATACACGTACACAGGATCTCAAACCGGCTCGGACTATGTGACACCCGCAAGCCGGAAGAGACCGAGAAGATACTGGCTGCCTGTTTTCAGGAGCAGGACTGGATACGCGTAAACAGAGTTATGGTGCCCTTCGGGCAAAAGGTCTGCGCGCCCGTCTCCCCCTGGTGCTCACGATGCCCCCTGCAGGCGGAGTGTCCCCGTATCGGGGTGGCGCGCAATCGTTAAGAATTCTTACTGATCTTCGAGTATCAGCATGGTTGCCGGGTCAAGCCTTAGATGCAGGTCCTGCCCGCCGGGGTAGGTTTCGTGATCCTTCACGAGCCGGAGCGTGACATGGTGCTGTTCCGGGGTCAGGGTTATCAACAGACTCAGATCGTCGGATATGTGCATAAGACGGTGTGGAACGCCCCGCTCATCGGGCTCAGGATCCTCACGACGAAGCGTCGCACTGATCCATACGGTAACCCCAAGCTCGCGTGCAAAGTTGTGCAGGACATCCATTGATTCGGTGGTCAGTGACGTGAGATCAAGGCCGTCAATAACAATCATGTCGGCGCTGAAGCCACCGTCGGTCACCATGGCCCTGAGGCTACGGAAGACCTGTTCCAGGGATGAACCCTTTTCGTTGAAATTCATGATAACGCGACGTTCGACAACCTCGTCGTGTACTTCCATCGCGTTCTGGAGATTCTGACGGGTGGCGATCTCCTTGAAAATGTCCTCGTACCAGCTGATTATGTGATCAGTTTTGCCGGCGAAACTGACATGTATCACGTGCTGCCCCTGAAACAGCGAATCGGTCGCGATATGTACCAGACAGGCCGTCTTCCCGACGCCTTTCCTTGACGCGATGACTCCAATCGATCCGGGATTCAATCCCCCGTGTGTTGAGCGCTCGAGTATCCGCAGGGGACTTCGTTTAACAAGTTCTTCCTTAACCATTGCTGTGCCTCTCTGTTCTCTCATTCAGATAATAATCGCATGCCCGAAACAGCTACTTCTGCTCGGCCTTCCGCTTTGCCTCATATTCCTTCTTGAGTTCTTCAGACACGCTCTGAGGAACTTTACCGTACTTCAGAAACTCCATTGAATACTCAGCTTTCCCCTGCGTCAATGACCGCAGCACGGTTGAGTACCCGAACATTTCGGATAGCGGAACTTCGGCTTCCACGACAGAGAAGACACCTTCGTCAGAAGACGTGAGAATGATGCCTCGACGCTGGTTGATGCTCGCAAATATGTTGCCCTGATACTCTGTTGGCCCTTCGACCACGACCTTCATGATTGGTTCGAGGATGATGGGCTTCGCTTTCGCATAGGCCTGCTTGAAACAGCCGATGGCGGCCTGCTGGAAGGCCATATCGGAGCTGTCGACCGGGTGCGTGCTTCCGTCGTTAATGGTGACCTTGACGCCGACAATGGGGAAGCCGATCAGCGATCCTTTCTGCATGGTCGCCTTAAAACCCTTGTCGCAACTGGGAATGTAATCATTCGGTATGACACCACCCTTGATCGCGTCTACGAACTCGTAATCCTTACCTTCTTCGTTAAGCGGCTCCATGAAACCTGCAACGCGTGCAAACTGTCCTGAACCACCGGTCTGTTTCTTGTGGGTATAGTCGAACTCCGCCATCTGGCTTATTGCCTCACGATAGGCAACCTGAGGAGCACCGGTCTCTACATCTGCTTTGTACTCGCGGCGCATGCGTTCGATGTATACGTCGAGATGCAACTCACCCATACCCTGTATGATCGTCTCATTGGATTCGGGATCCACAAAGGTACGAAAGGTCGGATCTTCTTTCGCGAACCGGTTCAGGGCCTTACCCATGTTCCCCTCAGATTTTTTGTCTTTCGGAGAGATCGCAAGGGATATGACCGGATTCGGGACGTACATCGAAGTCATGGAGTAATTGTTGCTGGGATCACAGAAGGTATCGCCGCTGGCACAGTCGATGCCGAAAAGCGCAACGATGTCGCCAACAGGCGCCTCGGTTATGTCGTCCATTTTATTCGCGTGCATGCGAATGAGACGCCCGACCTTGAACTTTTTCTGCGACCGGGTATTGAAAAGTTCATCACCTTTCTTGATCGAACCCTGGTAGATACGGATGTAGGTCAGCTGACCATACTGTGTGTCTTCAAGTTTAAACGCGAGTGCGACGGTTGGCTTGCTTTCGTCACTGACAAGTGTAACGCGTTCCTCTCCCTTGTCGAGATCGAGGGCCATGTTCGTGACCTGCGTCGGATTCGGAAGAAAATTGACGACACCGTCGAGCAGCGGCTGAACACCCCGGTTCTTGTAGGCGGAACCGATAAACACCGGGAGAAGCTCACGCTTGAGTACGCCAGCCCGAACGGCTGAGAGCACCTGATCTACGGTATGCTCGCCTTCAAGATACGCTTCCGCAAGTTCGTCGCTGAACATGCTCGCCGCGTCGAGCAGCTCTTCGTGGCGCTTTTCTGCCTCCGCCTTCAGCTCCTCGGGGATTTCCTCTTCCCGAACCATCTCTCCTGCAGCGCCGTCGAAATAGATCGCCTTCATCGAGATCAGGTCAACGATTCCCTGGAACTTGTCTTCAAGGCCTATAGGGATCTGCACCATGACCGCATTGTGGCCTAGTTTCTCTTTGAGCTGTTCGGCGACTCGCCGCGGGCTTGCGCCGGTACGGTCGCACTTGTTTACAAACGCGATAAACGGTACCGAGTAGCGACCGAGCTGTCTGTCTACCGTCAAGGTCTGACTTTGTACACCACCGACCGAATCGAGGACGAGTATCGCTCCGTCAAGTACTCGAAGCGCCCGCTCAACTTCGATGGTAAAGTCAACGTGACCCGGCGTATCGATAATGTTGATGGGATGCTCTTTCCACGCTACGTTCGTGGCGGCGCTGGCAATCGTAATACCGCGCTCACGTTCGAGCTCCATGGAGTCCATCGTTGCGCCGACTCCGTCCTTACCACGAACCTCATGTACAGCGTGAATCTTCTCACAGTAAAACAGAATCCGCTCGGTGAGCGTTGTCTTACCCGAGTCAATGTGTGCGCTGATTCCTATGTTACGTCGTTTCTCTAGCAGTGAACTCATATCACCTCGACCCCTTATGCGAAATGCCAAACGTGTTTCGTCTTGAAAAAAAATATGATTGATTGTAGCCGTGCGGTCTTGCTGGTTGTGCTGTATCGTAAAGACTCTGCCCCCGATAATCAATACCGGGAGGCGTTCACGGAATATTGATAGTAATCTCACACTTCGCGGGAGAAATGCAAGCGTCAGCCGGTAATAAACCTATTCTACTACACCGAAATACACCGCGAGAACGGCTTCGACCTCCGAGCGCGATGCGGAGATACCTCTGTCCGAGACTGCGGAGCGAATCTCATCGAGTGTGGCCTCCGGATTACTGCGTTTCTCATCGACCACGGCCGTGACAATATCGTCATCAATGGCACGAAGACGACCAAAGAAACTCTGGTTCGCGACTGCGAGAAGTCCCGAACGCAGAATGGAGAGCTCCGCCTCCTGGTCCGCAATAAGCTCATTCCGAAGCTCTCGCTGCTCTTCGCGCTGGTCCTCCAGGGCGCCGGCAAGACGCCGATTCTCCGCAGATAGTTCCTGAACATCGTTCACAAGAATCTCTACAAGTTCGAGCAGCGAAGCGGTAAGCTCGTCTAGTTCGTTGAGCCGGTCGGCCACGATCTCGGGACGTAAACTGTCGAGGAAGGCAACCGGATCCTGTACAGCACGGAGAATACGTCCGACGAACTGATCCTCGCCGATATACTGACCTCGTAGTCGGATGAAGAAGTCCCCGACACGGACGCGAAAGTCATACTCCAGTACCTCGTCGAACTGGAATCGGAGCCCAGCAGGAACGTGAGGTAGAAGATTAACGCCTTCGTACACGAAACGTGAGGGAATGAGCGCTATCTCGGCGAACCCGCCGATAAAGGTGACCGTCAGGCGTTCGATATCGAGCGTCCGGAGATTCCCGGTGATCGTGCTGATAACGTCGACGATTGCAATCTGCTGCTCGGACAGGTCGGCTTCCCGGTCGTTTCGTACGTCTATGCGGTCCCCTTCCGGGGTTTCGAGTACAAAACGCGTCACACCGCCTTCGACTGTCTCGTCGAGCAGGCGCAGTCCCACTGCCGACGCCCGTTCCGAGGTGTTCGCGTACGCCCCGGAAGCGAGTGCGAGCAGCAGAACCACCAGCAAAGCCCTTAAGAGCGCAGCTGTTGCACCGTTTCCTGAACGTCCGGCATCTGTCTTCATATCGTTCACCTCTGTTTTATCCTCTTACTCGGTCGAATCCGCTGCGGGGTCGGTCCTGCCTGCGATGTCAAGCAGTACGCGATCGAACGGGCGTATGCTTCGATTGTCGGCGAGATCAAGCAGGCGTGCGCGAAAACCGCGCGCGGTCTCAAAAAACTCAACCGTGCCTATAAGGCCTTCCGGATCGCGGAAGACGAAAGCACGAACTCCCTCGTCAACATCCCGACTCGGATCAAGATAGATGTGTATCTGCTCAGCATCCCTCGGGTCGACGACGTAGCCGTCCTCCCGGTCATCCTGAATGAGTTCGCCAAAGGCATGCTCAAACTGCGAGAGCTGCGAGCGCAGCTGCTCGGTTTCGCTCGCAATTCGCTCTTCCGCGGCAGTCTGTACCCGTGACAGCTCCTGCCTCGTCTCGTTCAGTTGCCGGCGGACCGTCTCGAGCTCACTGCTCGCCGTATCGCGCTCGGTAGTCAGGGTGTCGACCGAGGCCTCAAAAGACCGCGTCAGATCCGCTCCGGCCCGGTTAAGCCCTGCGACGAGAGCCTGCGATCGTGACAGGATCTGATCAAGCGCTTCGGGTACGCTGTTCTCGTAAGGAACCTCGCGCAGACGTTCGACTATCTCGAACAGCTCATCCACGCTGTTTCGCACCTCGGTGAGCTCGGCCTGTCTGAGCACACCCTGCTCAAGAAGCGCGCGTTCGAAAGCTTCGCTCTCAGACTCTATAGAGCCGTCGAAAAATGAAGCCTCGAAGAGACGCGCTATGTCTTCGTCGCTGAAATCCGGGTTGTACAGGAGAAAGAGCTCTTCAAGCTCGGCTTCGTGTTCAGCGACAAGTCGTGCGATCTCGCCTGCAAACTGCTGCCGGAGCGTGAACTCCACCTGATCCCGGTGCTCTCCGAAAGCACCAAGCTCGTCCTGGTACGCGGTTCTCAAGGATGTGATCCGTTCCGTGAGGAACTCCTGCTGTCGCTCTAGTTCCAGGTCAAAGAGCCGTCGCTGGTCGTCGAGAATACCGCGACGGGCAAGCGCGGCGTTCACCTGCGTCTGATCGAACTCCTGCTCCCGGCGACGAAGAATCTGTTCGCGTTCATCTGCAAGAGCTTCGAGCTGTCCGGTGTACTCGAGGCGGATCTGCTGCCGCTCGGTCTGCAGGGCCTGTTGAGTACGGGCCAGTTCCACACCGAGAACTGCAATACCTGCATCCGCGCGAAGGCGGGCAAGCTGCCTGTTGCGTTCAGCCCTCTGTTCCGCAAGCTGCAGCCGCTCATCGCGCTCCTGCTCGAGGCTGCTAATCTGATCTTCGATTTCTTCGAGACGGTTTTCGGTGCGAAGCCAGGCCTGCAGGACGTCGCGGAGGTTGATCTGCTCAAAGTCACCCGACTCGATCTCTTCGATCTGTGAGCTTCGTTCAATCGCGAAGTTAACGGCAAACGCGACAATGCTGAACAGAAGGACCATTGCAATAAGAACGCCGGGTACGATGAACGTGCGATTCTTTCTCGTCTTTGCAAACTCAGCATCCAGATCGTACTGGCTCTGCCGACGCCTGAAGTCCTGGACCGCATCACTGAGAAATACAGACTTACTCTGTTCAACGAGATCCGTTACTTTTCCGTCATTGTCCATACGCCATTCCAGTTCCTTGGGGCCCGCTGACCGCTCATTCGACGCGTAAAGACCTCGGCGACCTTCAGCCCGCAACGCTTGAAGGCGCGTGTCGAATCCGCCCACTTTCCTTCGTAATACAGTTGAAGCCCTTCGCTGTACGCTTCTATGTCCTTTTCAAATGCTTCGTCGATTCGACTCCGCTCTATGGGCCAGTACACCTGCTTACCCTGCGTCTTACCCTTCACCTGGACGGTATCGAGTTCCATGAACACGTAGTCCGCGAAATCACGCTCCACCTCGTTTTTCACATACTCACTCACGATGACCGGTACGTTGTAGAAACGCGTGAGCCCCTCAAGTCGTGCCGATGAGTTCACGTTATCACCGATTACCGTGTTCACCATTCGCTCTTCGCTACCTATGTTTCCGTAGAAGACCATTCCACCGTCGATGCCGACACCGATCTCGATGAGTACGGCCTCGTACACGCGCTGTTCGGCGTCGGTGAGCGAACCGCGCTTGCGGATAATCTCCTCACGCTTCTCGCTCATCTTGCTGCGTAGCGATGACGCAACGTCGTGCAGCAGGTAGGCTGAACGGATCGCCTGATAGGACTTGTTTTCGTCTCCCTTCATGGTGCCGAACACGGCCAGGAGCGCGTCCCCGATGATAGAGCCGATGTCACCGTTGTGACTGTGGATGTGCCGTATGGACTGATCGTAGTGCAGATTAAGGAGCTTGATGATGTCGGTCCCGAGCGTCTCGGTCATGAACGTGAAGCTGCGAATATCCGTGAAGAGAACCGTCAGGTCCCGCTGTACCCCTTCGAGGCGGATCTCGCGCTCCTCGTAAGCCTTTGAGGCGACATCGCGTGCGACAAACTTCTTGAAGATGTTCATGAGGTTGTCGATAGTCCCGGCAAGACTGTTAAACGCGAGTCCGAGATAGGTCACGTCGTCATTCGGAGCACCTGACATGTCAAGCTGGTTGAGCTCCTGCGAGTCCTGCATAGCCATGATTGCCCGCGTAATGATCGGGACAAAGCGCAGGATGTAGCGGATAATGATAACGCCAACAACGAGACACACGAGGGAAATGAGGACGATCAGAATCGAAATCTGCAGGAAGATTTGTCGTGAGCGGGCAAGAAACTCAGACTCCTGCTCGGCCCTCACGAAGTATGCGTTCCATTCGTTATGCCAGCGATACACCCCGAGCTGTGGTGCACCTTCCATCTGAAAATTAAAACTTCCGTCGAGTATACCCTCGGTGCGGCGGTCGTTCATCTGATCCAGGGCTTCAGAATCAAACGAGCCGATCTGGTCGACAGGGCCGGCGAAAAACAGAACGCTCCCGTCCGGTCGCACGGCAAGCGCGAGACTTCCCTCGAACTCAAACCTTGTAGCCGCACTCGCCTCCATGTTTGCTCGTGCGAGGTCTTCGTCCCCCGTGAACAACAGCAACTCCGCCTGCCTGCTCGCGAACAGATGCAGGTCGTTCAGATCTTTTACCATGATCTGGTTCAACAGCCGCGCCTGTTCACCACGATTCAACACAAGATTGATGTAGTTCGAGAAGAAGTTTGAGACAAGCAGGAATGCCGCGAAGATGAAAATGATCTTCGTCATTAAGGGGACAACTCGTACCCCGTTAATCTTACGTCCGGCAAGTCTTTCGAAAATATCTTGCATACACACCGATCCTTTTACAGGCCCCGGTCAGATTAACCCAGGATCGAAATAAATGAAAGTAAGTTGTGCGAATACTTTCACGGTAGAAATACAAAGCAGGCACCAGTCTTATCCTTGCAGACCGGGATAGACTCGTTAATAAAAATACAAACCTTTCTTGGGAGACGCAGATATGAAGCAGTTTTTCACCCTTTCTGAACTCGGAACGGACGTCAAGACGGAAGTTCGCGCGGGTTTTGCCACCTTTCTCACGATGGCGTACATTATCGTTGTAAACCCGGCGATCTTAAGCGCGTCGGGAATGCCTGTAGAAGGCGTTGTGTTTGCAACCATCATGGTCAGCGCACTCAGCTCCATCCTTATGGGCCTTACGGCTAACTTGCCGTTTGCGCTTGCACCGGGAATGGGCATCAACGCGTTCTTTACCTATAACATCGTACTCGGAATAGAGGGCATGACCTGGGAGACTGCACTCGGGGCAGTGTTTATCTCCGGTATCATCTTTCTCCTCCTCTCGGTGTTCAAAGTTCGCGAGCTTATCGTAGCTGCCATCCCGCGGAGCCTTCGCTACGCGGTCGCATCCGGTATAGGCCTTTTCCTTGCCTTCATCGGTTTTCAGTGGGCAGGGTTTATTACCGCAAGTCCGGCTACACTGGTACAGTTCGGTGGCTTGAGTCCGGAGGTAATTATCTTCTCGATCGGACTCTTCGCGACGAGCTGGATGGTCATAAAGAAAGTACCCGGGGCGCTCATAATCGGAATCGTGGCGACCAGCGTCATTTCGATAGCTGTAAGCCTCATTCTCGAAAGCACCGGTGCCGACGGTTTCGTGAGCCTCCCGGACCGGGCATTCGCGCTTCCAAGCATGGCGGTCTTCTTTCAGCTCGACCTCGTTGGCGCTCTGTCAGTCAGCATGATTCTGCCGATCTTCACGCTGCTGTTCACCGATATGTTCGACAGCATTTCGACCTTCGTCGGTGTTTCAGAAGTCGGTGGATTCACGGACGAAGAGACCGGACAGCCTCGTAACGTCGGAAAGGCACTGTTTGTTGACGCTATTTCGACCACATTGAGCGGTCTGTTCGGAACATCAAGCGGTACGACGTACATTGAAAGCGCTGCCGGGGTTGAAGAAGGCGGACGAAGCGGACTCACGGCTGTTGTTGCCGGGTTGCTCTTCCTTCCCTTCCTTTTTCTCAGCCCCCTGATTCAGTTTGTACCGCAGGTAGCCGTAGCACCGGTCGTGGTTCTGGTAGGTGTGTTTATGATCAAGCCGGTTCTCAGTATAGACTGGAGCAACTTCGAAGAAAGCATCCCGGCCTTTCTTGCCCTGATCCTGATTCCCCTTACCTACAACATCACTCAGGGTATCGTCTGGGGATTCCTGTCGTATACCGTAATCAAGGTTCTCGTTGGCAAGGGAAAGGAAATCACGCCGATGCTCTGGGTTGTTGATGTGTTCGCTATTGCAGCGCTCGTCTACGGAGCCTGATCACAAAAAAAGCCGCCTCGTTATGAGGCGGCTTTTCTGTTAC
This sequence comes from Spirochaetaceae bacterium, assembly GCA_007694005.1. GTDB lineage: Bacteria > Spirochaetota > Spirochaetia > DSM-27196 > SKKC01 > SKKC01. Next base: position 27,113 of record RECN01000063.1, read on the forward strand.
CGGCAGCTACGCTGCCGTGTAACAATTCTTACTGCATCTGTATTCCGCTCGGAAGCGCTGCGTTAATGGCGTCGAAGTATTCGTCGACAACCTGTGCGGCTGCTGCTTCGGGACGTGTGCCGTCAGCCGAAAGAACCATGATCTCGTTGATAGGCTCGTGAAGAGCAAACCAGTCGGTCTCGTCAAAGAAACGGAACGCCATTTCGTTCTCTTCCTGGAGTCCCTGGCGAACGATCGTGTTAATGGTCTCTTCGTCGCCGAAGATATTGTTCGTGTCTTCGAGAATCTTGAGGTCAAAGCGTGCGAACTTGATGTGGGGGTCCCAACCGGTTACTACGATCGGTTCTTCACGGGAAATCGCATCCGAGAGCGCACCCATCATGCTTGCGTCGCTGCCTTCCGTCAGGGTGAAAACACCGAGACCGGCAACGTCATCGTCGATGGCGCCTTCTGTCTGCGACATCATACCAGCGCCCGGATCGATACCGGTAATGGTGTTGTCAAACATGTCAGCGTTCGCGGCAAGATCCTCGATGCTGTTGATGTCTTCGAGGTAGGTCGGAACGACCAGACCAAGTCCTGCACCAGTGAAATGCGGTCCGAGGTCTACGAGAACCTCACTATGCTGTTCCCAGAACGCCTCATGTGTTGCCGGCAGCCATGCCGACACGTGCGCGTCGATATCGCCTACTGCGATCGCTTCCCACATAGCGGGATTTGCGAGCGAAAGAACCTCGACCTGGAAGCCGATTCGTTCCATGACTTCACCGATCAGGAAGGTGTGAGCGGGCTCGCGGTCCCATTCAACATACCCGATTCGGACGACACCGAGATCGTCCGCTGCTGCTTCACCGGCGCCGCCGGCAAATGCCATTCCGGTAACAAACACCAGAATAAGACCAACAAGCATGATGCCTCGCATCATTTTTGTCGTATTGTTCATAAAAGCCTCCTACATATGGCTTTGTGTGGTTATATCCCGAAACAGACTGCAACGCAGCAGGCATCGGGATCCTCTACAGTTTCACCACCAAATATCCTATTCCGAAGGATAAATGGCAAGTCAGATCTCAAATATCAGCTCGCTTTCCTGTCCTGTGCCGCAATTTTCTGCGTGACCCGGTCCAGAATCATCGCAAGGATGACGACCGCGAGGCCGGCTGCGAATCCGTCGCCAGGGCGAAGGCGCTGAATTGCACGCCATACTTCACCACCAAGACCACCCGCACCGATCATGGACGCGATAACGACCATGGACAGCGCGAGCATGATAGTCTGGTTGATACCGGCCATGACCGTCGGTAGCGACAGTGGAAGCTGCAGCTTGACCAGCTTCTGATAGGTTGTTGACCCGAACGAATCAGCTGCTTCGACCAGTTCCTTGTCGATCTGGCGAATACCGAGCGCGGTAAGGCGTATCGTCGGCGGGATCGAAAAGATAACTGTCGACATGATGGCCGACGTAGCCCCGAGGCCGAAAAACGGAATCGCGGGTATCAGATACACGAATGCCGGCATGGTCTGCATGAAGTCAAGAATCGGTTTTACGATAAGAAAGAACCGATCGCTGAGGCCAGCGACGATACCGAGCGGAAGGCCCATGGCTACGGCCAGAATGGTGGCAAAGAAGACCAGTACGAGCGTCGAAACCATGGCTCCCCAGAGCCCGATGTTCCAGATAAACAGAAATCCCAGGAACGAACCGATCGCGATGCGTCTACCCGCGATAGCCCAGGCTATACCAACCAGCACAAGTATCAGAACGATGGGCGGAAGCGTATCGAGGAAGCCGGTGATCCCGCGTATACCGTTGCGGAACACCGTCGACACCGCCCGGGTCGCGGTAGAAAGAAGTGTCGTAAGCACACTCAGTATTGATTCGATCCAGTCAGAAAGGGGTACCTGGGGTATTATGTCTCCCATTAATTCGCGTGTTCCCATATCAGTTATTCTCCTTATCGGCTTCGTCGGAAGCAGCCTCGTTGTTTGACCCCGGGGTCAATACCTTGCTCGCAAGCTCCGACGGCTCGTCAATGGACGTGGAATCTGAATGAGATTCTGCGAGGGCTGCAAGGATAGATCCGCGTACAATCACACCTTTGAAGTGGTGATCCTCGTCCACGACGGCGATCGGGTTTCCGCTTTCGACCATAGGGAAGAGCGTACGCACCGGCTGATCGAGCGGCACCGAAAGGACCGAATCACGGTCGGTTACCTGGTCAAGCCACTTATCTTCGTTCTTGGCCGCCTGCGCTGCCTTGTCTGCGGTCAGATGGCCTACAAGCTCGCCGCTGCTTTTGACGACGAACATCCCACTCAGGCCGTGTTCCTTCATCTTCCGGAGGGCAACTCTCGGTCCATCCTTCACGAACGCGACAGGAGAGTGAATCTTCATGACATCCTGCGCGGTAAGAACCTTCGTGATGTCAACGTTCGCGACGAATCGCTGAACGTACTCGTCGGCCGGATTCGTGAGTATCTCCTCGGGCGTCCCGATCTGTACTACATATCCATCTTTCATGAGGACGATGCGGTCGCCCATCTTCAGCGCTTCGTCAAGATCGTGTGTGATAAACAGGATGGTCTTGCGGACTCTGTCGTTCAGAGCGATCAGCTCATCCTGCATATCCGAGCGAATCAGCGGGTCAAGCGCGCTGAAGGCCTCGTCCATGAGCAGGATATCGGGATCAACACTCAAGGCACGCGCGAGACCTACCCGCTGTTTCATGCCGCCGGAGAGGTTCTCCGGGTAATAGTCGCCCCACCCGTCGAGACCGACGAGTTTCAGCGCCGTTTCGGCTTTTTCCCTTCGCACCTCTTTATCAACACCCTGTATTTCGAGCCCGTACTCAACGTTCTCAATGACTCTTCGGTGAGGGAAAAGCGCGAAGCTCTGAAAAACCATCGAAAACTTCTTGCGACGAACTTCGCGAAGTTCGTCGTCGTTGAGTTTTGTAATGTCAACATCGTCGATGAGAATTTCGCCTGCAGTCGGATCCATGATGCGGTTTACGCATCTGATCAGCGTACTCTTTCCCGACCCCGAAAGCCCCATAACAACGAGGGTTTCGCCTTCGTACACGTCGAAGGAGACGTTAGACACACCGACTGCCAGTTTGGTTTTTTCAAGGATCTCATCCTTACTGAGGCCCTTCTTCGAAAGCTCCACCCCACGTGCGGCGTTCTTTCCAAATACCTTATATACGTTTCGAAGGCTGATCTTAACGTTCGCCTTCTCCGAATTGTTATCAGACATATTTTTTCCTTTCCGAGACGTGCAGTATCCCGTTCAATACGAGAGAAGCAGACACGAACCGCCCGAGCGCGCAATACCGTGTCACTGAAGCTGAAAAACATCATATACCGCTCAAAAACAGCAGATGACTCCGATCGCGAGACGACCAAAGTGCGTATCCGCATGAGTGGTGCACAGGTGTATTGTGTTAACTGAAGTTATACTATCTATTTATTTTGGTATTGTCAAATTACGCATCATAATCTTTCGTACACCAATCAGTCGGTCTGTTCCAGAGATTGCTGATTACCCCAAGCGTGTCGCGTGTGCTACTATCGCCGCATGCGAGTAATGTGCCTTGATCTTGAAGGAGTCCTGTATCCCGAGGTATGGATTGCTGTAGCGAAGCATTTCGATAATGCCGACCTGAAAGTGACAACACGCGAGATCCCCGACTACGATGAACTCATGAAACACAGACTCTCCGTGCTGCGTACCGCCGGTATCGGCATGCGCGAGATCACCACGGTACTGAACGGCTTGAGCCCGCTCGACGGCGCCGTCTCGTTTCTGCAAACGCTCAGAGCCTCTCTACCCGTGATTATTCTCTCTGACACCTTCGAACAGTTTTCGGTGTCCATTGCACGACAGCTGAACTACCCGGTAATCCTCTGCAACAGACTCGAAGTACAGGACAACGTCGTCACCGGCTATTCCCTGCGGCAGACCGACGGTAAACGGCGTGCGGTCGAAGGCTTCAAGACAATGAACCTCGAGGTTTTCGCCGCTGGCGACAGCTATAACGACCTCTCCATGATTCTTGCAGCCGACCGTGGAGCGCTGTTTCGGGCGCCTGACAGGATAATCGCGGATCATCCCGACATTCCCTCGTACATTGACTACTCCGAACTGCTTGACTGGGCCGGCCTGCACAGCAGCTGAACAGGGAGACATTTGACGACGAGCCCTTGTTATGTACGATTAATGTCGACGATACCCCTGCTTCACGAGTATGTTCGTGCCATGCAGGAACTGAACAGGCGTAAGAACTGAATGGAAATACACGCAGACGTACTTCTCGTCGACGATAACGCAATAAACCAGCTCGTGGCACAGCAGATTCTCAAGAAAGCAGGCTACACCTGTGAGGTGGTGTCCAGCGGGGAAGAAGCGATCTCACGACTCGGGCGGGAACGATATCGACTCATTCTCATGGATGTGCAGATGCCCGGGCTCGACGGCATAGAGACTACCCGTCGCATACGATCCTTTCCGGACGAACAGCCGAACGCCGACGTCCCCATCATAGCCATGACCGCGTATACCACTGCCGAGGACCGGGAAAGCTGTAAAAGCGCCGGTATGAACGACTACATGACCAAGCCTCTGCAGCTTGACCATTTCCTCACGACGGTCAGGGAGCATCTGGACGGTTCGGGCCCGTCGGCCTCCGGAAACCAGGAGGACACACCGGATGACCAGGATGAACATCGTCCGGCCAGTTTTGACCTTGACGATGCTCTGGCGCGGACAGGACGCGACCGCGAGCTGATCGAACGGACTGTCACCATGTTCCTGAACAGCGCCGCAGAGCGTGTTCGCAGTATCGCCGCTGCGTGTGCCCGGGAAGACTTTCAGAAGGCGCGCGATCTTGCACACAATCTGCACGGAGCAGCCCTGAATGTTTCGGCCCGAAATCTCGCCCGTATCGCCACACGCATTGAACAGGCCTCACGCGCCGGGGATTGTATTCAGGCAACGGACGCGGTGGGGGACCTTGAACACGAGCTTGAGCGTGTCCGGACAGCGGTCAAAGACAGCGGCCTTTTACAGACCTGAGCACCCGTCCTCTGTTTCATCGGCCCCGGAAGACTTCGTCGAGTATGTGGCGGGTGATCCCGTACAGGGGAGGAACTCCCTCCGAAACCTGCAGCCGGCTCGATAACGCGAGATCATGCTGTAGCGGAAGATCGGACACATAGTAGAAAAAGCGCAGATCGACGTCCCGGGAAACGACCCCAAGTTCCATGGACTCGAGCACCTGCCGGTAATAATAGGTCCCTTCCATTTCGAGTCCGATGCACTGTCTGATCCGGCGGTAAAAGTTCAGCATGACGCGGTTCTGCAGAAGCGTACCGTCTACCGTGAGTATAGGGCCACGATGTACCGTGTGTGCAGGTACGCGCTCCTGCAGACGCTTCCAGGGGAAATCCGGCCGGTCGGGAACCGGCTGGAACAGATCTCCGGACTGCTCGATAAAAGCGGTTGGCTCAAGGATATCGCCCCGTTTGCCGACGAGTGCCCCGGCTTTTCCGAGGAAGTTGATACTCGACACGTTACGGCCGAAGAGCAGGAGCAGATTCCGCATTATGTGCTCGGCCTGCTCTCCGAATGCGTAATCAATGTTAACGAGGACGATGCGGCGTTCGGCAGTGGGTTTCCGTATGCCCGGGTCGATCTCGTCCGCGAAAAGGCGCGAAACATCAATCAACTGAACCTGTATCCCCGTCGAAGCGGTACTGCGCAGGCGATATATTCCGGCGCTGTCGGCGACGCGGTGGGCATCCTCGGCTTCCTCGGGATGTGCGAGAAAATACGAGCGCGCAGCCGAATACATGCGATCGTATGAGTCCGTCCACGCTGCCTCGTAGAGTTCCGGCTCATGCTCCTGAGCCCACTGCTCGAGGGCGGTGCCTTTTCGCCGGTACCAGGGGTTCAGACAGTTCGTTACTGAGTGTGTGTTGCTGCTGATGATGTGAACTTCAACGTCGTCGGGCAGCAGGGCCGGAGGATGACCCAGCAACTGCCCGGCAGCCTGTGCGACCTGCGATGCCCAGAGTTCGGCTCGCCTGCTGTTATACGTGTTTGCGCCACGCCGGACATCGATACCGAACATCTCCCGATGACGCACGATCTCGAACAGGCGTCGCGCGGTGTCTTCCGGCCAGACTCTGGTGATACCGGCTGCCTCCTCCTCGCTGAACGGCAGCGCAGCCAGCAGTTCGTGCAGCGGCGGGTGATCACCGGACGAAAGATAGCTCGAGAGAGCTTCGAGACACGCAGGGGTACTCAGTCGTTTGCGGATCTTCTTCGCTTCGACTGCGTAGGTGCAGAGGCAGGTCACAAAATCAATAAGATCGGAAACACCGTTTCTGAGCAGAACGAGGTTCTTTCCCGGCACCATTTCCCATACCTCGCGCCGACGGGCTGAGGTCTCCACCTGGGGGAAGTACTGGTCCGGTGTACTGTAAGCGCCGACGAGATTGTCGGTCAGGAGCAGAGCGAACGTGCGCGTAATGTTGTCGGGGAGTCGCCGCACCGCGTACGAGAGGCCCGACACGTCAATGACCGTAGGGTTCGCAGCTCCAGGATGCAGCGCGGGTTCAAGCGACTCATACAGAGGTAAGAGGCGCCGGACGACGAGATAGCCGTTGGTGACGTCCCTGAACAGCTGGGCCTTGAACCGCTCGAAGGCCGCAAAGATCCCCTGACGATCACGAAGAAGCGTGCCGAGCCCCTGGGCAAATGCACTCGAAACGTTCAGAAGGCCAATAAACACGTCTCCGGGGATGCGATACGACCAGGTATCGGTCGTACTGAGTACATTGTAGGTCCGCGGGCAGTCAAAGACCGACTCCCATTCACCAAAATAGTGCCCCTCTTCTACGGTGCTGATAACTCTCGGAAGGCGACTTCTCTTGTCCAGATCCTGCGGCGACTGTATGGAAGCGGTACCCCCTCCGAGGAGGTACACCCAGGTATCGGTCGCGCCCTGCTCTATGATCATATCTCCCGCGCGGTAGGTGCACCGTTCCATGCTGTCGAGTAATCCCAGTCGTTCCGTACCGTTCAGAAAACGGAATGGAATGACCGCTTCGAGAAGTGCAGACTTTTCTCTATCCGAGCCGGCGTCCCCGCGCTGTTGTACATTCATACACGCTACCCCTGCGGGGATATTACTACAGATGGTGCCCTGAGGAGGACCTGAGTCACAGCCGTATCGAGGCGTTCGATGGCGGCTCTATAGGTAGCGTGTTCGGTCATACGGAATACATCATCCTCGAAATAAACTCCCTGCCGGTTCACCCAGCCGAACAGCGGATTCTGAATAACTCCGAGCAATGCTTCTGTATCTATACCGCTGCGACTGCAGTAGCGTGCAAAGCCCAGATCCTCGACGGGATGAGGCGAGCCGTTACCGTCGACAAGATATCCAAGGCCGTCCAGAATCTGCTCGAAGGGACCGCGCGAATAATGGAAGATCCGATTGAGCGGAAGGCGCGGATTCACGAGTCCGGCATCAATAATCTGCTCGTACATTTCCTGTACGAGCTCCTCGAAGTAGCTGTACCCGACACGGGATCGAAAGAGCATCACGGCAATGTCGGTACCACGATTGTTCTTGTGCAATACGGCCGGAATGTCGGAGGCAACGACCCAGGCTTCGTCCAGGTGTTTAAGGGTCTGACCTGCGATGATGCAGATCTGCGACTCGTCGACCCAACGCGCAAACATACCCTCAGGTTCCATCTGAAGCACATGAAGGGCCTCAAAGGCCCCGAGAATATTCGCTGTTTCGAAAGACTCTCCAGTCTGTGACTCAAAGGCGGTCTGCATCCACGGCGTGAACGCCTGTTTCCCATGAACGGCAAAGTGAAGCTTATGACGGTAGTGCTTCTCGACAACGTGCTGCTCGAGCATGTATTCGCCAGGGAGGTTCGCCATGTACACGAGATCGAGGCCGTTATGATAGGCGGGACACTGCTTTATGACCCGCATAAGGCGGCTCTCTACCTCCACCCCGTTCGTCTCAGGTCGGAGATAAATGAATATGTCTTCCGCCTCGGGTCCGTCTGCGGGTCCGGTATACGGCACCAGGACGGTCGGGGCCTGATCTGCATGCGGCACGACTGCACCACTCCGGTACTTGTGTGAATACGCCGACTGTCCCTCTTAATTATACTCCGGATTCACGCGAGAGCAAGGAGCCGATATTCAGCTCCGCAGCAGTCGTCGGCATACTTATACCCCAGTTCTCAAGGACCTGCGGGTGTAACTCACCCATAATGCCTGCTATCCGTCCCGCGACACGTATCTTCGCACAGCGACCGGCGATAAAACGCGAATCATCCGCCGCCTCATAACGCGCGTCGATGTTCAGGAAATAGAGCATGGTATTCACTTTATCGCGTACGGTATTGAACGTTGATTCGACATCCGACAGGACGAGACCCAGCACATCGTCCGTCCGTGTTCCGCTGGAATCGGCGGCATCACGCACGGCGACTTTTCCGACCTCGAATATCAGATGCGGATAAACCGCGTGGGCGGAAACGGCCTCAGCAGAAAGGAGCGACGGCAAGACCGAAGGTCGCACATACTCATAGTTTTCGCTCATGGGATTCTGTATGCGCACCATGGCGGAATCATAGGCGTCGGACTCGTCGGTTGCGACCGGCTGCATGCGGTCGAGATAGTCGCGACGCGAGCCTAAGTAGTTGAAGACCATTTCCTGAAAGCCAAGACCGACAAGGACCGTTTTTACGTCCCGGGACAGAACCTCGACCGCGGTCAGACGCCCGACCGTGAAGTCCTGAAGCATGGTCGGCTCGAAGTTGCCCATGCCGTAGCCGATCATGATGTCCTCGGCGATATCGACGGGATGCAGAAAGTCGTTCCGGTACGGTGGCGGCTGCACACGAACGCTGCCCCCGGTCTCCGCTGCAATGCAGCCCATGCGGCCGAGCAGCCGAACACAGTCCCCGGCAGTGAGCGATACCCCGAGCCACTTCGACGCAAAGGCTGGCTCGATTTCGACCGGGGTCTGGAAGTACTGCGGTGTCACGACCGTCGTTCCGGCAGGAGTATCGTAAGGATACTCGATGCAGACCGGCTCAATCGTGAATCCGGCGTCCGCAAGATCGCAGGCAACGATGGAGCACGCAAGATGCAGTACGCTCTGATCCGTTCCCGTAAGCTCGATGAAAAGCGAACTGTCACCGACTTCGACGGCACCGAGACGGGCGCTGTTGATGACAGGGGGAAAGCTGAGAGCGTCCCCGCCAGCGTCTTCGAGGTAGGGCATCTTCGGAAAGTCAGCCACAATATGCCCGAAATCGCGCCCTTTTGGATGCTCGGTGATCATCTGTCGCAGGCTCATGGCGCGTTCCTCGGCGAGCGGTATGAACTGCGTCGCGTCGGGATCTGCCGCCCGGTACGAGACAGGGAACTGCATGAGATCACTGCGATATATGCCCATCGCAACGGCCCGCCGCTTCTGCCCGTAATTCCAGCAGAGTTTTTCCTGGGTCTGAATGATGTCGTTGAGCGTCGACTCATCGATCGAGGGGCCGCGTGCGACGAAACCTGCAATGTATGGCCGAATATCCTTCAGACCTGCATCGACCTGCACTACCCGGCTGCCGCATTCTTTCGGTGCGTCGGTGGTACTGAAAAAGTCATACTCGGAAATGGCCCCACCGCGGTACACGCGAAGCTGTCGGCCAAGTCCCGCAGTCGACCAGAGGTCAGGCCTGTTCGTGTCGTTCAGCTCGATTTTCAGAAGCCCGTGTTCGTCTTCCCATTCATCGACCTCTGCCTTCGCGACGGAAAGCTGTTCTTCCAGCACGTCGTTCTGCAGTCTTTCTCCGATGTATGTGTCCAGTGCGTTTCTGTACAACTCGATTTTTGGCATTGCTTACTTCCTCCGTCGCAGACGAACCCGTTCAAGGTCGTTCGAGAACAGCTCGCGCAGATCGTTCAATCCAAGATGCATGAGAGCCATCCGATCGATACCGAGCCCCCACGCGAGCACCGGGACGTCAATGCCGAGCGGTGCAGTGACTTCGGGGCGGAATATACCGGAACCGCCAAGCTCAAACCAGCCGAGTTTCGGGTGCTTGATATGAACCTCAACCGAAGGCTCAGTAAACGGAAAATAGCCCGGTACGTACTTGACCTCAGTCGCTCCTGCAACCTCTTCAGCAAACATCTTCAGCATGCCGAGCAGCGTTCTGAGATTCACGTCTTCGCCGAGTACGATGCCTTCCGTCTGATAAAAATCGCTCAGATGCGTAGCATCGACCTGATCGTAGCGGAAACACCGCACGATGCCAAAGTACCGGCCGGGCACCTTGGCCTTCGGCAACTGTCTGGCCGAGAGGACCGTCCCCTGACTTCGAAGGATGAGCCTTCGCGTGAAGTCGCGGTCGAATCCGTAGTTCCAGCCCCTGCTGCCGGTGGTCCATCCGTTCTCGTGAACCGCAGCGACCTGATCGAGGTAGGGCTGTTCGATCTCGCGCGCGTGCGTCGGCTCGGCAACGTAATATACGTCATGAATATCCCTGGCTGCGTGAAACTGGGGCATGAACAACGCGTCCGAGTTCCAGAACTCCGTTTCGACGACCGGTCCATCAAACTCCTCGAATCCGAGTCCGACCAGCGTGTCTTTCACTGACTCCAGGTATTCGGCATATGGATTACGGCGCCCCGGTATGAGTCGTGCGGGCGGCGTTTCGATGTTATATGAGCGAAAGCTCGCGTGTTTCCAGGAACCATCACGCAGCATAGCCGGTGTCAATGACCCCGTTTCCTCACCGGTGAGTCCGGAATCCGCAGCCGCCTTCCGGGCGGCCTCGCCGGATTCGGTAAAGCGATACACAACCTCGTTTCGTTCCACAATGCGGAAGGCGACGGAACCGGCGCCCCGTTTTTTTGCGATGCCCTGAACCGCGGTACGCTCGGCGTCAGCGAGACTCTCTTCTGCCAGTGCACCTTCACGAACCGCACGCTCGAGGATCCCACGGACAAGCGGCACCCAGTCAGCCTTCGCCGGATCGAGCAGAACGGCACGCTTCTCTGAGTCCATCTGCACCGCCCCGGCCTTGGAAAGCGCTCCAAAGGCCGATCCGATGTCGCGCATTTCGAGCCCGCAGGCTGAAGCAAGCGCTGGAAGCGGCGTAGCGCCGTCCTTTTCAAGCACACGAAGCAGCCGTTCCTCCGGCGCACCCGTGTCGGCGTACTCTTTCCCGAGTTCGGTAAGCTCGTAGAAGACCCGAGCCGTCCGTGACGACTCTTCGATAAGGCCTTTCGCCGCAAGCCAGCTCACAACCTGGTTGCCCTGCCCCTCTTTGAGACCGACACGTGCCACCATCTCGGGAACAGTGAGCTCTGACGCTCCCGAAAAATGCAGAAGAACCCTGATTTCTAGTGGATGAAAGCTGCGAATATCAATATCTGTCATTATGCGCTACCCCTCTCGTCCGCGCGAGTGTCTGATATACCTACCGCAGTCTCCGCGTCTTGTAAAGCGCACAGTTTCACGGCGTAGTAATAAAAGAACGGTACTGTATGATTATGTGTACAAACAGGCCAGTTCACCCGAAACTTCCGTAGAGACGAGTGTCCGTAAATCCCTCTTTTACCATGCTTTACGTAACATGCTGTTCCGATGGTGCCGCTCGGCACGAAACTTGCATTAGGTCAGTACGGAGTGTTCGTATTCATGGAATATACAGGCCTTACCCGCGCACGAAATTACACAAGCCTGCAAACAGGTACCTCAGCTGCCCGCCGCGTTTTTGGCACCATTCCAGCGGATATTCGCACAGAGCTCGTACGCAAGTCCATACACATGTTCATCGCATTCGTGCCCCTGTTCGCGCGCACGATCGGAACAGTCGCAACGATGTCGATGCTCGCCTTCGGCACGGTTTTCTACGCGGTCGCCGAAATCGAGCGCCTCAGCGGGCGTCCGGTCTTTGTAATCGGGCGTCTGACCGCCATGGCTCAGCGGAGTCGTGATATCGGCCATTTCGTAATGGGGCCGGTGACACTGGGCCTCGGTGCTATGGCGGCCCTGCTTCTATACCCGTACCCGGCTGCAGCGATCGCGATTTACGCCCTTGCGTTCGGAGACGGATTTGCCAGCCTGGTCGGCAAGGCGGTTGGACGTCACGCGCTACCCTTTACACAGGGCAGCAAAAGCATCGAGGGGAGTCTGGCCTGTTTCGCATCCGTCTTCGCGGCGTCCTCGATCTTCCTCGCGAACAGCAGTCAGGCCTTTCTCGTAGCGCTGGTCGCGACCGCCCTCGAAGCGGCCCCGGGTAAGGACATCGACAACCTGCTCCTTCCCATCGGCACGGGACTGGTCGTCGCTCTCATTCTCTAGATCAGGTTCTCTATATCAGGTCCACAAATACACCGCGTAGCTGTTCCGCGCGAAAAGCGCAAAGCCGACTGCATACAGCACGCCAGCCGCGAGGTGAAGCGGCAGCCCGGACACGTAGAAAAACAGTTCCCTCGACACGAGTATTGCAAAAACCCCCAAAGGTACAACGACCCTCGCTGATTCCTCGGCTTCGATTCCATAGCGAAGGAAGTTAATGAGCGTCAGCACAGCGAGCGCACCCGTGATGAGCTGAATGTTTCCCCGCGCTTCGAGGCGGTGTAGCAGCGCCTCGTCCAGCTGGAACGCATCCACCGGCAGAACGTAGGCAAAGGCAAGTGCGATGGTCATGACGGCAATCATCGCCCCCCAGATCCTTGTGTACTGGGCTCCGGCGGCATAGATGCTTGCGGTAAACAGCGCCAGGGCCCCCGCGATGTGAGCGGCATAGACTGCCCGCGAGAGAGTTGCCGCGTAGGTGGACGAAAACCCGTAGCCGGGAAGAATGATCTGGGCAATGCGGATCGCAGTCAGCCCCGATAATACCATCGAGAGCGTGACGAAAAAGATCGTCGGTGTGACGCTCGACCGAAAATACCGCCTTGTAAGCAGTGCCGACCCTACCGCTACGGGAACCGGAAGCAGCGGCGACAAAAACACGCCGAGGGGACCGGCCCCACTGGCCGGCACAGAAAAACCATACAGACTTCTGGCCTCGGCGAGCTCGGAAAACGCGTAAAAAACCGTTTGCGGGCCCCCGTTTGACCACACGTGCACACCGACGACTGCGGATAGAACGACAGCAACGAAAAGAACTGCGAGCGCGGAATAAAGAATGAGTCGATTGCGGGCACGCAGCGTCATGGTGCAGTTGAGTATACGGTAGAAAGGGCCGAAAAAACTACAGTTTGGCGAAAACTGCTCGATACTGTGTACGAGGGAGGTGCGCACACACATGAGACGAGGACCTGTTTCTGCATTTCTGGCAGTAATTCTCATTGCAGCCGCGTATGGTGCGGCCGCTGACGCGGCGATCTTCACCAATCTCGGGTTTTCCGAAGACGGACGCTTTCTTATGTTCTCTCAGCACGGTATCGAACGCGCAAGCGGACAGGCCTACGCCGAGATATACACCGTTGACGTTCCGGCAAACCAGTTTGTTCCCTCGGGAGTCTTCAGACAGCGATACCCGGAACCGGTAAGCGCCGGTCAGACCGGTCACGCGGCACTGCTGACGCTGCTTCGTGAGGCTGAATCGGTTCGCAGCAGCCGCGGAATCAGTCATTTCCGCCAGGGGCGACTCGTGTACCTGCTTCTGAACAACGACGAACCACGGTCGGAAATAACCTTCCGCGACTTCGTCGGCGGTGACAGTTACCACGTCCGGCTGACACAGGAGTCACAGGGCTCGGGTACCGACGTACAGGCCCGGTTTCACATAGACCTGACGCGAACAAGCGCCGCAGGACGAAGTCACGAATACAGGATCGGTCTTCCAGACCGTTTTCGGGATGGAGTGCGCAGCTACCGCGTGCGGCAGGCCATTCTGACCCCGGATGGAAACGGCATGGTATTCGTCGTAGAGATGGAACGCCCCTCGGACACCGGTGGTATATCGATCCGGTACATGGTAGAGACCGTCCGCTTCTAAAGCCGTTGACGCCGTGGATACCGCAATTTAGAATAGCACTTCCGAATCCAACAGATACTGAACGTGAGGTCTCATGGCGCAACGCATTACTCCGCGGTCCAAAAACTACTCGGACTGGTATGTCGATATCGTTCTGAACGCAAAACTCGCCGACTACAGCCCGGTCAAAGGCACAATGGTCATACGTCCGCGGGGCTACGCGCTCTGGGAGCGCATGCAGTCGGCTCTGGACGCCATGTTCAAGGCAACCGGCCACGAGAATGCGTATTTCCCTCTGCTCATCCCCGAGAGTTTTCTCAAGAAGGAAGCCGAACACGTTGAAGGCTTCGCCCCGGAGTGCGCCGTGGTTACACACGGTGGTGGAGAGGAACTCGACGAGCCTCTTGTGATTCGCCCTACGAGCGAAACCATCATCTGGAGCATGTACAAGAAGTGGATACAGAGCTATCGCGATCTACCGCTTCTGATTAACCAGTGGGCAAACGTCGTCCGCTGGGAAAAACGGACGAGGCTGTTCCTGCGTACAACCGAGTTCCTCTGGCAGGAAGGGCACACAGCGCACGCGACTGAAAAAGAGGCCCGCGAAGAAGCGCTTCGCATGCTTGAGGTGTACAGAACCTTCGCAGAGGAGTACATGGCCCTACCGGTGTACACCGGTGTAAAGAGCGAAAGCGAAAAGTTTGCTGGTGCCGTTGATACGTACGCTATTGAGGCGATGATGCAGGACCGAAAGGCCCTGCAGGCGGGAACGAGCCACTTTCTCGGCCAGAACTTTGCAAAGGCCTTTGACGTGACATTCCAGAGCCAGGAAAGCACCCTCGAACACGTGTGGGCAACGAGCTGGGGCGTAAGCACCCGGCTGATCGGCGCCCTGATCATGGCGCATTCAGACGACAGTGGCCTTGTACTCCCGCCGAAACTTGCTCCGACACAGGTCGTCGTCATCCCCATCTTCAAGAACGACACCAAGGATCAGGTCATCGAGTTCACGCGCCGGGTGCACGCATCGCTCGGGAAAGACCTTCGAACCGTGATCGACGAAGACGACAAGAACTCCCCGGGCTGGAAGTTCTCCGAATGGGAAATGGTGGGAGTGCCGGTCCGGGTAGAAATCGGACCCCGTGACATGGAACGTGGACAGGCTGTCCTGGTCCGGCGCGACACCGGAGAGAAGTCAACCGTTCCCGTCGCCGAAGTGGCGGGCAGAGTTCATTCGCTCCTCGACGAGATACAGACCTCACTGTTCCGGAAAGCGAAAGCCTTTCAGACAGAGTGCACGCACGAAGTCGATACCTACGAGGACATGAAACGTGTGCTCGAGAACGAGGGCGGCTTCGTTGTCGCTCCGTGGGACGGATCCCCCGAAAGCGAAGCACGTGTCAAGGAAGACACGAAGGCAACCATCCGGGTTCTGCCCTTCGGGAACGAGGAAAAGGCAAAAGGAAAGACCTGTGCCATCAGCGGCAAGCCCGCGAAGCACATCGCGGTGTTCGCGAAGTCCTATTGATCTGAAGCCACGTTGCACGGAACGTGATATACTCTTTCATGTTGTGAATACGTCCTTGAGAGTGTACATCTGCTCCATAACCCTGTTTCTGATCGCCGTGCAGATTACCGGTTCGGAGGGCCTTGAGTTCCGTCAGGGCAGCCTCTGGATCGGGAACGCATACCGACAGCCATGGACCGAGGAAGCGGTTGAAGGGAGTGAGGCCTCGACGCTGACCGGTCTGACCGGTGCCGGATACACGGTGCCGCTGCAGGGCCCGTGGCAGATTTCACCGGGCATAGACCTCTGGTACAAGGATTTCGCATTTACAGAAGGCCGGGCGGTTCCGACGCAGATTGAGACGGCTCCCTCGGCATCGGAGGGACGGGAAGTAGCGGGCACGCTCGGCATCATGCTTGCAATCCCCGTGGAGTATACACTGCCGATCAGCGAACAGTGGTTCGCACGTGGTGGATTTTCCCCTACAACGCTGTATCGCATCCCCCTGCTGGCGGTAGAAGACTCTCCAACCGACAACCTGTCACGGTTCTTCTACGAAAGCGGCCGCTTTCTGTATCCGGAACTCCGCCTGGGCTTCGGATACAGAATGGAAGAACGCATCACCTTTCAGTTTGCTGGACGCTGGTTTCTCCCGGTGTTTCGCCTCTGGGATGACGGGCCCGATCTTCCGTGGTGGGATTCGCACATGCTGTCCGGTCAGCTCGGCATACTCATACGCCCCCGCGACTAACGCGATTAAACCACTAAACCGGAACTACACCATATCGTGTGTGTCAGGAAGGTCCCTGAGCTTTCGCCGCCCGGCCACAATGTGCATAACAGCCCCCGCCGTCATGACGTCGACATAGGCAGCGATGGAGAGCAGGATGGGTGCTGCGGGCCTGAGGATCAGATAGGCGTCCTCAAAGCCCTGACTGTAACCCGAGGCGAGCATGGACAGGAGGACGAGCACACCGCCAGCGGGCACGGCCGGCAGCAGAAACGAAAGCCCGAAACTCATGACAACAACACGGATTACGCTGGCCATCCCCAGCTCAAGACCGGAGAAAGACCGCAGCACCATAATGAAGGCCATGGCCGATACCATTGCACTTCCAGCACGCGCAAACATGAGCGCGATTGGCAGCGCCGAGCCGCCGACTTCCCGACGCACACCGATGTTGTGACGTCCAGTGTACGCGAGCGTGCCACCTGCCAGAAAAACGTCTCCTGAGACGAGGGCCGCGAGCCCCGGTGCAATCATCGAATACATCCACAGGAGCGGGTTCCACTTCCGCCCGAATCCCCACACGAGCAGTGGATACAGACCGAGAGTCACCACACCCGCGGTAAAAGCAATGACCAGAATCATGGGTGCATAGAACTCGAGATTCCCGAGATTTCGAAAACGCAATACGGTCGCGACGGTGATCGCCAGCAGGCCTATGCCGAAGAGCTGCACAATGACCGCATTCAGCCGAAAAAACAGCCTGCAGAGGGCATCGGCTATGTCCTCCAGGAGGCCCGCAAAACGCTTGTCCGCGCTCATGGTCATTCCCGTCACGGCTCCAAGGATCACGGCGGCGAGGAGATTCCTGCCGGGACCGGTTAGAACCGAAAGCGCGTTGTCGGGAAAGATGACTCCCAGGATGCTGAGAATGTCCGGTGTCTCCTGCAGTACCGCGTCTTCGAGGATGATCGGAAGCACGCCGGGCTGAAAAAACAGCAGCGCAATCGCGCCGACGATCACCGCCAGTGCAGGTAGAGCCACGATCAGAACAATCAGCAGTGTATAGGTCGAAAGAGCGTGTTTGTGTTCCCGAAGATCATGAACCGAGACCAGGGTCCCGAAAAACACGAGCGGTAAGAGCAGATAGCGCCCGACACGTATCGCAAGCTCCGATAGATCGTACCAGACTTCGGAGCCTGCCGACACGGGATCGACAAAAAAAACGGCGATAATCAGCCCCGCCGTCAGACCAAGTAGATATCGGATCCAGATTTTCATGATGTGTAGTTCCTTATGCTCTTACTTGAACAGTCCGCGCAGTGCCCCGCGCCGACCGTATCGCTGCACCCGACCCCGTGCCCGTTCGCCGCGCTCTGTCCGGCAGAAGGTCGCGAACTCCTCGATCTGATCGGGTCCCGGAGCGCCGACGCTCGCGTAGACGGCCGGTACTCCGGTCCTGTACTGCGTCACCAGACTTTCGGCAAAGCCGGCGAGTCCGGACCGTACCATCTGCTCAAGCGGTGCGTACACCGCCTCAGGATCGTCCAGAAGCACCAGCGAAAGCACCCCTTCGGACTGTGCGGTAAACAGAGCGAGAACTTCACGGGCAAAATACATGGACGCCCGCAGCGTTTCATCCATGTACTGTTCTATCTCGGATATGCTCAGTTCCGGCAGCGACCCCCGGCAGGGCTCAGGGGAAAGTGTCAGTACGCATTCATCGAAGGGCCCGAATGCATTCCTGACATGGGTACACGCGGCTTTCGCTGAAAGCGACGATCGGGGAGACCAGGGCACATGAAGCATGCCTTCGCCGGGTTGATGCAGGGAGGAATGGCGTGCGGCTGCCACGGCAACGTTTCTCCCGGCGCTCTGGACGACACGTATCAGTTCATCGGTGACCGGGTGCATATGTCCCGCAAACAGGGTGGTAGCCATGGATGCTCCATCCTATATAGCCGCATGTGGCCGGTCAAGAAAGAAAAACTCGCAATACCGCTTGATAATTGACAGAGTGCATCGCTATCTTATTAGTTGAACGAATATTCAGCTAAACGGAGCATTGCCTGCCATGTCACGCCCCCAGGATTCCGCAAAACGCAGCCGCATACTCGATGCCGCCCTTCAGACCTTCGGTGAAGTAGGTTTCTCCAGCGCAACCATCAAGGACATCGCCGGGCGGGCCGACATAGCACCGGGTACCGTATACACCTATTTCTCCGATAAACGGGAGCTCTTCCGACAGACCGTACAGGCGGCGTGGACGGAACTGCACGCCGAGCTTGACGCCATCAGGAAAGAGAACGCCTCCTACGCGGAAAAACTGACCCGCCTTCGTCACAAAGGACTCGCCCTGCTCAAGCGCATGCATCCAATTCTCAACGGAATGTTTTCGGAGGCTGTTCGAATGGATCTGTTCACCGAAAACCTCGAACGCTTTCTCGACCAGCTTGAAGAGTTGTATCTGGAGGGACGGAGCAAGGGAGAGATACACGAGCTTCAGGACCACCGGCAGCGCCGCTTTCTGCTGCGGACCATCGCGTGTGGACTGCTTCTTCAGATCAGTATTGTCGACGCCGAACATCTGGATCAGGAAATGGACCGGCTGCATGACGATCTCGAGCAGAACGAGCAGGCGTGGCTCGAAATGAACCGCACCTTAGGAGGCCGCCCGTGAAGCGCAGCACCCGCAGAATCTTCATCATCCTGGCGCTGGCTCTGGTTCCGATCGTCTTCCTCGGGATTCCGGCCCTGCAGATTGCCCTTGCCGTTCAGGAAGACGACCTGGACGTCGGAACTCCGGTACGCCTGGGGTCACCGGAGCTTCGAACGCTCGAACGGCGTGTGCAGTACGCGGGGAACCTTGAAGCAGAACAGACCGCGGCCGCGCTGGCGCGGGTCAGCGGTGAAGTTCTTGAAGTACTCGTGACCCGCAATCAGCAGGTAGAAACCGGCCAGATCATCGCCCGCATCGAAGACGATGTGCCCCGGCTTGAACTTGCCCAGGCACAGGCGAACCTTACCGTCAGGGAAAGCCAGCTACGGGCAGCACGTCGCGGAGCGAGGGACGAGGAAGTAGAGAACGCACGGGCCGCCGTCGAGCAGGCAGAGGAAGACCTTGCCAACGCCGAGAACGACCTCGAACGGACCCGCAGGCTTTTCGACGCCGGCACAATATCGCGCAGCGAGTTCGAGAACGCGGAGAACGCCTTCCGTCGCGCACGAACCGACGTCGAGAATGCTCGCCGCAGCCTTCGCATACTCGAACAGGGGGCCACGGAGGAGGAGATCGAGCAGGCAGAGGCGGGGGTCGAAGCCGCACGACGGCAGTACGAGCTTGCCCAGTTGAGTTTAAGCTTCGCGACCGTTCGAGCTCCCGTATCCGGGCGTGTTACGGATGTACCCGTAGAGGTCGGAAGCACCGTGGAACCTGGTCGACCTATTGCCGTGATCATGAACGACGACCTCGTTCGTGCCCGCATCCGCGTTCCCGAGCGGCGCTTTGAGGCCTTTACCCGGGGAGAACTGAACCCGGAGGCCTTTCTCACTGCCGTCGCGTTTCAGAGCATGGACCCGGCGCGTGCGGAAGTCCGCCGCGTCGGAACGACGATAGACCCGACGACCCGCACCTTCGAGGTCGAGCTCATCGTAGATAACGCGAACGGGCTTCTACGGCCCGGCATGTTCGTGAACAGCTGGTTCACCGTCGCCCGGGAAAGCGACGTCATCGCCGTACCGGAACGGGCCGTTGTGCGCAGGGGCGACCGGGCACTCGTGTTCGTGCTGAACGACGACGGCGAGACGGTACGCGAGGTTTCGGTGACCCGGGGGCTCGTTCAGGACGGGTTTGTCGGGGTCGTCGGTGACATCACGCTGGAAACCCGGATCGTCGTCGAAGGAAACAGCTTCCTCGAAGACGGACAGAGAGTACGCGTCCTCGAAGACGCGTGAGGTACGGACTATGAGCATCCCGCGCTTTGCAGTAAAACACCCCGTAACCTCGACCATGATCTTTGCAGCGATCACCCTGCTCGGTGCGATCTCGCTTTCACGCATAGGACTTGAACTCTTCCCGGAAGTCTCGCTGCCGAGCGTGATCATTATCACCCCCAGTCCTGGCGTCGGTCCCTTCGACGTCGAGGAGCAGATTACCCGCAGGCTTGAGAACAGCGTGGCCGGACTCAGCGGCGTTGAGGGTCAGAGCTCGACATCCGAAGAAGGACTGAGCCTGCTTATCGTGAATTTCTCGGAGGATACCAACCTCGACACCGTCGTTCCCGACGTCCGGGAGCGGATCAACAACGTCACCGGGGACTTTCCCGACGGGACTATGCCGTCAACGATTTTCCAGTTCAGCGCCGGGCTGGTACCGAGTCTGCAGCTCGTTGTGCTGAGCTCGACCGAAGGCCTCGATATCCGCCGTCTGGTGGAGAACGACATTGTGCCGCAGATCGAACGGGTCCCCGGCGTGTCGCAGGTTAACCTCTTCGGCGGTCGCGACCCTGCCGTCATGGTGAGGGTGAACCTCGACGAAATCCGCATGCGTGGCATCCCCTTAAGCGGGGTCGTGCGTGCGTTTTCCGGCGACAACGTGAGCCTGCCGGCGGGCACTGTCGGCCTCGAAGACCGTGAACTTGTGCTTCGCACGGTCGGTGAGTTCGAAAGCGTGGCGGATATCTCCGACGTGCTCGTGACCATGATAGACGGTGTGCCGGTGCGGCTTGGAGACATTGCCGAAATCGAGCTCGACTTCAAGCCACAACGGGAGTTCGTGCGGACCCGGGACGGCGACGGTATCCGCATCGCCGTACAGAAACGCCCGGGATTCAACACGGTCGACGTCAACGAGGAAGTCCTCAGGCGGCTCGCCGATCTTGCGCAGACCCTGCCTCCAAGCATACGCATAGAGATACAGGAAGATCAGGCCAACACGGTCCGCGACGCAATCGGCGGTGTGGCCGAGGCCGCCTGGCAGGGAGGCCTGCTCGCGGTTCTGGTGCTCCTGTTCTTCCTACGCAACATGCGTAGCACCTTTATTGTTACAACCGTCATTCCCGTGTCGGTCGTCGCCACCTTTGCGCTCATCGATTTTGCCGACATGACGCTGAATCTGACGAGCCTGGCCGGAATTACGCTCGCAATCGGCATGTTCGTCGACAACGCGATCGTTGTGCTGGAATCGGTCTACAGAAAATCACTCGGCGGACTCGATGCCGAGGAAGCCGCCATAATCGGAACCGAAGAAGTCGGTAAGGCAGTTACCGCGAGCACGCTCACGTCCATGTCGGTCTTCCTGCCCATGCTCTTCGTCGACGGGATCGCGGGCATCATGTTCCGGGACCTTTCGCTGACCATCTCGTTCAGTCTTTTCGTGTCGCTCATGTCGGCGCTTATTCTGATACCGGTCATGAGCTCCCGGCTGCTCGCGAAGTCCTCCATACGAAAACGGGCCGATCACAACCCCGACAGCTATCACGAACTGAGCCTCGCTGATATCGAAGTCGTGACCCGATACCGCTGGCTCAACCGCATACTCGACCGGATACAGCGTTCACTCGAAATTCTTGATACCGTCTACGAGCGGGCAATCTCCTGGAGCCTTGACCATACAAAGACCATCCTTGGCGGAGCGGTCATCATTCTCGTCATGAGTGTCGGGAGCATACTGCTGCTCGGTATGGAGTTTCTTCCGGAGGCCGACGAAGGACGGTTCAGAGTCGACTTTGAGACCTTCCCCGGCGCAACCTACGCCCGGACCACCGAAAAAGCGGCGCAGGTGGAAGACATCATTCGGGAGGAAGTGGATGATGAGTACATCCTGAGTCTATCCAGCCGGGTCGGCGATGGCGGCAGCAATCTCGCCACCGTCTTCGTGACCCTGGTCGATCTCGACTTCCGCTCCGTGTCGCTCTGGGACGTGGTAAACCGGGTCGAGAATCGGATATCCCGCGAGTTACTCGACGTTGACTCCCGCATATCGATCGAGGGAATGAGCAGTCTCGCAGCTTCTTCCTCTGGTGTCACCTCGCCGCTGGTCGCACGCATAAGCGGTGACGACCTCGGGGTCATGAACGCGTACGGAGAACGCATCGCAGAGGCCATGCGGAGCGTTCCCGGTACCCGAAGCGTGTTCTCCAGCTACTCCGAAGCCCGCCCCGAGCTGCAGTTCAGGGTACTGCGCCGCGAGGCGACCAGCCTTGGCCTGAGCCCGGCTGAGATCGCCCGGGAGCTGCGCATCGCGTATAACGGCGTCTCGGTCGGCACCTTCACCCAGCAGAGCGATGACTTTGACATCGACGTGCTCCTGCAGGACACAGATCGCCTCGACCGCGACCGGTTCACGAGCATGTTCTTCGTGAATCCGGCAGGCGATGCCATACCGCTCGAGAGCGTGGTGGAGATACGCGAAGGACTCGGCCCGCTTGCGATAGAGCGCATAGACCGCCAGCGGGTCATAGAGATACGCGGGAGCCTCACGGGCGAGCGGGCGCTCAACCGGGTCATGACCGACGTGCAGACCGCCGTCGCGGGTCTTGGCGACCCGCCGAGCGGCACTGACCTTGAGTTCACCGGGTCGAGCGCGGAAATGACTGACAGCTTTCAGAGCCTCTTCTTTGCCCTCCTGCTCGCCATTGGCCTCGTATACATGGTCATGGCGAGTCAGTTCGAGAACCTCATAAACCCGCTTCTGGTCATGTTCAGCGTTCCCTTTGCGATTATCGGGCTTGTGGCCATTCTGCTCCTGACCAACACGACCTTCAGCATTCTGACCTTTGTCGGGTCCATACTGCTGGTCGGCATCGTCGTGAACAACGCCATAGTGCTGATCGATTACATCGTGCAGCTGCAGAACCGCGGTGTCCCGCTGCGGATCGCGATCATAGAAGGCGGCAAGACGAGGCTCAAACCCATACTCATGACGACCTTTACGACCCTGTTCGGGCTCCTGCCCATGGCGCTCGGCACCGGCACAGGAAGCGAGATCATGACCCCGCTCGGCCGCTCGGTCGTCGGCGGACTCACGACCTCGACCCTCATTACCGTGATTCTGATTCCGACCCTGTACTGGGTGGTCGAAACAAAAATCAGGAAACGGGGACCTGCCGGGGCCTACGCCGGGCTTACCCCTCTTTCTTCTGATGCAGATGATGATGAATACATCACGCGGAACGGCAGTAACGGAGCAAACGGGAGCGAAGTTCGCGGGCACAACCGCGACAGCGGCGGATCAGACCTGGTCCACACGCCGACAGACACACAGCACGAGGACAGACATGAAGACTAAGAACCAGCACACCAACGTACGCACAGGACTTGGCGCCATCGCCGTCCTGGTCTTTCTTTCCGCCTGCGGCAATATCTACCGGGCGGATATACAGGGACGAGTCGAGGACGCGGACAACGAAACAGGCGTAAACCGCGCGACTGTTCGGGTCTACGAAGAGAAGCCGGATGAGGCTGACTCCCCCGGTTTCCTCGTACGCACTGAAACGGCGACCTCGGGAGGAACAACAGGGGTCTTCCAGACCACCGTCGTGTGGCGCAGCCTCTTCGGTTCTTTCGGCGACCAGGCAGACACCACGAGCCTGTGGCTCGGGATAACCGCGGAAGACTACGGCCCGCTCGTCGTCGAGGTCCCCGGCATCCTGAGCGACGCGTCAAACACGGTCGGCACCTTCAGACTGCTCGACACGACCCGCGACGAAGACGCGAGAAGCGCTCTCATACAGGGACGGGTGTTCAGGACCGTCGGCGCCGATGAGGAGGTACCGGTAGCCGGGTACCTTGTAGCGGTGGGGGTTGAAAATCCAGCAGTTGCGGATGATTGGCTCTCGCCAGACGATGCACCCGAAGGCTTCGACTTTCCGCGCACCGTCACCACCGGTGCGACCGGTGCCTTTGCCTTCGTGGTCGAATGGCCGGGCGAAGAAGACGAGCCAGATCTCGAAGAGATACGGGTCGGACTGTTTTACTGGGATGATGATCCGGGAGCCGGGGATCGCCTTGTAGAGCCACCACAGCCCCCGAATCCGCCAACTACTGCTGCTGCGTTACGCACCATCACCGTCGAAGACGGCGACAACGAGTTCGTGCGCGACGTCGTGCGGGACAACCTCGACTGACAGCGTATGAAAAACGCCCGCACGCCCATCATCATCATCATGCTCATTCTGCTGCTCGCCCCGCTGGCGCTCCCGGCCGGTGGCAGGCGGGAGACTCAGGCGGCGGCCGCCGCGGCCACGGACTCTACGGCGCCTGACACCGCCGGGCGTAACGGGGAAAGCGGCACGTCCGGGCGCAGCGCCCTGCCCGCGACGACGGGTGTACCGGCCCCCCGGGATCGGCCCGACACGATCCCCTCCTCGCTGTCGGTCGAGCAGGCCATAACAATCGCACGCGCGGCCTCGGGAGACCTGGAACGTGCGCGCATTGCGCTTGACCAGGGCGAGGCGGACATACAGATCGCGCGGGCGAGACGTCTGCCGGCGATCACCGGGCAGGCCAGCGCGAGCTACCTGGTTTTTCCGCCCGACGGCATAGGCCTGCGAGCCGGTGAGCTCGGCACGATCCCGGACCCGGGCGGATTTCCAGTACGGGTTCCCGACAGCAACGTGGATCTCGTCCCCGATCCCGAGCCGACGTTTTTCCGTGTCTCCGCGTCGCTGTCGCAGGCACTCGTGACCTGGGGTAAGGTACAGGCAGGGATAGAAGCATCACAGCTCGAACGCGACCGCTTGCGGGTGGATGCGACTGATCGCGAGCGACAGCTCGTCACCGAAGTCCGCCGGGCGTATTTCGGACTCGTTCTCGCCCGCGAGACGGTTGATCTGCTTCGGGACACGCAGGACATCCTCGATCAGATCACCGAAGACCGCAGACGCGGATTTGACGCAGGTGTTCGAACGAGACAGGAAGTCCTTGAGGTCGAAGCCGAACTCGCCGCGGTACGCCGGCAGCGGGTGTCTGCTGAACAGGGCATGCGCAGCGCGCGTCGTGGACTGTCCTTCCTCCTTGGTGCCGATGTACCCGAAGAAACGGAACTTGTCTCGCAACCGCGTACGGCGGAAACGCCTGATCCGGATGAATCCGAGGTCCTTGCCGAGGCGCTGCGCTTCTCGCCACAGCTTCGGGAGCTCGGCATACGCCGCGAACAGGCGTCTGTCGGTCTGTTCGTCGCCGAACGGACAAACAGTCTTCGCTATCCCGACATAGGTCTGAGCGTGAATGCCGAGGTCTCGGGTGGCAGAATCCCGTTTTCGTTCAACTGGCGCGACAGCTGGGACACCGATCTTACCCTCACCCTCGCGAGCGAGTTCAGCGTCTTCGACGGTGGCGCGCAGGCGGCCCGCGTTCGACAGGCGGAAGGTGATCTCGCGCAGGCCGTAAGCGGTCTGACCGACGCCGAAGACGGTCTTCGCATAGAAGTGAGCGAACGCATCGAGGCGGTCCGGGTAGCCGCTGCTGAGCTCGCGGAAGCGAAGGCCGGTCTCAGACTCGCCGAAGAGCGCCGGAACAACGCGGAAGTCAGCTTCGAAAACGAACTCATTACCCGCGAAGACGTGCTCATGGCCCGTATCGGCGCCACGATTGCCACGCTCGAGGTTTCAGCTGCTGCATTTCAGCTCGAACAGGCACGAACCGGTCTGGATGCGTTGACCGGACGCATCCTTAATCCGTAATTTCTATCAATGGAATACGATGCGCTTGTAATCGGTGCGGGGCCTACGGGGCTCACCGCAGCCGTTCTCCTGGCCCGGGCCGGGATGCAGGTGCAGGTCCTCGAGGCTAAGCCCGGGCCCGACTTTCGAGTCCGCGCGATCGGGGTCACACCACCGAGCCTCGAGATCCTTCAGTCCGTCGGGGTGGCGGACAGTCTGGTGCGCCTCGGCACAGCGGTCAGGGAAGCGCTGGTGTTCGATGAGTCGCGACTGCTGCACACGCTACGCTTCGACGGCATACACCCCGACTTTCCCTTCATCCTGTCGGTGCCACAGGGCCATACCGAGACCGTCCTTCGCGAAGCAGTTGCCGTACACGACAATCTGAAAATCTCCTGGGGTACGCGGGTCGTGTCGCTGACTGAAGCGGCGCCCGTGACTACAAATGTTTCACAGAAGGCCGCAGCGTCCGGGTACATCGCACGTACGGAGGCCGGCCACACGGTCAGCGCCGGCCGGGTTATCGTCTGCACCGGCAGCTCGGGAGAACCGCTCCTTCCCAATCCCCTGCGGCTCGACAAACGCTATCGCCACCGCTTTCTCATCGGTGACTATCCCGACACGGGAGCACTCGGTGCCCGCGCGGTGCTGGTATTTACCCCGGACGGCTCCGTTGAAAGTTTTCCTCTGGCCGATGGGTTCCGCCGATGGATCGTTCAGCTTCCGACACGCTACCGGAACAGCCTGCTCGACGCCGAACTCGCCGACAGGCTGATTCGTGAACGGGTACGGCTCCGCGCCGGGAAGGTCCTTCGCGACAGCCTCCCTGCCGGAACACCGCAGTGGTGGAGCAGCTTTCAGCCCCAGCGTCGCGAACGGCGGGTGTTTCGTTCCGGGGACGTATTCTTTGCCGGTGACGCCGCTCATACCATGTCACCGATCGGCGGACAGGGTATGAACACGGGCATCGCGGATGCCGAGCTCGCAGCGCATCTGATCGCGCACGAAGCCGGGCTGTTGTCATCAGAGGGTCTGGCGCAGGGCAGGCAACACGCCGTTCCCGACTACGCGGCGGTACGCCGCCGGGCGTATCGCGCTGCGGCGGACCGGGCGGCGGTTTCCATGGCAGTTGGCGCCGCAACCGGAAATATCGTCTCGAAAATCAGGTCGACGGCGATACGCCTGCTGCTGTCCCGCCTTCCCGATCACACCGTTGCTTCCCACTTCGCCATGCTGACCATACCCGGCAGGCGTTCGGCCCTGTCATCATCCTTTTCTGAAAACCGAGAGTTCCATGATACCCAGAAAAAACAGACGCGACCGCTTGAGTCGCAGCCCATGTGAGGCAGCAAGCGCATGAAAACGGTTCCGCGGCGGAAAAGACCTGAGACTCCTCGCAATGTACGCGTAGACTTCCGGGTCCCCATGCAGAATGCGCCCCCACACGTGCCCCCAGAAGCGAAGGAGGCGGTACCGCCACGCGAAGCCGAATGGACTCGGAACCCGGGAGAAATCGAGGAAGGCCGCCGTACCGCCGGGCTTGAGTACTCTCGCTACTTCAGCCAGCGCTTCGCTCAGATCCGGCGCGTTTCGCAAGGCGTAGCCCCCGGTCAGAACCTCCACGCTTCCGGACTGCACCGGGAGCTGCGTCATATCGGCCTCGAGCGCCTGCACGCGATCGCCGTACTCGTGAAGACGCCGCTTCGCCCGCGCGATCATGTCCGGGTTCAGATCGGTGGCCAGCACCTGCGCGTCGGGGTAGCGTCTCGCCATCGCTTCGGCGATGTCACCGGTACCACATGCGATATCCACGGCCTGTCCGGTGACTCGCGACGGAAGCATGCCGACGAGCCTGCGCTTCCACAGGCCGTCGTTTCCGAAGGACAGAACGCGAGTAACGACATCGTACTTCGGAGCAACGATCGAAAACAGATTCCGGTTATACGTCCTCTTGCGGGCAGGATTTGCAAGCTCCGCCGACCTGACCCGATACGATTCCTGTACCATTCACATCTCCAGACGAAAAGGATTACCCATGACTGACACTCCGGCCACCTCCGCTGCGCGGATCATTTCGATCGAAACCAGCGTGCCACAGCACCAATATACACAGGAACAGGCGCTCGCGTTCATGAAAGCCGTTCCTTCGTATGGAAACGACGAACGAGCCTTTCTTGATCGCATCTACCCGCCGAGCGCGATAGGCTGCCGGTACTCGACGATAGCTGATTTCGGGCGCTCGCCGGAGGAGTACGACTTCTTCTCGCGTTCAGCGGATCTGCTTCCGGAGCCTCTTCTGGAGAAGCGCAATGCCATGTACGTCGAGGCCGCGCCACGGATCGCTTCAGAGGCCGCACGCAAGGCCCTCGACGCTGCTCCCGGTGTCGATGCGCAATCGGTGACGCACATTGTTTCGGCAAGCTGTACCGGCTTCTCCGCGCCCGGGGTGGATCTTGCCATACAGCGCAGCCTCGGTCTCCCGGCTTCGACACGGCGCATACACATCGGATTCATGGGTTGTTACGCTGCGGTGCCCGCACTGCGCACCGCACGGGACATACTCTGCGCTGATCCTGCGGCGGTCGTGCTGGTCGTTTGTGTGGAGCTCTGCAGTCTGCACTTTCAGCTGAAGCCCGACAGAGAACAGATGGTTGCAAACTCGCTCTTTGCCGATGGAGCCGCAGCAGCGGTCGTGGTGAACCCGATGCGCGCCGGGGACGGCGTCGAGACCCAGACCGGCGCCGGGGCGGGGTTCGATCTGCTTGACTTCGAAACGGCCCTGCTCGATGACAGCGAGCAGGACATGGCCTGGACCATCGGCAGTATAGCCTTTGACATGCGACTGTCCGCCTACGTACCCAAGATTGTCCAGAAGAACATACAACCGGTGCTGAACACGCTGCTCGGTCGTAACAGGCTCACTCAGGACGACCTCGTGCGATGGGCCATACACCCCGGCGGCCGGGCGGTGCTCGAACGGGTCAGCCGGGGTCTCGGCTTCGACCCTCCGGGCCTGGAAGACAGCTATGCGGTTCTCAACGAGTACGGAAACATGAGTTCGCCGACCATACTCTTCGTACTCCGCAAGACAATGGAAGCGCTCAGGCAGAACGCACAGCCCGGGCCGGTGGTTGCAGCCGCCTTCGGGCCGGGACTCACCGTCGAGTCGGCCCTCATGGCTTACACCGAGGGGACGGAGCACTAGGATGAGCAGGACGGGATACTTCGGTCGCTTTCAGCATCGGGAGTGGGTAGAAGAGCTCATGGACGATCCCAACGGAGACGTCACACGACTGCACCGGACGCTGCGTCAGTTCAGGTTCATTAACCGATTCTTCTCACGCGTACATCGACCGCTCGTCGAGATGGTCCTGAACGACATGACCACAGAACGGATCTATACGCTTCTGGACATAGGCGCCGGTGACGGCGATATCGCGCGGCGACTAATACGCGCCGCACGGAAACGGGGTCTGGACCTGCGCATTACCTGCATCGACGCGGACGAGCGCATTGCCACGTGGTGCCGCGAGCAGTGTTCGGCCTATCCGGAAATCGAGGTGCTGCACGCGCGGCACGACTCCCTGCAGAGGCGATTCGATTACGTGTTCTCCAATCACGTGCTGCATCACCTTGATGACGAAAGTGCAGTCGGCTTTCTCAGCAGTATGGATCGCATAGCCGACAGACGGATCATAATCAGCGACCTCGAGCGCAGCGCGTTTTCGTACGCTGCGTTCTCAGTGTTTGCTTTCCTCGCCTTCCACCGCAGCTTCGCACGCGTAGACGGTCAGAGGTCGCTGCGAAGGGCCTTCCGGAGAGAAGAAGTGCAGACGCTTCTTTCACAAACGAGCTGGGGGGCGAGGGCGCGCGTACACGCGGCATTCCCCGCCCACATGCTCATCGTTTGCGAGTTCGCTTAACCCTAACCGCCTCGGCCGCTGCTTCTAGAGAAGCGGTGAGCAGCTCAAGCTTGTATTCCGCCTGAGCGTTCGCCTTTGACAGGATCGCACACACGTCTTCAACCCGGGCCAGAGCCGCAAGCGAGGCCTCCTCAGTGGGTTTCTTTACCCGCGAGGAAACGCTCTTCGTGGTGCCGGAAGACAAGGCTTCCGGGTCGTCGTCGCGCGTAGTCGCAGCCTTCAGATACGGAGACTCAGGAAGATCATCCCCGACTGCCTCGTCGAGTGCCGCGATGGCGCCGCTGTATTTCAGGCGAAAGAGCAGATCTTCAAAGCCTTCGGCTCTATACCACAGGATATCTCCACCCCGGTTGACACCGAGGTGTTCGGCTACGCGATGGTCGTCGAGAATTTCGGTCATAAGCTCCAGAGACAGCTGTTCCGGGGCGGTCTTCGTCGGATAGGCCGACTGCCACGATCGAAACGTCAACGCCGGTTCAAGAGGGCCTGAACCGGTGATTTCCATCCATTTCCACCCGAGCATGAGATCCTCGACGGTACTGACGGCATCGTAGTGCAGTGCCGAGTCGGGCGATTCGTCAAACCCGTCATTCAGCAGCGAGAGCGGTTCGAGCAGCAGGTAGCCAATCAGCTCGTCAAAGGACTGTTCGTCACCTGCGAGTCGCGCGAAAAATCCCCGCCAGGCATCACTCAGGACCGGCGAAAGACTGCTCAGGAGCTCGAAGACCGTGCACCGCCTGACAAAATGGCGCGCAGCCTCAGCGGCATCGCCTGACAGTTCCGACTCACGGAGAACCGCCCCGGCAAATGCCTCGTATGCGTCGGTGAGCGCCTCCCGGTCGGATGGTGTGAGCGGTCGTTTTTCTTCGAAGACGGCTCGCAATCGGGTCACCGCATCGCCGTCGATCAGTTCCTCGAATGCAGCGTGAAGCGGCTTGAGGAACTGCTGTTTCAATGCCTGATCCACATCGGGGACCCCTGCTCCGCCGAGCTCGTCGCACAACTGCCGGTAGTGACCATCCGCTGAATCCACGACATCGTAGATGTCTACGAAGACCTGTGTTTCGTAACCTTCCAGAATTACGGCCATTCCCCGCTCGTGTATTTCTGTCGCTCTGCGGATATACCAGAGGTCTGATACGTGTTCGTGCAGAATGACGTAGCAGTCGCCCTGGTTCCGCACCTCGAGGGCTTCACCGAGCGTGCGACTGCTCATAGTCTCGTCCTCCCCACGCTTCACCGCCGTGGAGTGCATGATCGAGCCGACAACCCGGTCGTAGGCGTTGTTGTACAGCACGAGACTCTTCGCCCCGTCGACCTGATTCGAGTACGCAAAAACACTCTCTGCGACGCCTCCGTGCTCGCGATGCACATCGTACAGCTCAAAGGCTTCTACCTCGGCGAACATCCAGCGCCGGCGGGCCAGAGGAAAAATCTCGCGTTCGTGGCGGGCAACCAGATCTACATCGACGGACTCATCCCAGTACGCCTTCGAGTACTCCATGCCGTACTTCTCGGCGTATCCTTCGATCTGTCCGTGGCCGATCATCGGAAGACCGGGCATGGTCAGCATAAGCGTGGCGACACCAAAATACTTGTCACCCTTGCCGAACTGGGCCACAGCGGTTTCTTCGTCAGGGTTGTTCATGAAGTTCACGAAACGCTTGAGGATCTGGGGGTCAAACTCCAGGGTGTTCTTGACCGTCTGACGATACTTTTCGTTCTCCTCGTTCTTGAGCATGTTCATGAACGCGCTGTTGTACACCCGGTGCATGCCAAGCGTGCGAACGAAGTAGCCTTCCATCATCCAGAATGCTTCGGCGAGAAGGAGCGTGTCGGGAACCTCGGCGGCTACCCGATCGACGACGTCGCGCCAGAACTCCCTGGGCATGTGCTTGAGAAAGTCGTCCTTCATCATGCCGTGTTCGGAACGGCTTGCGATATCACCACCGGAACCCGGCTCAGGATACCAGAGCCGCTGCACGTGCTTGCGGGCCAGGGTCATGGCGGCGTCGAAACGAATAATCGAGAAGTTCCGCGCGACCTGCAGGATGGTCTGAATAACCGCTTCGCGTACGTCTTCACGGATGAAATCGAGCTGTGCGGTATCGTTCCAGGGCATCTGCGTTCCGTCGTTCCCGTGGTAAATGAAGCGCTCTTCTCCGCTGCGATGATCAACCCGCTTGAACACGACAGCGGCGTCCGTGCGGTCGTAGTAGTGGTCTTCAAGATAGATTCCGGTGTCGGGCTTCGTCGAAAGGTTCTCTCCGTTAAAACTGTAGCTCGGAAAAGGCGGGTGGGGCAGCTGTACGAACCAGTCGGGGTGTTCGTGCATCCAGGCGGAGTCAATGCCCGTGTGATTCGGTACCATGTCGCTCGCGAGACGTATGCCACGCTGCTCGCAGCGCGCCCGGAGGTTGTCCAGAGCGTCCCAGCCACCAAGCTGGGCGGCAATCTGATAGTCGTGCAGGGAGTATGCACTCGCTTCGGCATCCGGATTTCCGCAGAGGTGCTTGATCCGTTTCGATGCAGCGCTCCGCTCCCACAGACCGATAAGCCACAGTCCGGTGAAACCACAGGAGGCAATGCGATCAAGCTCCTCATTGGGAACCTGGTCGAGTCGGCGTATCTCGTACCCGTACTCCCGGCTCAGCTGGTCAAGCCAGACAAGCGTCGTCTTGGCGAGAAGCACGACGCGGGGCATCCAGAAGCGGTCCGGGCTGAAACGCTTGCCGGAAAGACCCGCCTCGTAATCGGCGTCACCGTACTCAAGAACACGGGTTTCGCCGGGACCTCCGGTGCGTCCAAGAGCCATTGCGTCTTCGCGCAGAAAATCAAGACCCCGCAGCAGACGAAACAGAAACTTGCCAATGAGATGACCCCAGCGCTCGCGAATGTAGGCGAGCTGGTCGTAAAGCGAGTCGGGGTAGAGCCGCATGGGTTCGGACAGAAAGGACATGAGGTCCTCCCCTTTAGCGCCGAACGGCTCCTCGCGCGATAGAAAGGTTTCAAGCTCCTGTACGACCGCCGGATATACGGGATCGAGCCGAAGCGCACTATCGTCGAACAGCTCCTGAAACGGTGCATAGGCCGGATTCCGGTTTTCAAGAACGAGCAGCAGCATTTCTTCGAGCGCTACCTCGCGGCCGGTCTCACCTTCGAACTCGGCGTCGAGATAGTCGGCTACCGACATTCGCTTATGGTACACGTCCTGGGGGGGGAAGGCTTCAACATACCGCACCAGCAGATCGTCAATCTGCTTCGAAGAGAACCGGTCGACAAGCGCTTCCCGCGCGCGGGCAAACACGTCATTACTTGTCTGTTCGCGGTACTGGAAAACCACGTAGTGCATGATCTCTTCGATCAGCCCCATGGAGTAAATGTCAGACGTATAGACGGTCTGTCCGGGTTCCGAACGGATGTCGCGGGTGCTGTTGATCCGCTGGCTGAAGAGCCTGCAGGCGTGCAGATCGGCGAACACCGCGTGTCCGTGGAGTGAGAACACCCTGTGGTCGAAACCGTAGCGTTTTCGGGCGGCAAGCGAGACATGAAACTCGCGGGCAAGAGGTGAGAAAACCTGTTCGCAGGGTGGTATCGTCATAGCGCCTCCTCGGGCTGTCTCCTGGCGTCGACAAGATCCCGTATTCGATCCATGAATCCGGGATGCTCTTCGAGTTCGCCGGTCGTGCGTGGAATCCGGTAGGTCCAGTTCTCGCTGTTGTACGTACCCGGTACGTTTATCCGTTCATCTTCCGGGTCGTCGGGCACCATATCTCCGCACAGACTCATAAGGTCCTGTACCTGAAACATACACAGGGCACTACCCGTACCGGCAAGTGCGGTCAGAACCTGCCGTGCAACCTCGGGCGTATACTCGGCCGGTGCCGGCTCAGGAAGACCTAACGCAGCCCAGAATCCCTCGCGCGCATCAGGGTCTTCGTACCACCAGCCGCGCAGTGAACTGGTGTCGTGCACACTCGCGGCGCACACGCTCAAGTAGGGAAACCCCGACGGCGCCACGAAAGGTTCACCAGGCGTGTTCCATTCCCGCGTCCAGCGGGGGACCCGCAGACCCAGAATGCCGAGCTCTTGAAGCACCCGCGGCACGCAGTCAGGTACGACTCCGAGATCTTCCGCGCAGGCGAGCATGCGCACGGTCGAACACATGAAACCCAGAAGTTCACGCCCGTGTTCTTCCCATACCTGCTGGCTTTCAAGGTCTGCCCGGGCGACAAGCGCCTCAAAAGCCGTTTTCTCGTCATTGGTCAGGGACTGATACCGGCTACATTCGCGGAACACCCAGGTGGCCGTGTAACGGTTCCTGCCTATGTTCAGCAGGGCACGATCCCGGTACAGCTCTAGCAGAGCACCTTTGTGCTCATCCGATACCGGAAGCGCGTGGATATCGCGCTCACCGGCGATCTCAGACGAAAAGAGGTACAGATCCTCGTCGCCGATCCGGGAGAAGCAGCGCTCGGCAGCCGCGGGATCAGCATATCCGTCGAAAATATCCCGAACCTGCTCCCCGGATATGTGGGGCTCGGAGAGCCATCGGATACGGCCTTCGTCGAGCCCTGCCGACAGAAGTTCATCGACGGTGAGGTAGCGGGAGGGACGAAAATACCCGAGCATGCCACTTTCGTTTGCGGCGGGAACCGCCCAGATCCGGAAGAACCCCAGGACGTGGTCGATGCGAAACAGGTGAAAATACTTGTCGGCCTGATACAGACGATTCTTCCACCAGGCGTAGCCTGCCCGCTTCATGACATCCCAGTCATACAGGGGGAAACCCCAGTTCTGGCCGTCCCGACTGAACATGTCCGGGGGTGCTCCCGCGCGCAAATCGCGACGGAAAGACTCCCGGTGCAGCCAGACGTCGGCCGAGTCATCGTTCATGAGGATAGGAATGTCCCCTTTCAGGTACACGCCGAGGGCTTCAAGCCGTTCCACCGCCTGTGACAACTGCTTTTCAAGGCGCATCTGCATCCACGCGTAAAACAGCAGGTCCGTCCGATGAGCCTCATTGTCCCATACCGCATCGATGTCATCCGGACCCGGATCAGTCAATTCGTTCCACTGCCACCACGCCGACTGCCCGTTTCTGTCCTTGTAGATTCTGAACACGGCATAGGGTTTCACCCAGTCGTTTCGGCCGATCCATTCCTGAATCTCCCTCTCGGAGGAGGGGCTGCGCGTAACTGCCTCGTAGATGGTCCGCAGAATCGCAAACTTCGCATCGAGCACCTCGTGGTAGGCGACCGTCACACGCGCCTCGGCGTTTCGCCGCATCTGCTCGAGCAGGGGGGCAACCGTATCGGCTGTTCGGGAATCAGCCAGCTCCGGCAGATCCGAAATGCGCAGATAGATGGGGTGCAACGCGTAGGCGCTCAGCGCGCTGTAGGGACTCGAGTCGAAACCACTGTCGTTTATCGGGAGTATCTGCAGCACCTGAAGACCGGAGTCGCGGCAGAGCCGGCCGAATCGGGGAAGATCCGCAAACTCTCCCACGCCGACATCCAGATCTCCCCGGAGCGCCGAGACCGGCACCGCAACTCCTGTCATAAAACCCTGTAATCCGGGAAAGTCCATTACAACTCCTTCCTGTGCATGCTCTCTGCGTTCGGGGCAATATCGTCGGACAGCGCACAACCGTCACCCCTTCCGTCGCTGCCGGCGATGCATCCGTCCGCCGTCTTTCCTATGATCTGTCCGAGACCAAACTGATAGCGGTCACGCCCGGCGATCTCTTTCGTCCGGTGTCCTCGTGCGCTCAGAGCGGCAGCCAGTCGATCGCCTTCGGTTTCTTCCACCAGAACCGTCGCGTTCGGCTGCCCGTTGTCCAGCTGGAATCGCGGGCGGTCAAGCGCAGCCTGAGGATCGATGTCTGCGTCGACGAGCGAACTCACGACCTGGAGATGCCCCTGCGGCTGCATCATACCACCCATGACCCCGATTACTGAATGCAGTCGGGCACGATCCGGCGTCGTTACGAGTCCGGGTATTATGGTGTGATAGGGTCGGCGACCGGGTCGCAGCGCATTCGGATGATCCGGATCAAGCGAAAATCCATAGCCACGATTCTGCAGGCTGAATCCGCAGCCTTCCGGGACGATGCCGGTACCAAAGCCCATGAAGTTCGAGTTAATGAAACTGCACCCGTTCCCCTGCCGGTCGGTCACCGCGAGGTAGACCGTATCGTCTCCGACAGGAAGCGGCTCAACGGACCGCGTTCGATGCGGATAAAGCCCGCGCGCGATCTCTCCCGCTTCGACAACATCACGGGCCCGGGACCGGTCGATAAGCGCGGCCCTGCGTCGACCGTACTCATCGGACAGCAGATCCTTAAGCGGTATCTCTACTTCGGCCGTATCGGCGACGCAGTAGGCGGCGTCGGCGAAGCCGAGGCGCATGGCTTCTACCATACAGTGCACAAAGCCATCGTCAAGACCATCTCCGGCTTCGATATGGTTCAGACTGTTCAGCGCGAGCAGAGCGGCGATTCCCTGGCCGTTGGGAGGACATTCCCAGACCTCCACGTCCCGGTAGCGGACCGACACAGGCTCGACCCATTCACTGCGATGCGCTGCAAGGTCGGACATCTCCATGCAGCCGCCAGCTGTTCTGACTGCCGCCACGATCCGCTCGGCGACAGCACCCGTGTAAAAGGGCTGCGCTCCTGACTCGGCAAAGGTCTGAAGCACCCCGGCGAGGCCCGGATTTCTGAAGCGCTCACCGACTCGAGGCCCGCGGCCGGCTATGGTCAGTTCGTGACCGAAGGCCGTGTGGGCGAGCTGCTTCTCCGCGCCGGCGCCCCACCAGAGCGAGGTCATGGGAGCGACGGGGAAGCCCTCTTCGGCAAGTCTGATTGCGGTCGCGACAACGTCTTCGCGGGGAAGGCGACCGAAACGCTCAAGCAGGTCCTGCCAGGCAGCGGGTGCACCTGGAACCGTCACGGTATGCGCGTGAAAACGGGGCAGGTCAGCGCCTAAGCCCTCTGCACGGAGCCGGGCTATGCTCAGGGCTTCCGGTGCGCGACCAGACCCGTTGAGGGCGTGCACACGGCGGCTTGAGGCCTCGTAGTACAGGCAGAAGGCGTCTCCGCCGAGACCCGTCGAGCACGGCTGGGTGACCTGAAGCACGGCTGCTGCGGCGACCGCTGCATCCGCGGCGCTCCCCCCGCGCGCGAGTATGTCGACGGCAGCCTGCGTGGCGGTGGGCTGACTCGTAGCAGCCATGCCACCGAGGCTCACCACCGCAGATCGACGACTTGTGTACGATTCGTTCGAGCGCATGTTCATCCCTCTATGGTAAAGCAGGGAGGCAAAACAGGCGAGAGGGCGTATGCTTGTCGAGCGAACGCGGCAGCCGATACCATGGAGCGCGTGAATACCGTACAGGAATGGGCACAGAAGGTGTCACAGGCGGTTGGCTCGGTTTTCCTCGGTAAGCCGCAGCTGATCGAGAAACTGCTCGTCGCCATGCTCTGCCGTGGCCATGTACTGCTTGAGGACGTACCCGGCACCGGAAAGACGATACTAGCCCGGGCTCTCGCGACGGTTACCGGTGGCGTCTTCCGACGCATTCAGTGTACGCCCGACCTCCTGCCGGCCGACGTCACGGGCGTGAGCATATACAATCCCGCGTCGCAGGAGTTCTCCTTCCGGGAAGGCCCGATCATGGCGAACTATCTGCTCGTGGATGAAATCAACCGTGCGACGCCACGCACACAGAGCGCACTTCTTGAGGCCATGGCAGAAGGCCAGATCTCGGTCGAGGGAGAACGGCGGCCGCTTCCGGAACCCTTCTTTCTTATCGCGACGGAGAACCCCGTAGAGTTCGAAGGAACTTTTCCGCTGCCCGAGGCACAGAAGGACCGCTTTCTGATGTGTCTCGCTGTCGGATATCCCGAGCGCAGCGAGGAGCGGACAATACTTGAGTCTCAGCGACAGGTCCATCATCCCGTAGAGTCGCTGGAAGCAGTCACGCGGGCCGAAGACATCGTCGCCTGGCAG
Source organism: Spirochaetaceae bacterium (assembly GCA_007694005.1). Taxonomy (GTDB): domain Bacteria; phylum Spirochaetota; class Spirochaetia; order DSM-27196; family SKKC01; genus SKKC01. The sequence goes on from RECN01000063.1 coordinate 64,975, forward strand.
GCTGAGGTCGTCAACGTACACGTGGATACCGGGGTCACCGATTATCTGATCGATCTCGTTCAGGCGACTCGGACTCACCGCGACGTGCAGATCGGCATATCGCCACGCGGAAGCCTCGCCCTGTACAAGGCATCGCAGGCTCTGGCAGCGATACGGGGACGGAGCTACGTCGTGCCGGAGGATATCAAGGAGCTTGCCTATCCCGTGTTCGATAAGCGGATTATTCTCTCCTCAGACGCCCGCATCCGGGGTCGCAGGACCGGAGACGTGATAGAGCAGGTTCTGGAGTCGGTCGATCCGCCGGTGCTCAAGGACAGGAAGTGAAACTCACGCGACTCTGGTTCGCGCTCCCGTCGGCCCTGCTGTTTGCGATTGTCCCGGTCGCCGCAATTCAGTGGGCGTCCGCCTTCGTTGCCCTGACGCTTTTTGTCTCGGCAGCCTACAGCCGTCTCTCGTGGAAACACCTCCACGTAACAAGAGTTCCCGAAGCCCTGTCGTGTTTCCGGCATCAGAGCGAACAGATCGCGATCCGTATCGAGAACCGGGGGCTTCTGCCCATCGCCCACCTCTCTCTGTCCGAACCGACCGGAAATCTGACCGCGGACGGGCGGACCGCAGACGTCGTCTCGTTACCCGGACGCAGCACGGTGCACATGCGCTATTCCATTCGCGGCAGCCACCGGGGCCTGTACTCGACCGGACCACTTCGGATCAGGGCGGCAGATCCACTCGGCATCTTTCCCTGGACCATGGAGCCCGGCGGCAAGACAGAGGTCTCCGTGTACCCGGCCATCCATCCCTTCCGCCTCGCTCACTCACGCGGTCTTCCAGCCGGAAATCTCGCGAGTCCGAACCCACTGTACGCAGACCCTACCCGCTATCGGGGTCTCAGAGATTACGTCCGCGGCGATGACATTCGTCACGTCAGCTGGAAGGCTACGGCCCGGACGGGCAGCCTCAAGACCGTCGAACACCTGCCTGCGCTGTACTTCCCCACGCTGGTGATTCTGAATCTGCGCAGCGGTGACTTCGGCGGACGCGGCAGATACGCGAGCGTGGAACGCTGCATAGAGTGCGCGGCGGCGGTACTGCGCAACGCGGCGGATCTCGGACAGAGTTTCGGATTCGTCGTGAGCGCGGCTCTCGGGGACAGCTCAGGTGAGTTCGCGTTTCCATCCGGAAACGGACACGAACACATGGTCGCAATGCTGCGGGCAATGGCGCAGGCCGACGTCGCAGCCGGACAAATGAATGTTACCTCGGTTCTCGGAGCGCTCGGACCGGTCTCACCGGGTTCACGACTGTTTTACGTCGGTCCCGCGCTCCCACTCGAGCAACTGATACGCCTGGGCAATGCGACTCGACCCCATTCGGAGCTTGAACTGCTCTTCGCGAGTGAACGACGCCGCATGCCTGCCCAGGTCCTCCCACTGCCCTTCAGACGAATACCGGAATTCGGAGCCTTTGATTTTGCGTAGAACACCCGGACTCATCATCACGACGGCCCTCTCCTACAGCATGGCCATAGGCATCCTTCTGCGCGACGGGATAGGTCTGCCGCTGAACCCTCTTCTGTTTTTAATTCTTGGCACGGTCCTGGCGACCATACGCTACGGATCCGAACCCGCGCTCCGCAGGCATCGCGCAGGCGCTGCATCACGATTTCGTCTGTTTCTGGTCACGGGTGGCACATCCTACCTGGTACTTCTGTTCGCCACGGGCCTGCCCGGAACGTGGAGTGGAGCTGCATACCTGACAGCCGGTTATCAAACGGCGCTGCTGCTGTGGTCCTACGGCATCGCCGCTGAACTGTCCGGCAGTTTCCGCGATCACGAACAGCTGCTGATTTCGGTGTACCGGCAGAGGTCCGAAACGAAACGGCAGGAGGCGCTTCGTGACCTTCGCTACGTGATCGCCGATGCAATAGCCGCCCTCGACCGGACACGCAAGGTCCTTACGGCGGGTTTCGCATTGATGCTGCTCGTAGTCGTGCTCGGCTGGATCAACGGTCAGTTCGCGTCCCTGGCCGGTCTTCTTTTTCTGGCCCTCGCCGGATACCTGCGATACCTCAGCTCGGCGAGCCTGGAAGCAATCGCCGATGAGTACCGCTATCTTGGCGATGGCGGCCGCCTCCCGGGACGGTATCGAAGCCGCCGTCTGCGACAGGCGGCCGTGCTTCTGTTGATTACCGCAGTGATCGCCTTCTCGCTTGCCGGCAACCAGAGCCTCATCCCGTACTCCTGGCTGCAGAGTGTCTTTGCCTGGCTTTCCGGCCTGTTTCCCCGTCTTGACCTTCAGGCGCCGCCACCACAGATCGACCAGCAGTTCGATGCCTTCAGCCGAATCGCGGCCGAGCTGTCCCCTGGCGATGATGTGGCTGAACCCGGGGTCCTCATGCAGATGCTGTTTCGGATCCTGCAGGGTATGGTCCGGGCCGCGCTCGTCGGCGGGCTCGTTATCTTTCTCATCTCGCCGCTGTTCTCCCGGAGTTTCCGACGGAGCTTCCGGAGCATGTCGACAGGAGAGGCGCTGAAGGCCTGGGTGCGGGCACTCGTTCGATCGCTTACGGTGTTCGTACAGGCGCTGAGACGTCGTCTGCTCGCCGCAACGTTACAGGCACGAAACGTATCCGCATCGGTACCTGTGGACAGACGTGCGTACAGACCGCCGCCGGTATCGGCCGAGAAACAACGCGAGCTCGTGAAGTTCTCGCGTCAGTTCACCCGGCTGCTGCGATGGGCCGAAAAAAGATCGGTCGGCAGACATACGGGCGAAGCGCCGGGCGAGTTTACCGACAGGCTCGCGGAACGCTTTCCGTCCTGCGCTGAGAACCTGCAGGAGATAGGAATGCTGTATGAGAAGTCCCTGTTTTCTGTAAAAACGCTCGATGAGGCGGAAACCCGCGCGCTTTCAGCGTGCTTCAAAACGGTGATCAGGACAGATCCCTGATACGGTCACGGATACGGGCAGCTTCCTCGTAGTCTTCCGCGTCAACAGCCTTGCTGAGTTCTTCTTCGAGGCGGATGCGCTCGGTATCTGTGGTATCCGCGTTATCGGGAGTGGTGGGCGCCGCATCTTCATCGGTGATCAGATTGACCGGGATACCGGCTTCTTCGACGAGCACGTCGTCAATAAACACCGAACAGTGACTGCGCGCCGCGATGCCGAGTGCGTCCGACGGCCGTGCGTCCAGGGTCAGAAGTTCCGAACCCTTGTGAACAATGATACGTGCGTAAAAGGTTCCTTCCTTGAGCTCAGTAATATCTACCCGCTCGATCTGCAGACCCAGCTTGTCGAATGTCGTAATGAATAGATCGTGGGTCAGCGGACGCGGCATAGGAACGCTGCCGAGCCCGATCAGTATTGACTGTGCCTCAAGCTGACCGATGATGATGGGGACGGCCCGGTCTCCGTCAATAGGCTTCACGAGAACCGCGTTACCCTTGTCTGTCCGTGCGACTGTCCAAATTTCTGCTTCAACCAGCATATGTTCTGCTCACCTGTCCTTATCAGAAGGTACCTTCTCGCCACCGCAGCGACAATAGTGCCGCACCTTCGAGTGTGCATTATAGGCTTTTTTGTTGCAATCGTGGTATTCTTGGCAACGGAGGGGGAAGCGATGTGGGGAAGAAGACACCGGACGGCCTTTTTTTTGATCATAGGGATGATCGCGTTTGCGGGGCTCTCTGTTCCAGGCTGGGCAGGTGACGTTTTTGGCAATGATCTTGCGCGTTCATTTCGCAGACCATCAAGCGTACAGATTCTTAACTCAGACGATCTGAACCGGCTGCCGCCGGAGATCTCTTCCGCAGGACTTCTGACGCAGACACAGTTCATTATGCAGTCCTATCAGGGCCCGATTGACGACCGGACCATCATCGTAGGTGATGCTATGGCCGGACAGTCCATATCAATCGGAGACCGGGACCGCGGGTTTCACTTCGGCGGCGGTTTTCATGGATCAGTCGAGCATCTGCGATTCGCGGATGATCAGAATCCGTTTGCCGGCCACGGAGAAACCGAACGGTTTTATCTCGGCGTCGGTGCCATCGGAGGCGCCCGGTATTATGTCTCGGATTCAGTCGCTGTCTTCCTGCAGCTTCACGGAGTCTACGGGCTCCTCGGCCTCCCGGCCCGGAACGCGCTCAGGATAGAAGGCGGGCTGCAGTTCTGATATACTGCCCGCAAACACGTCCAAGGAGTACGTATGGGACTATTTTCGAAAAGTGAACAGGTAACGGTAAAAATACCAACAATGAACTGTGGTCATTGCGAAGCGAAAGTAACAACGGCCCTTTCAGCCATTCCCGGGGTCCAGAAAGTGGACGCCTCATCTCAGACCAAATTCGCGACAATTCACGCGTCGAAAGGCCAGAAACCCGATCACGCAGCGATTGCCGCAGCACTCGAGGGAACAGGCTACACGGCCGAGCCGGTATAGGCTTCGGGGCACATCTCGCAAACAAGGAGAAATCCAGTCCCGGGTAAACGGGGCTGGTCAAAGTCCGATGGCCAAAGAACATTCTTCAGACACGATAGTATTCGATCCGCAGTTTCTTCACATAACCCGACGGCTGCGGCAGATCACCCACGCGATCAGCAAGCACTCCAAGCACCTGCAGGAGACCTATCGGCTCACGCTTCCACAGGTCCTGTGCCTGCTTGAAGTCCACAGACAGGGCTCCGTGACAATTGGCTCGCTGACCCGAACCGTCGCCCTGAACAACTCGACAATCACCGGTATTGTTGACCGCCTTGAGCGGGACGAACTGATCCGACGTGTGCGGACAAGCAGGGACCGTCGGCAGATACATCTGGAAATTACCGACCACGGCAGAAAAGCCGTCGACAAGCTCCCGCCGCCGCTCGCCGAGGGCTTCATGATCCGCTTCGCCGAACTGCCGTCGGCTGAACAGGAACAGATTATTGACTCACTGGATACGCTTGCCGAGATGCTGAACCCGTCCGGCATAGTTGATCCGGGTATTGTTGCAGGTGGAATACCGGGGGACTACGAACGCCCGGAAAAATAAATTCCACCGGTGGACAGATCAGGAGGGAACATGGTTTTCCAGGGCAAACTCAGACAGTGGGTATGCGGACTGAGTCTGATACTTACGCTTGCCGTCAACGCACTGGCCTCGACCGGCATAATGAATGGCGTTACGACAGGAGAAATTTCCGACCAGTTTGATGTCTTTCTCATCCCCGCGGGATACGTTTTTTCCATATGGGGTATCATCTATCTCGGACTGATCGCGTTCACCGTCTTTCAGGCCCGCTCCGTACATCGTAATGATGAGGAGCTGGATCGCATCGGCAGCTGGTTTATCGCCAGTAACCTGCTGAATGCGGTCTGGATCGTACTCTTTCACTATGGGCTCTTCCTTCTCACCCTGCCGGTGATCGCGCTGCTCCTGTACACGCTCGTACGTATAATTCTGATACTCGAACCCGGGACAACGATAGGGCCCACCCCACGACTGTGGCTCACCCACCTTCCCTTCGGCGTATATCTGGGCTGGGTTACTGTCGCAACCGTGGCAAACGCGGTTCAGACGCTTGACGCTGCCGGTTACACAGGGACTCCGTTTTCTGCCGAAACCTGGGCTCTCATCCTGTACGGCGCGATAGTGCTTATCTCCTGGTTTTTCAGCTTTCGCAGTGCCAATCTGCCCCATGCCCTCGTCGTCGTCTGGGCGCTGATCGGTATCACCGTCGCGGATTCGGGTAATACCCTCATCGCCGGGGCGGCATGGGTTGCGGTAGGTCTTGTCGTCATCGGCTACGTTCTTGCATACGCGCTGCGATCCCGACACGCCGGCCCCGTTGTCGTGTGAGCGTCACCACAGCACTGGTCGTCGAAGGCGGGGCCATGCGTGGTATTTTTGCCGCAGGCGTGCTCGACTCCTTTCTCGACAAGGATTTCTGCCCCTTCGACCTGTGCATAGGAGTGTCGGCAGGGGCGAATAATCTTGCAGCCTTCCTCGCCGGCATGCGCGGCAGGAACTACTCGATCTACACCGACTATTCACTACGACCGGAGTTCATTAACACGATGCGCTTCCTTCGTGGGGGTCACCTCATGGATCTCGACTGGCTCTGGGAGATCACGATACGGGAACTCCCGCTCGACACGGCACACGTTGACGCTGCGCCGCAGGAGTACTGCGTCGGGGTAACGCGCGTCCGGGACGGAAAGGTCGTGTACGCTCGGCCCGAGGGAGACAATCTGGCGCAGATACTCAAGGCATCAAGCGCAATGCCGCTGGTGTACCGCTCGGTAGTTAAGCTGCCCGGTGTCAGAATTGAAGATGCAGGGTCGACGGTCCTCGGGGACTCGGAAACCTACGTCGACGGAGGCCTTGCCGAACCCATCCCCGTGCGCGAGGCGCTCCGTCGCGGTGCGCGCACTGTCGTGGTCATCCGATCACGTCCAATGAGCTACACCATGGATACCGGAAAAAAACACCGGCTTATGCGATTTTCGCTGCGCCGGCACCCGGCCCTGCAGCAGCGTCTTGCCGAACGGGCCGAGCGCTATAATCAAACGCTCGCGTACATGCGTTCGCCCGATCGCGTGGCCGAGGGCGTGCAGATCATAGAAGTAGCCCCTCCGGAGTCATTCGAGTCGTCACGAACAACCCGGGATATCGATGCCCTGAATCGCGACTACGAACGCGGCCTCCAAGCGGGAATACAAGCTGTACAAGACTGGAAGTGATCGCAGGTCCTGACGATTCAGACCGTCAGGGTATTCTGCCACCGCGCGTCCTCGCGATAATCCTCGATAACGGTGATGCTGCCCATGGACGAAAAGCGATGGAGTATCGTCTCAACATCATTTTTCATGACAGAGAGGCAGTTATCGATCAGCTCCTTCCGGAAACCCTGATCACCGAGCTGCATGACCATGTCCATGGAGACGATGCGCCCGAGTGCCTTTCCCAGTTCGACTGTCTTGCGCTGTGTAAGGTCAGTTTCAAGCGTGAATGAAAGCGGGCCCTTCAGATAATCTGCAACGCGCGAGGTGAGCTTCAGGTCTGCGAGGTAGCGGTAGAGATTCGTCTCCCGCACACGCCCCATCCCTTTCAGGACCGCTTCGGAGATCTGCTGGTAGAGAATGTCGTTTGAGCCTTCGAAAATCTGAAACGGGCGGCTGTCGATAACAGAACTGCCCGCTATGTGATCAAGGCGGTATCCCTTCGCCCCGACGAGCTGCAACAGCGACTGCGCCGCCGACTGCATCATGTCGGTGACGACCGTCTTGATCGCGTTGGCCGGCAGCGCATCGACCGAACAGTCCTTGTCGACCGACGCGGCGCGGGACGAAAATGCGCACATGCCCGAACAGGCCGTAAATGCCGCCTGCATGCGGGCGAGCCGTTGCTGTACCTGATCGTAGGAGAACAGCGGTCGCCCCCCGACCGTGCGGTCCTTGCAGTGAGCGACCGCCTCGTCGAGCAACCGCCGCAGATAGCCCATGGCCATGCCGGGGAACTGCAGGCGGCTTCGATGCAGAAGGTCCAGAAGCATACGCACACCTGTGGTCCTGGGCTCAAGTTTACGCTCCTCGGGCAACAAGGCATCTATGCGGTTGAGGCCGTAGGGAATCATGTGCAGACCCAGGCTGTCGTAGTACTCTTCGACGTCAATTCCACCGAATGAGCGATCCCAGGTAAAGAAACTGATATTTCGTTCAAGGTCACCTTTCGGGTTCATGCCCCGTGCAGTCAACAGCCAGTAGTCGGCGTGACCGGTTAGTCCACCCCAGTGCTTCGTACCACGGATGCGGTAGCCTGCGGCTGTCTTCTCTGCACTGGTCTGCATCTGCAGCGCATCCGACCCGAAACCCGGCTCGGTAATCATGAGACCACCGAGGGCGTTGTCATGAAGAAAGCGAGGAAAGACCTCTGCCTGCACCGATTCCAGTCCATACTTCGAGAGCGGCTGCAGAAAAAGCGCGCCATTTATACCCATGACAAGCGAAAGTGGCAGCGACTCATAGGAGCAGGCCTCAAGCATGGAAAGGCACTCCTGTACATGCTGCCCCCGGCCTCCGAAGCGTTCAGGAATGAAGACCGACAGCGGTTGGGCCTCAAGAACCCTGTTCGTGAACTCACGATCGAGTCCGTGCTGTGCCGCGTGGGAAGAGGCTTCCCTGTGCTCGAACAGGACTCGAAGCCGATCACTGAGACGAGAGATAAACTCCGATACACTTCGCGTTCCTGTACTCATGGTAGTTAACAGCATACCCGGTCCATATTGCTGTTGTATACCGTTCGCTTTTCGGGCTTCCGAAGCCTGATTGTGCGTCAAACTGTTCATTTTCCGCGGGATGTGACACAATTTGACGCATGAAACGGGAAATATCGATCCTATTGGACCCCGAAAGCCTGCAAAGGCTGCGCGGTGACAGCGCGTGCACGGTTGTCGACACACGGGGCGAGCCTGATTTCGAGGATGCGCATATTCCGGGTGCGATCAGTCTGCCGTCGAACGACCTTTTCGACAACAATACCGTTGGTCTTGACCTGCTCCCGATACCGGAAATCGAAGCCCGTGTTCGCAAGGCGGGAATCGATCAGGATACCCATCTTGTCCTGTACGACGACTCGGGGCTCATACCATCGGCACGCGTATTCTGGGTTCTTGAGAGCCTTGGCAGATCGAACATGTCCCTGCTTAACGGTGGCTTCCTTTCCTGGGTTGCCGGCTCACATCCCACCGAGGCAGGGATACAGGGTTCCAGCGCTTCGAGAAGCGCTGGAACCCTGTTCACCGCGCTCCCCGAACATCAGGCCGTCGCGACCAAGCAGGATGTTCTAACGGCCATAGACACACCGGACAGTCTGATCGTTGATACTCGCACCGAAGACGAGTACCTCGGGCGAAACTCAGTGCACACGAGGAACGGACATATTCCAGGCGCCGTTCACCTGAACTGGCAGGATCATATACAGGACCTGTTCAATCCCGTGTTCCTTCCAGAGGAGGAGCTCCGCGAACGCTATGCACGTGCGGGAGCAGACTCCGCCCGGCAGATTATTACCTACTGCCGCACCGCCTCGCGTTCGTCGCATACCTACTTCACGCTTCGAATGCTCGGGTACCGGAATGTAAAGAACTATTCCGGATCCTGGATGGAGTGGAACGAAGACCTGACGCTCCCGGTGGAGACCGGCTGATTACAGTATCGCCGAGAGCGTCTGCCCGGCTGTCCCACGGATCGAAAGGGTCATCTGGTCGCTGATCGCTGTGGCGACCGGATTGATCTCGATAACGGGAATACCTCTCTTGACCGCGACGAGCGGCAGGGAAGCGGCTGGCTGTACCAGGGCCGACGTTCCGATGGAAAGGAAAAGGTCACAGCGCTCGGCTTCCGAGAACGCTGCATCGAGGGTCCTGGTCGGAAGCATCTCTCCGAACCACACGACATCCGGACGCAGATATTCACCGCAAACCGGGCAGCGCGGAACATCGAGACCGGCGAAGTCCTCGTCCTTTTCGGCTGCAACCGCCGCGAACGATGCCGCTGCGTCTCCGGCGAACACCGCACCAGCTTCGGGGCTTTCATCCTTACGGTGATAGACGACACAGCCATTCGTACACTTAACCTGCAACAGGTTTCCGTGGAGACTCAAGACCCGCGAACTTCCGGCCCGGTCGTGAAGACCGTCGACGTTCTGTGTGAGCACGGTAACCCGGTCGACGAAGTGCTCCATCCGTACAAGAGCAAGGTGACCTTCACCGGGGTCGACCGTCATAAGCGCTTGCCGACGCGCCGCATACCAGCTCCACACCCGCGCCGGGTTTTCCTGGAATGCCTGCGGGGTGGCCAGATCGGCAGGATCGAACTGCGCCCAGTACCCGGTCTGAGCATCCCGGAACGTAGGTATACCACATTCGGCAGATATCCCTGCCCCCGTGAGGACGCACACGTGTGTCGCCTGATCAATGAGGTCCCGTGCATGATCTATCATGGTCTGCTTCTCCGCAGGACCAGGTGATTCCGCAACCGCGCTTACCAGCGGCACATGCGGAGTTGCACTCAGCGGATAATAGTTTCGTACAGGCACACGGGGATCTACTACCTGCTGTATGCCGGCCTTGAGATTCTCGGCGATCGACTTTCCGACTGGTCTGATACCTATGTCTCTGTCATCCCGATAGCCGCGAAAGAACGCCAGAAATACCCGCTTGATTCCGGCCGCCGAAAAGTGCATGGGAATATCGTGAGTCTCAAGATCCATAAAGAAGGTCTTCTTCTGGAAGATGATCTGACTCGGAAACACGCTCAGGTGACCCACCATGAGATACGAGACCGCGGCCGCGACGGCGGCCCAGCCACCGGTTTGTACGCCGAAGAGTTCAATGGCCATGAACGCAGCAGCGATCGGAGTGTTTGTCGTTGCCGCGAGGAAGGCTACCATGCCAATAGCTGAGTACACTGCAATATCGTATGAAAACAGTTGCGCCCAGAGGTTTCCGAACGTAGCCCCGATAAAGAAGATAGGACCCAGAATACCGCCGCTTCCCCCCGCTGAAAGCGTGATCGAGGTCGTGAACATCTTGAAAAACGGGGCGACACGACGGTAGGCCACACCATCCAGCGCTGTGTCGACGATCTCCATTCCGAGACCGATGAAGTTGGTCGTTCCGGTCCCAATGACAACGAGTATGAGTATGATACCACCAATGAGTGCTTTCACGGATCCCGGAATCTGCCATTTATGAAAGACGTCCTCAGTGCGATTCAACATGGATACGAACAGCACTGCCGCCAGCCCCACCGCCAGTCCGAACACGACCATGTTCAGGAGCATGACCGCTTCGCCCGGGAAGGTATGCTCGACTGAGAAACTCAGGTGCCGGACCCCGAGGCGGCGCGTCACGAACGCGCTGACATAGCTTGCTATAAGCGCAGGCAGAAGCCGGTTGTAATGGAAGCGCCCGATAGATAGAACCTCAGATGCGAAAAGGGCGCCGGCGAGCGGCGTGCCGAACACACCAGAAAACCCCGCACTGATCCCGCAGAGTACAAAGCGCTGCCGGTCGAGCTTGTTCATGCGCACAAGCCGGGCGAATGCCGAAGCAACACCGGCACCGATCTGCGCACTCGGGCCTTCCTTACCAGCAGATCCTCCGAGAATCAGAGTGACCAGGGTTGCGAGCATTTTGACCGGAATCACGCGCAACCGGACATCGCCGTCGTGATGATGAATGGACTCTATAACCTGTTCGGTACCATGGCCCTTTGCGTCGGGTGCCAGTCGCGAGACGATAAAATAGCTGAGGACGAGGCCGACCGGAATCAGAACATAGAAATGAGGAAGTTCGTACACAACCGAAATCCCACCGTCAAGAAGGCGGAGAAAGACTGCCGTCGGCACCCCGACAATAAACCCGGCGATAGCGGCGAGAATTACCCACTTGACCGTGGTCAAGGTCACCAGCGACTGAATCACGGCGAACTGCAGGCTTGGATGTGGCTTCGGTTCTTCTGCTTCACTCATGCTCCGGGGAGCATAGCCTATCTGCGAAATATGCAACAAGACGCACGAAATTTCGACTTTGCACCATGGCCGTTGCAGGTTAGGCTCTTGCGATGAACACGTCAATTGTCGAATACGGGGCAGTCTGCGACGGTAAGACCGATGACACCGTTGCGATACAGGCCGCGATACGCGCAGTCGGGGACAACGGGGGAGGCACCGTCGTGGTCCCGGGCGGGCGAAGCACCGTGTGTGGACAGATACGCCTTGTAAGCGGCGTCGAACTGCATCTCGCAGGCGGGTCACTGCTTCTTGCGAGTTCAGACCCGGACCGCTACGGGTCTGAAGGCTTCGGCTGCGTCATCGAGACCTGGGGAGCCGACCACTGCGCGATCACCGGTACCGGCACGATCGACGGACGCGGCATAGACTACATGCGAGGCGACCTGACCTACATTTTTGAGCCCGCACCATGGCGACCACGCCTCGTCGGCTTTGTAGATTGTCGTCACCTTACGATACGTGACGTGACCTTTCGCGACTCCCCGAACTGGACCCTTCACCTTGTGGGCTGTGAGCACGTGACCATAGCCGGTGTCACCATAGACAACAACACAAAGATCCCGAACTGTGACGGCATAGACCCTGATCACTGTCGCCACGTGACGATCTCCGACTGTCGCATCAAGGCCGGCGACGACGGGATCGTGCTCAAAAACACCAAGGAGTTCTCGGACCGCGGTCCCTGTGAGGACATCAGCATTACAAACTGTCAGATCGAGTCGACCTCGGCGGCAATCAAGATCGGTAGCGAGAGCGTCTCGGACTTCAGACGAATCACCATCACCGGCTGCATCATACGCTCGTCGCATCGGGGGATAGCCGTACAGCTCAGAGACCAGGGAAACGTGAGTGATCTCCTGATTTCCGGATGCATTATCGAAACGCGCCTGTTCGAGGATCACTGGTGGGGTAAGGCTGAGCCGATCTACATCACCGCCGTTCACCGCTTCGGATCGGAGATGGACCGCGCGGGGTTCGGCCCGCCTGCCTGGAACCCGGCGAACGGTCTAGGGAGCATTTCGCGCGTACAGGTATCAAACCTCATGGCTCGCGGAGAGAACGGCGTGGTTCTTTACGGTACGCGGCGCGCTGACGGAAGCAGCACGATCCAAGATATCTCGTTCTCAAACTGTCGTTTTGAAGTTCTGAAGACCTCCAGATGGGGTGCCGGAAGAATCGATATCAGACCCTTCGACACCCTCGGTCCGGGCTTCCGTGATCCCGGGAAAGACCCGGGCCTCGTTGACGCACCGTTTGCTGGCGTTTCGCTGACCGCAGCCGATTCGGTCAGGCTGAAAGACTGCGAGGTTCGACTGACCGGGCCGCTCCCTGACGGATATGGCGACGTCATTCAGGTACACGACTGCGACCTGTTTGACGTCGACGGATGTCGGAAATACGATCGCAGAGACCCACCGGGGTAATATACTCACTGGCTCTATGCGAGCGATGAGCGTACAATACAGGCAATATGCATACACCAAAGCCAACTGACGGCGACACTTCATGGTTCGTACAGGACCGATTCGGCATGTTCATTCACTGGGGTCTGTACTCCCAGGCGGCACGGCACGAATGGGTGCAGCACAACGAAGAGATTTCTCCCGAGGAATACCGGAAGTACTTCGAGCACTTCGATCCTGACCGCTACGACCCTGCCGTCTGGGCAGCGTATGCACGCGAAGCAGGAATGAAATACGTCGTCCTGACGACAAAACATCACGAGGGATTCTGCCTTTGGGACAGCGCCCACACCGACTATAAGGCACCGAGTACCCCGGCGGGTCGAGACCTGCTGACGCCATTCGTTGAAGCATTCCGGGCCGAAGGACTTCGGGTCGGGTTCTATTACTCGCTGATCGACTGGCACCATCCGCAGTTTCCCATAGACCACATACACCCGCTGCGAAACCATCCGGACGCCGTGGAAATGAACCGGTCACGAGACGTGTCCCGGTACCGTGAGTACCTCCACGCCCAGGTCGAGGAGCTCCTGAGCGCACACAAACCCGATATCCTCTGGTTCGACTTCTCGTACGCGCAGAGCCCGAAATACCCGCAGTTTGAAGGGAAAGCGGCGGATGCCTGGGGAAGCGTCGAGCTCATGAAGAAGATCCGGTCGATCTGCCCCGATATCATCGTGAATGACCGGCTCGAGATCGGTGGAGACGTCATTACTCCGGAGCAGTTCCAGCCGACAAGCTGGGTCACCCGCAACGGAGAACCGGTCGTATGGGAGGCCTGTCAGACATTCAGCGGCTCCTGGGGATACCACCGGGATGAGTCAAGCTGGAAGACCCCGGAACAGCTCATTCAGCTCCTGGTAAACAGCGTCGCAAACGGCGGAAATCTGCTGCTGAACGTAGGACCGACCGCCCGGGGAGATTTCGACGACCGCGCGGTCAATGCGCTCGCCGAGATTGCCGACTGGATGGAGGTGAACGACAGGTCTATCTACGGCTGCACCGCGAGTCCGCTGACCCCTCCGTCGGATTGCCGCTATACGACCCGGGACAACCGGTTGTATCTCCACGTGTTCAACTGGCCGTTCAGCCATGTGCAGCTCCCCGGCCTTGCTGGCAGAATTGAGTACGCACAGCTCCTGCACGATGCATCAGAACTGCATTGGGCGGAACCGAAGCAACCCTTCGGTCACGGCAATATGCTCGTAGACCAGCCGGATGATACGGTTGTTCTGAAATTGCCGGTTGAGCCACCACCGGTTCGTTGTCCGGTGATTGAAATATTCCTGAAACAATAAGGGGGTTTCTGGTATGTCTGATGTAATAGTCGAACAGATTGCACGTGATCTTGGTGCGGTCCTGCTCCCGCTCGGGCTTCGCATGCTCGCGGGACTCGTCATAGGTATCATAGTTGCGGCTGTCTTTAACTCGCTGTACCGAAGAACCAACCGCATGCACAAAAGCGGACTCGTCGGATTCCTGGCGATTGTCCTCTGCGCCGGATCAGGCCTGCTCATACCGCTTTCCATGGGCATAGAGCCGGCTCTGATGGCGGCGACGGATGTCGTTATTCCGGAGATCTCGCGGCAACTTGAATCCGATCTGCGTCAGCAGGGACTGAACCCGCAGGCGATAGACGGTGCACAGGTGTCGCTTGTGCTCGATGAGGTTCTCGCAGAAATGCAGAACGACGAATCACTCGGCATCATGAGCCGACAGGAAGCCGCGATGCGCGACGCTATCGAGGACGTTCGTCGGCAGCTCGGTGGCGCCAACACCATCTCGCTGACCAACCTCATGGTTGTCGTACGCGACGCGTTTCTTGGTCGCTTCTTTCGCATCATGCGCTTCGTCACCGCGGTCCTGATCGTGGTTCCCCTCGTGTTCATGCCCACGGCTCTCGGTGTGGCGTACATGCGACGGCACCAGGCCTGACCGCACCGCAGGTCCTTACGGGAGCCGTCGCTCAGCGTAGAGCGGCGGCAACACCGTTGCGAAAAAGCTGAAGGATCGGTGGCTCACCGGCGACGCTACTCCCCTGTGGCGTCCGGACCGGATGCAGCTCGGGGTAGAGGTAGGCCTCAGGATGCGGCATCATACCGATGATTCTGCCCGAACTGTCGGTAATCCCGGCTATCGCGTCCTGCGAACCGTTCGGGTTCGCTCCGGCGTAGTATAGCGTCGCAAGCCCGCGATCGAGCACGCGCTGCCGGGCATCATCATCCCTGAACAGAAAACGCCCCTCACCGTGTCGTATCGGCATCTCATAGGTTTCGCTCATACCCGACAGCCAGGGGCTCGTCTCTGGCCGCTCGATCCGCACGCCCACCCAGCGATCGACAAAATGTCCGCTGTCGTTCCACACCAGAGATGCGGAGGGCTCCCCGGTCTCATGAACATCGGGGAGCAGTCCCGCTTTTACGAGAATCTGAAATCCATTGCAAATCCCGATCACCAGTCCACCATCAACCACAAACTGTCTGATTGACGTGGCCAGCTCGGAGCGGAACAGACTGGCAAGCACCATCCCGCTTCCAAGATGATCGCCGAAGCTGAAGCCTCCGGGCACCGCAAGTATCCCGTAACTGTGCAGCAGATCGGCGTGCTTCTGTAACGCAGACACGTGGGTAGGACTGACCGTGGCGCCGGCATTCTCGAACGCGAGCGCGAGCTCTGCGTCGGCGTTGATGCCGAAGCCGGTCAGAAGACAGACAGTACTACTCATGACCGCTTCTCCTTTCCCGCCAGAAAGCGGTCGAATCGGTGCCAGGCGTGCACACAGGCTTCAAGCGCTACATCGAACAGGGTTCGTCCGCCTTCGTCGACGCGTATCTGCGGTTCAGCAGAAACATTACCAATCCGGGCCCAGGCGACATCCTGCAGGACCTGCTCGAAGGCAGCGGCATCGGATGGTGCAACGGTGACAAGAAATCTGCCGCAGCTCTCCGACCAGAGCAGGCGGTCCGTGCTCGAAGGGTGAACGACAGCCGACTGAGAGACTTGAGGCTCCCCGGCGGGGGATCCGCTGGCGGGGATCGGTTCCTGCACAAGCGGTTTTTCCACGATCCCCGAAAGGTCGACGTGAACACCGAGTCTTCCCGCGATTGCCGACTCTGCAAGCGCAACTCCAAGGCCGCCATCCGAAAGATCGTGGGCGGACTGCATGAGCCCCTGTTGCGCGGCGGCAAAGAACCGTGCGTACAGCTCGGCGGTCTCGTCGAGAACGGGCCGCGGGGACGGTTCCCAGACCGGTCCGTACAGGCGGTCCCAGGTCGTGCCGCCAAGTTCGCCGCGTGTTGCCCCGAGAAGGTACACGCAGTCTCCGGGGGCACGGAAAGCAGGGTCGAGACGCTTTGAAACATCGGGCATGATACCCATGAGACTCATTAGCAGGGTCGGTCTGATGGAGATGACTTTTCCATCGGCACGGGCATCGTTCTTCATTGAGTCCTTACCCGAGATCAGCGGCGCACTATAGGCACGGCATGCGTCGGCCATGCCTTCGCAGGTGCGCACCAGCTGGGCCAGCTTGTATTCACCGTCGGGAGTCCGTTCGCTCTGTACCGGGTCAGGCCAGCAGAAATTATCAAGCGCCCAGGCCTGTGCAGGGTCACCGCCGAGTGCCACGTGAGCGCGCATCGCCTCGTCGACAGCCGCCGCACCCATGTGGTAGCCATCCCAGTCGCCATACCGGGGACAGACCCCGTGGGTTACCGTGAGCCCCCGTTTAGAACCGTGTCGCGGCAGAACGACGCCTCCGTCGGACGGGCCGTCTGCCTCAACCCCGGCAAAAGGTTTACCGACGGTACGCGCCTGCACTTCGTGGTCGTACTGCCGCACGAGGTACTCCCGGCTGCCGATCGCGCTGTCGCTGAGCATCTGAAGGAGCGTGGCGCCGTGGTCGTCGCGCGGGGCGGATGGGGCGGCGGCGGTGTCGTACGTCTCAGCGGCGTGGTCCGCCCCGGCGGCGTGGTCCGCCCCGGCGGCGTTGTCCGCCCCGGCGGCGTTGTCCGTCCCGGCGGCGCTATTCGTCCCAGCGGCGCTATTCGTCTCAGCTGCCGCCGCCGGACCGCGGCGCGCTACCGTTTCGCCGAGCCGCCACGGCCCGCGCTCCCCGGGTGGTATCCAGGACGCGGTCAGCTTCATCCGTGGCAGCCCGTGGTGTATGAACTCCATGGACAGCCGGCAGACCTTCTGCTTCTGGTGCTCCAGCTCGATGTATCCGCTGTCGGTGAACTCGCCTATGCTCGTCGCTTCCACGTCGTGGCGTTCGGCGAGTGCAAGAAACGCGTCGAGATGCTCGGGCGGCACGGCCGCGCTCATGCGCTCCTGGCTCTCGCTGACCCAGATCTCCCAGGCGGCGAGGCCGGGATATTTCAGGGGACAGAGGTCAAGGTTTACGCGTATTCCACCGGATTCCCGGGCCATTTCACCGAGCGAGGACGAAAGCCCCCCTGCTCCGTTGTCGGTCAGCGAGGACAGGTATCCGGCGTCGCGCGCTTCAAGGAGAAACTCGATCATTTTCTTCTGCGTTATGGGGTCACCAATCTGTACGGCAGACGTCGGTGAGGTCTCATCGAGGGCGAGACTCGAGAAGGTCGCTCCGTGTATGCCGTCTTTTCCGATGCGGCCTCCGACCATGACAGCGCAGTCGCCGGGACGCGCGGCCTTCTCCCAGGCAGGTTCACCGGCAGTCAGCCGGGGCATGACGCCTCCGGTGCCGCAGAACACGAGCGGCTTGCCCATGTAGCTCTCGTCGAAGAGGACCGCTCCGGCTACGACCGGTATACCCGACTGGTTTCCTCCGTCCACGATGCCGTGATGCACGCCGTCGAGCACGCGACGTGGATGAAGAAGCATGCCCGGAACGTCGTCCGCCGGCGTCTCGGGGTCGCCGAAACACAGGACGTTCGTATTGAAAATGGGCCGGGCGCCGCGGCCGGTGCCCAGGATGTCGCGGTTTACCCCGACTATGCCGGTAATCGCCCCGCCGTAGGGGTCGAGCGCGCTCGGGGAGTTATGCGTTTCGGCCTTGAAGCACACGAGCGTGTCCTCGTCGAACTCGACAACCCCGCTGTTGTCGTCAAAGACGCTCACCGTATCACGCCGGTGCTCGATCAGTTCCCTGGTGAGCGCGGCGATGTAGGTGCGAAACAGGCCATCTATGGTGCGATCACCGTATCTGACTTCGGCGGCGAATATCTTGTGTTTACAGTGTTCACTCCAGGTCTGTGCGAGCATCTCGATCTCAACGTCGGTCGCCGCCGCAAGGCCGTGCGACTGGCGGTCCGTCCGTACGTCCTCCCGGGCGAAGTAAGCCTGAATCGCCTGCATCTCGGTACCTTCGAGGGCGAGAAGACGCTCGGTACTGAGCCGGGAAAGCTCTTCGACGGTGAGTCCGTCGAGCGGGACGGTTTGAACATCGGGTATCGTCATGTGCTCAACGTGCGGATACATGTCGGGTAGCGGTGTCCGATCGCTACGCTCGCGTATCTCGCAGATTTGAATCAAAGGATTGTATAGAGCCTTCGAACATGCCGATATTGTAGTAAGGGAAGCGGTGGGGGCTTCGATGACGTATTGCAGCGCCGTTCTGCAGGGAACGGGATTATCCGGCAGCGGATTGCTGCCGACGCGGCGCAATGCTGACTCGAGCGTCCGGGCAACCGGATCGGTGACACCAGGTCGCGGGGCAACTTCAACGACGTGCGTCCATTCCGGGAGCACCGTGTCACGGGCGGCACGTCCGATATAGCCGGCTTGTGCGACTGGATCACAGACAAGATCGATGATCCGGTCGGGTTGAATCCTGTCGTCGACACAGTAGACATCGATGACGGTGCAGGCGGTAATGTCGGGCAGCAGCGAAGCCAGCTTGCGCAGACTTGTTGCAGACCGTCCATCGGGAAGGTGCGGATGAAAAGCGCTTTCTATTCTCATGGGTTCTGGTCCGTGACAAACCGTAGCAGAACACCATGGTTTTGGACAGCGCCGGGCCCTGGCGGTCGGGTGCTTGACCAAGTGTAGCCAAGACGCTACAAGGATGGGGATGAGTATGTCGTCGTACGGCCCATTTTTTCACCACGGTTGCGTAGCATGGCATATCGATTGCAACGACAAGTTCGAAGCGATTCGCCGCATCGTGTACCAGTCAAGGGTTTTTGAAGAAATTGATGGCCTGGATCCGAACGAGTTCGCGGACATTGTAATAGCACGGGAACGGATTCAGAGCACTGCCCTTGGGCACGGAGTCGCCGTCGCCCATGGCCGATCACCAAAAGTGGAACACCCGCTGGTCGCACTCGGAATATCCCACGAGGGAATTGCGTTTGATTCCCCGGACGGTCAGCCCGTTCATCTCATCTTTGTCGTCGCAAATCATCCGTCGCAGCAGGTCGACTATCTCTCTATCCTTTCGACGGTCGCGCGTCTCGCCCGTAATCCTTCCTTTCGCAATTCGCTGCTCTGCGCCACCGGAGGGCTTGAAGCCGAACATATTTTCGGTCAGGCTTTTCAGGAGCGCATGGAAGCCCAGTATGCCTTAGGGCGGGCAATGCAGGCCCGGGCAGGCTGTGCCTGAAATCAGACAACAGGACAAAAGTCATGACAGTACAGGATCTGACACAGCAGGAGCGAACGGTTTTTGCCGGAAGCCTCGTAAATCTGGTGCAGGCTGAAGGCAGCGTACAGGACGGGGAAGTCGCCGGTATTGAGGCTCTCCGGGACGTTTTCGGTTTCGATGATCTTGATGAGCACATCGATCAATTCCAGGAAGCCGTCGCGCATACCCATGAGCAGACTGAACACGACCGCGTATTCGAGTCTCTCGCTAAATCAGTTACCCGCCCTGAAGTACAGCAGTTCATACTCGCCCGGCTCGACGAGGTAAGCCGCATGGACGGATATCGCGACCAGTCGGAAGAAGCCTTCCTGAGTCGGCTTCGCTCCCTCTGGGGTCTCGACAAGGCCTAGACGCTGACCGGCGTCACTGTAGACAGATCAAGCGTCGCAAAATAATCCTCATAGGTCTCGGCCCGTCTGATCTGTTCAGCCGATCCGTCCTCGTGTAGCAGAATTTCCGCTGACCTGAGCTTGCCGTTGTAGTTGAAACCCATGGAGTGACCGTGAGCTCCCGTATCGTGTATGGCCACCAGGTCTCCGATCTCCACGTTCGGCAGGGACCGGTCGATGGCGAACTTGTCGTTGTTCTCACAGAGGCTGCCGGTCACGTCGTAGACGTGGTCTGCCGGCGCGTCTTCTTTCCCGAGCACAGTAATGTGGTGGTAGGCTCCGTACATGCCCGGACGCATGAGATTCGCCATGTTTCCGTCGAGTCCGACATAGTTCTTGTATGTCTGCTTCTGGTGCAGGACACGGGTAATCAGGTAACCGTGCGGCCCGGTTACACAGCGCCCGTTTTCCATAACGATGCGCATGGCGCCGAGGCCCGCCGGAACGATAATACGCCGATACACCTCGTCTATTTTTTTTCCGACGTACGCAAGGTCTACCGCTTCCTGCTCGGGTTTGTAGGGTATACCGATGCCGCCACCGAGATTCACGAACTCAACCTCGATGCCGGTCTTCTCTTTCAACTCGACGGCAATCTCGAACAGCATTGCCGCGGTGTCGACAAAGTAGTCCGGATTCAGTTCGTTCGAGGCAACCATGGTATGCAGCGCAAAACGCGTCGCGCCGAGATCCCGTGCCTTTACGTAGGCCTCGAAAAGCTGTTCCCGGGTAAGCCCGTATTTCGCCTCTTCGGGTTTTCCGATTATGGCGTTTCCGCCTCGCAGCGGCCCGGGGTTGTAGCGAAAACAGATCAGCTCGGGCATACCGACGTTCTCGTTGAGATAATCGATGTGTGTTATGTCGTCCAGGTTGATGATGGCACCAAGCTCGAGGGCCTTCTGGTACTCATTTGCAGGGGTATCGTTTGACGTGAACATGATCGCCTCACCGGGGACGTTCATGTGTTCGCAGAGAATAAGCTCCGCCATGGAACTGCAGTCAAACCCCATGCCTTCATCCCAGAGGATTTTGAGCACGTGGGGATTCGGAAGCGCTTTTACCGCGTAGTAGTTCCTGAATCCGCCCGGAACCCAGGAAAACGCGTCCCTGAACTCGCGCGCTGCCTGCCGCATGCCCGCCTCGTCGTAGAGATGAAACGGTGTCGGGAAGCGCGCAGTAATATCCTCGACCTGATCACGGGTGAACGGAACTCGCTTGTCTGCCATGGCCAAAGAATAGAAACGCTGCCCCCAAAGGTCAAGCAGAATCGACCAGACTGTGCACAGAGGCGGCAACGCGCAGCCCGCGTCTGCTCCAGGCGACGAAGCGCGGAGCTTCCAGCGCATCAGCCCGGTAGCGGGGCACGGCGCCCGTGTCGGCATCGACAAGCAGCCCGCCTGAAGCCTCGACGATCGCATGGCCTGCGGCAATGTCCCACTGGCTGCAGGGGGAGAAGCGGGGATACACGTCTGCAGTGTTGCGGGCGATAGACATGAACTTGCGGGCGCTGCCGATCTGTACCAGAGACACGCCACCAGCGCGTGCTCCAAGCGCGTCTATCCAGCGCCTCGTTTCCTTGTCCATGTTGTGACGGCTTGCGATGACTTCGATGCTGCGGTCTCGAAGCGGCTCGTATTCGCCGCTGACGCGCACCTCCGGCTCATCGTCGGCCAGGGCCGGGCCTTCATGCGCGATGACCGTAAGGTCATCATCCATAGATCGTCTGCTCGCTGACTCGACGACGCACAGCCCGGTTCCCGGCTCGCCGATTATGGCTTCGTCGGTCGCCGGACTGTAGACCAGACCGAAACGGATCAGCCCTTCGCGCACGTAGCCTATGCACACGGCAAACTCACCCTTCCCTTCGAGAAAGCCTTTTGTCCCGTCTATGGGATCAATAACAAAGTATTCCCGGTACGCGGCCCGCTCGGCTTCAGGCGCCTTCTCGCCTTCTTCACCGACGACCGGGATGTCGGGATACAGTCGACCGAGACGATCAAGAATGATCTCCTGGCTCTCGATGTCGGCACGCGTGACCGGGGAGCCGTCGTCCTTGCTGCGTTCGTCAAGATCCGCCGTTGCATCCTGCGAGAGCCGGAGACTGTGCATCCCGGCACGAACCGCTGCTTCGAGTATCCCGGCCGCAGCCCCCTCGTTCAGGAACATCGTTCAGCGCCCGACGCCTTTGTACGTGAAGCCAAGCGTCCGCGCCTCCTCGGGATCCAGGGCGTTCCGGGAATCAAGAATAACGGTCCCGCGCATGAGCGAGCGGGCCTTCTTGAGATCAAGGTTCCGGTACGCGTTCCATTCGGTCAGAATCACAAGCGCGTCCGCGCCCTTCAGCGCCTCAAACTCGTTCTCGTGATATGTGACGCCGTCGGTAAAGAGCGTCGAGAAGTTCTCGATTGCCTCCGGATCGTGCGCCCGCACCGTGGCTCCCCAGGTGCGAAGCATCCCGACCACCGTAATCGCCGGGCTGTCTCTGACATCATCCGTCTCGGCTTTGAAGGCGAGTCCGAGTACAGCGACCGTCTTCCCCGCGGGGTCACCGAGCATGTGCTTGAGCTTGTCGGCGGTCAGTTCCTTCTGCCGTTCGTTGGCGCGAATAACTTCTTCTATGAGACTCATCTGCACGCCGAAGCGGTTCCCGGTCGAGACCACCGCCTTGGTATCTTTGGGGAAGCAGCTGCCTCCGTATCCCGGCCCCGGGTGCAGAAACTTCGGACTAATGCGTCCGTCCATGCCCATGGTCTTGGCAACCGCGTGGATATCGGCGCCACACGCTTCGGCCAGATTGGCCATCTGGTTAATGAAGGTGATTTTGGTCGCGAGAAACGCGTTGGACGCGTACTTGATGAGCTCTGCTGTCTCAAGCGAGCACCAGACGATGGGTGTCTCGATGAGGTAAAGCGCGCGGTAGACGTCCTCCATGAGCTCTCGGGCCCTGCTCCCCTGCTCCGTCCCCTCTTCAAAACCGATGACGAGGCGGTCCGGATGAAAGAAGTCCTGTACGGCCTTACCCTCACGCAGGAACTCCGGATTGGAAACAACGGAGAAGTCTGCATCGGGGGCGTGCTTTCGGATCTCTTCGCCGATCCAGCGGTTCGTTCCGACCGGAACGGTGCTTTTAGTCACTATTACGGTGAACCCGGTGAGTGCTGCGGCAATGTCTTCGATCGCCCGGGCAATGTAGCTCAGGTCCGCGCTGCCGTCTTCACTTTCGGGTGTGCCGACTGCGATGAACACGATGTCGGACACCGCCACACTCCCACGGATATCGGTGGAGAACTTCAAACGCTCCGAGGCGAGGTTCCGGTGCAGATAATCGCGCAGGCCGTGCTCATAAATGATCTCTTCTCCGCGCGAAAGGCGTTCGACCTTATGGGCATCGATGTCAACACCGGTTACCCGGTTTCCGAAATCAGCAAGACCCACGGCGCTTACAAGGCCTACATAACCGGTTCCAATTACTGTAATGTTTTGTGCCATAATGCTTACAGACGATAGC